>JAFMJR010000001.1 GCA_017853385.1 Ilumatobacteraceae bacterium | reverse complement strand
GAAACCCCAGCCGCTACCCCATCAATACTGGAGTTTGGAATTTCGCACCAGCCTCTGCGACCGATGCATTATCAGTGTTAGACAACGCTGTGTTTTTGATGACCACTCCACCCCGACCCGGGGCCTTAAGGATCTTGATGAAGTGCTGCAAGAACAAATACGCGGTTTCGGCTGATTTGATTGGAAAGTTCTGCTGAACCTCCCCATGTTCCGATCCACCAAAAGGCGGGTTGGCAAGCACAACGCTGTAGCGGTCTTTTTCCTGAATCAAAGCGATGTTCTCGCTAAGAGTGTTCCCGTGAATAATGTTGGGCGCATCGATTCCATGAAGGATCATGTTCATAACTGCGATGACGTAAGCAAGTGATTTCTTCTCTTTGCCGTAGAAAGTCTTTTCTTGCAGTGTCTTCATTTTGCTGGTGGTCATACCATCTTGTTTGGACATGTATTCGAAGGCTTCGCAAAGAAATCCTGCCGACCCCACTGCTCCGTCGTACACAGTGTCACCGACTTTGGGGTCTACAACATTAATGATTGCGCGAATGAGAGGGCGTGGCGTGTAGTACTCGCCACCATTACGGCCGGCATTACCCATGTTCTTGATCTTGACTTCATACAAGTCAGAGAGTTCATGTTTTTGGTTTTGTGAGCCGAACTGAAGTCGATCAAGTTGGTCAATGATATTTCTTATCCCGTATCCACTTGTCATCCGGTTTCGAACTTCATCAAAGATTTCACCGATTTTGTACTCGATAGTGTTTACAGTCGCGGCGCGTTGTTTAAAGCCTTTGAGATATGGGAAGAGTTTAAGGTTGATGAAGTCGATGAGGTCTTCGCCAGTGAGTGCGGTGTTGTAGTCGATAGCACCTTGTGCATTGTGAGGTGCTGCCCAGACACTCCACCGATATTCCTTGTTGAGGATGTATTCATATTTTTTGTTGATGAGTTTTGCTTCCTGCTCTCGGTCTTGCTCAAGTGCGTCGAGATATTTCAGGAACAGCAGCCATGAAGACTGCTCGGTGTAGTCGAGCTCTGATGTACAACCTGCGTCTTTGCGCAAAAGGTCATCAACGGTCTTGAAGACTTGCTGGAAAACCGGAGCTTCAGACTTGCTTGCCTTCTTAACTGTGGCTTTTTTTGCTGCCATTTTGGGGTCCTCTCAGGAGACCGATTTCAAAGCTTTGTTATGGTCAAATCCATGACGTGTATTGGTCAAATACAGACTACGGCTCAGGTGTCACAGCTGTCACTGTGGGATACACCGATAAGTCCAGAAAGCGGACTCTCAAGGGGGAAACTAGGGAACTGCTAGGTCGCACTACGCAACTCGATATTGGACCTGACTAGTGATCATCGATACGGTCCCATAACTGGGGTTGAGCCCTCAGATGAGCCCTCTGCTCCAGGGCAATCTCCATACTTAAGGTGAACTCTTCGAAGAACTCTTCTTGGACGTACTTACTCGGCTCCGAGATCTTCCCCTCAATGACCATACATGCATCGCATTGGCAGTTATCCAATGGCGTATGAGTCAATGGTCTACGACAGATGTGGCAAGCCTGCAGATCCTCGAGACTGCAGCCGTCTCCATGGAAATCTTCTTGTTCGTCATAGCCCCGAAAGGGATGGTGAATATTGTGCCCGAGGCATTCTGGACAGATGCTTGTGTGCAACGACTCCTGAAAAACTCGCTGTTGGTCGAGGGGCAAATCGGACAAGGTTCCGCAGTAATCGCAACGAACTTATTGGTTCACAGACCAATCCTGCCCCAATCCCAAGTAGCGCGGGACTAGAACGGCTCCAGAGCCGTCGTCGGAGCGTTAAAGCCGAAGGAAGCCATACCCATTGCTGTCACAAATCTGTGACAAAACGTCACAAAAACGGTTCGGAAAGGGTCAGAATCGTGCAGAAATGGATTGGAGCCCTGTCGGGGCCCCTCATTGGCTTTTTCAGCACAGAAATGCGAAATAGCCGATTTCTATTGGCTTTTTTACTCGACTCGCAAGCCGGAGATTGCACGAGCAATCACCAACTGCTGAATCTCTGAGGTGCCCTCAAAGATGGTGTGAATCTTGGCGTCACGGTGCCAGCGCTCTACTGGATACTCACGCGTGTAGCCGTAACCACCCAAAATCTGAATTGCTTCTTCGGTTACTTTCACCGACATTTCAGATGCGTAGTACTTGCTCTGTGATCCTTCTGCATTCTTGTATCCACCATTTTTCGCCAACCAAGATGCACGCCAAATCAACAAGCGTGCAGCATCAATTTGCGTCACCATGTTGGCAAGTTTGAATGCAATTGCTTGGTGCATGATGATCGGCTTGCCAAATGCTTGACGCTCTTTTGCATAATCAAGTGCATACTCGTATGCGGCACGAGCAATTCCCAAAGCTTGCGCACCAACAGCCGGACGTGTTGCTTCAAAGGTTGCCATTGCTGGCTGCTTGCCACTTGATGTTCCTTCGCGATAACGAGCGAGCTTGGCATCAAGTTTTTCTTTACCACCCAACAAGCAACGGCCAGGAACGCGAACATTGTCAAGCACAACTTCTGCAGTGTGGCTTGCACGAATTCCGTGCTTCATATATTTCTGACCTTGCGACAAACCTTTAGTTCCTGGTGGAATGATGAAACTTGCCTGACCTCGACCCTTGAGGTCTGGATCAACTGCTGCAACCACCACGTGTACGTTGGCAATTCCACCGTTGGTGATCCATGCCTTTGTTCCGTTGATTACCCATTCATCCGTTGCTTCGTCGTACACAGCGCGCGTACGCAAGTTCGAAACATCGCTTCCTGCATCTGGTTCGCTTACACAAAATGCGCCAAGCTTCACATCGTCTGGGGTTCCGTAACACTGTGGAACCCACTCCATCATTTGTTCTGGAGTTCCGTTGCCTGCAATTCCTGCAGCAGCAAGACCAGAACCCATGATTGCCATTCCAATTCCGGCATCACCCCAGAACAATTCTTCGATCGCCACCACCATGGTGAGACCGGTTGGGTCTGACATCGCATTCATAATGAAGTCAAGACCGTACAAACCGATCTTTGCGGCCTCTTGCACTACCGGCCACGGAAACTCTTCCTTTTCATCCCATTCATGCGCTGCTGGGCGAATGGTGTCAACTGCAAACTGGTGAATCCAGTCTTTGAGTTGCAATTGGTCGTCGTTAAGGGAGAGTGAAAATTCAGCCATGCGCACAAGTTACCGCACGGTAAGCAGCGGTGCTACTTCGAGCGGGTAACAGGAATCTGCAATAACGCGGGGGCGATGGTCTCCAAAATGAGCTTTGCCCCCGGTTTGTAGACATGAACTCCATCCCAGCGATAGCTCAAACTGTTGGCGACCTTTGGATCGTTGCACCATTCCTTAGGACCATTCACGAAGTAGACACCATCATTTTCTGGAGCAGCGACTTCGCGCATCAACTCATTCAGGTGGCCAGTCCTGGTGTCGTCACCTCGCTGCGGAAGCGGTGGCACTGGCCCACCTTTTGATTCCACTGGGCGCATACAAGCAATTTCTAAAAGAGCAACTGCAACATTTTGTTTGCGCAGCGCATCAATACCCCGTTGCAATTGAGTCTTAAAAATTGTGTCAGCGGGAAGTGTGTTCACTTTGAACAAGAAGCTATTGATCTGCAAGTCCATCACTTCCCAAGCGCCAATTATCACCAACGCGACATCTGCTTTAGATGAAGTTGCGGCCTTGGTCCACTTCTTTTCAAACCCAGCGCAATTTGCAAAATTTCGTCTGAACTTGCCTGATTCGCCACCTATGCCTACACCTCGGTCATACACACCACAGCCATCAATTGATCCATCGGTAATGGTGAATGTCTTTTCAATGCCGCTCGGTTTGTTAATCGCAACTGCATGAGCTTGCGAATCACCAACAATCAGCAGTCTGCGCGGCAGTTTGGCAAGAGTTGTACTTGTTACTGGTGCATTCGGAACGGTTGTCACTGACACTGGAACACTGGTAGGTGCAACAAACACCACATCGGAATTTCCTGTATCTATAGAAACATCACGTGCTTGAATACCTGAAAGTTGCACACTTGATACTCCGACAAGGGCAACAACTGCGGCTGAAAACACAAAGGGAAGACGGCGACGCACAGCAGATAATTCTCGCCGCTTCTTGAACCAAATACCAATTGCGCCTTTACGTGCAGGGGTTTCAATGAATTGATAGACGAACTCATTTACGATCACCGTTGCGGTCAGTGCGTAAGCGAGGCGGGTAGACGACAAACGAGCACCGGCGACCACAAATATTGGCCAGTGCCATAAGTACAGGCCATACGACCTGCGACCAATTTCCACCAACAGCGGAAACGAAAACAACTTTTGAATCAGCGAACCACCTGATCGAACGACTGCAGCAATGATCAACATTGAAGCAACAGTGGCAACTGCAAGCCATCCCTTGTACAGCGATTCATCAGCAACATGAACTGTGGCAGCGATATATCCAAGAGCTGCAAGCGATGCAATGGCCAACACGTCTGCAGCCGTTGATCGAACTACTCGAAATTTGACCACCGCTTTTTTCCATGGTCGCCAGGCACACGCAAGTGCTGCACCAAGCAACAACCCACTTGAGCGACTTGCGGTACTGAGATACAAAAAGTTGATTCGAGTTTCATTATCTGCAATGAAAGCCTGAGCTGTTCCGACCATGACTCCTGCAGCCAATAGAGCAATGAATACAGCAGAAATCCGCTTTGGAATGCGTTTATTTCCGAGCACAAAAGCAAATACAACAGGCCAGATGACATACCACTGCTCTTCTACGGCAAGCGACCAAAGATGGCGAAGTGTTGGTAGCGAATTGGCAGCAAAATATGGTGTTTCTACGAAGTAAATCTGCCACCAATTTGAAAAGTACACCAGTGATGGACCGACATCGCGACGAAAATCTGCAGCAGAATCGGTAGCAAAAAATGTCACTGCTACTAGCACTGCAATCAACATTGCAAACAATGCAGGTAGCAAGCGTCGAGCACGGCGAATCCAGAATTGCTTTAGGTCCACCTTCCCAAATGCATGCTGCTCATCAATCATCAGTGAAGTAATCAGAAAGCCGCTGACAACGAAAAACACTTCAACGCCAATAAACCCACCTGGAATCCAGCTCAATCCCGCGTGATACAAAATCACTGCAATGACACTGACTGCACGCAAACCATCGAGTGCGGGCTGGTAGCCCATACGTGTTTCGTCGCTCATGATGCGGACTGGAGTGAGCGGCGAGATGCAACAACGATGGCAATCAGGTACACACCAGCACCCAACGTGAACGGTGCACCAATTCCAATGTGGTCAAAAGCCAAACCAGCAAGAGGAGGTCCAACAACTCGCGCAAGTGCATTTGCGGATTGTTGAATTCCGAGCACTTCACCTCGCCGAGATTCGGGAGCCGAATTTGCAACCAATGTCGTGAGCGATGGACTTGAGATTCCTGCTCCAATCACCATAAATGCAAGCGCAACAATGAGTACCGGCCAAATCACCGCGGCACCCAAAAACAGCATTCCGACTGCAACAGACACTTGCCCAACACGCAGTAGTGGCAGCGAACCAAAGCGATGAGTCAAGGGACCGATGAGTCCACCTTGAACAGCAGACATCAGCACTCCTACGGCAAGGAAGACTGCGGCAGTCGATGCTTCGGTCAAATTAAATCGCGAACCACCGAATAACGAAAATGTTGCTTCAAAACCTGCGAACGGCAGCGTGGAGAAAAATCCGATTACAACGTAGGAAGTTATTTTTCTCTGTCTAGGTTGCGGTTGCTCAATCGGTGTAACAACTTCTGGCGTTCGTGTTTCCGGCAAGCGAATGATTGCAGCGATTGCATTGACTGATGCCAACACCCCTGCAACATAAAACGGAACGTGTGGGCCGCCAAGTGCAGCAAGACCACCAAGTGCTGGTCCAACAACGAATCCAACCCCAAATGCCATACCCAACATGCCGAGCATTTTTGCTCGCTGTTTCGGAGCACCTAGGTCTGAAATTGCACTCTGTGCAACCGACACGCTTGCACCCGATGCACCATCAATAAGTCGGCCTACATACAGCACCCACAATGCACCTGCGGCACCAGTGATAAAACTTCCTATCGCTGTTCCAATCAGCGAAATGACGATGACGGGTTTGCGGCCAACGCGATCTGACCAGCGGCCAAGGACTGGCGAGAACACCATTTGAGCCAATGAAAATGAGGCAAACAGCAATCCCACCTGAAATCCATTTGCTCCAAACCGATCCGCATAACGGCCAAGAATTGGCGCAACAATGCCGAACCCCACCATGTCGAGTGCAACGGTTGACCAAATAACCCAGAAGCCTCGCGGCAATGGTTCGCGCGTTGGCTTTTCAGAATTCATCGCAGGTTCAACCGAAACTAACTGCGACGCACTCGCGTGCCGTCTTTTGTAGTTTCAACTACATATCCGGCCGCTTGAAGTTCGTTGCGAATTGCATCAGCCAGTGCAAAGTCTTTCGCTTTGCGCGCTGCATCTAACGCATTTGCGCGTTCCACAATTGTGGGATCAATGTCGTCACCTGCACGCAGCTTCAAACCAAGCGCATTACACATTTCAAACACTGCACCAGAAAGTGATGCGACAGACGCGGCATCACCAGATTCAGCAGCGATATTTGCGCGACGAACCGCATCAAAAATCAGAGCCATTGCAGATGGTGAGTCAAGATCGTTATCCATGAGTGAACGAAACTGCGCAATCACAGTTTCATCTGGCACAGAAGTCGGCAACGAAGTGTTAGCCATGCGATGAGCAAAACCATCTAGTCCGGCAAGTGAGTTCACTGCGGCATCGATGTTGTCTTGTCCTACTTTTACTGGAGATCGATAATGCGTCTGCAACAACAACATGCGATAGGCGCGCGGGTCATAATGCTGCACCAAATCAACAAGGTTCGTCACATTGCCAAGGCTTTTTGACATCTTTTCGCCTTCGGTATCAACCACGAAACCGTTGTGCATCCAATGCTGAGCAAATGTTTTCCCAAGTGCAACTGCTTGCGCGCGTTCATTTTCATGATGTGGAAAGCGCAAGTCTGCACCACCACAGTGCAAGTCGAAACCTTCGCCCAATAATTCCAAACTCATCACTACACACTCACTGTGCCAGCCTGGTCGTCCTTCGCCCCATGGCGATGGCCAACTTGGTTCACCTGGTTTTGAAAACTTCCACAGTGCAAAGTCTGCTGGATGTCGCTTCTGTGCGGCACCGAGCACTTCACGATCGCCACCGCCGCTCAACATGTCATCCAAACTCTGATGCGCAAGCAAGCCATAGTCAGGCACAGAGGAAATGTCTAAGTAAACGCCATCATCTGTGGTGTACGCGGCATTGCGTGACATGAGGTTGCCGATCATGGCAACCATTTGTTCTACATATTCCGTTGCATGAGGAACATCAGTCGGCCGTAACACATCAAGCTCGCCCATTGCCTTAAACCAGATGTCTTCACACTTGTGCGTGATTTCAGTCCAATCACGATTTTCACGATTTGCGCGATCAATAATCTTGTCGTCGATATCAGTGATGTTCGAGACCAGTCGCACCTTCACGCCAGACCATTCCAAATAGCGACGCAAAATGTCATAGACCAACGTTGCTCGCCCATGGCCCAAATGTGGTGGCCCGTATACGGTGGGGCCACACAGATAAATGCCCAACTTGCCTGGCTCTCGCATTTTCAGTTCGCGCACATCGCGCGTAACAGTGTCGTACAAATGCAGCACGGGACAAGCCTAGAGGCGCGACAAGATGCCAAGCCCAGTTTCGCTCCAATACAGTTGAACCGCGATGAACGTCCCCGAAAAACCCTCCCTCGACAACCTGGAATCGACCCTCATTGAAAAATGGGAGACATCTGGTGTGTACACCTTTGATCGCACCGCGTCGCGAGAAAACGTTTTTGCAATTGACACTCCACCACCAACGGTTAGTGGCTCATTGCACATGGGACACGTATTTAGTTACACGCATACCGACACTGTTGCGCGATTTTGGCGTATGCGCGGCAAGAGCGTGTTTTACCCCATGGGCTGGGACGACAACGGTTTGCCAACAGAACGCCGGGTGCAGAACTACTTCGGCGTGTCATGTGACCCCAACATTGCATACGACCCAAAATTCACGCCTCCGTTTCGCGGAGACGTACCAAAAGACCATCGCGCCGTCGCCATTTCGCGACCGAACTTCATCGAACTGTGTGTTGAGCTAACTCACCAAGACGAAAAAATATTTGAAGACCTATTTCGCAGACTCGGACTCTCCGTTGACTGGTCGCTGCTCTACACCACTATTAGTGATTACGCGCGCCGCACGAGCCAAGCAGCTTTTATTCGTAACTTGTCTCGCGGTGAGGCGTATGCGCAAGAAGCTCCAACGCTTTGGGATGTTGACTTTGGAACTGCAGTTGCACAAGCCGAACTCGAGGATCGCGAACGCCCTGGTGCATACCACTCCATAAATTTTGCGCGCACCGATGGTGCTGGCAACGTCACTATTGCTACTACGCGTCCCGAACTCATTCCGGCTTGCGTTGCGCTCGTCGCACACCCAGATGATGCGCGTTACCAACCACTATTTGGGAAAACAGTTCGCACGCCACTGTTTGATGTTGAAGTACCCGTTGTTGCACATGAACTTGCGCAAATCGATAAGGGCACGGGCATTGCCATGATCTGTACGTTTGGTGATCTCACCGACGTGATTTGGTGGCGTGAGCTACATCTTCCGACCCGCGCAGTCATCGGCCGTGACGGTCGAATAGTTTCTGACACTCCAGATTGGATCTCGTCAGCTACCGGATCTGCGAACTACGCCGCACTCGCAGGTAAAAGCGTAAAGCAAGCACAGACGGCAATTGTTGACATGCTGCGCGCCAGTGGCGATATGAATGGCGAGCCAGACCCCATCACTCACCCAGTTAAGTTTTTTGAAAAAGGCGATCGTCCTTTGGAAATCGTGACAAGCCGACAGTGGTACATACGCAACGGTGGACGTGATGAATCCCTGCGCGCTGCGCTACTAAAGCGCGGTGACGAACTTGCATGGCATCCAGACTTCATGCAACACCGCTACACCAACTGGGTTGGCGGGCTTAACGGCGACTGGTTAATCAGCCGTCAGCGTTACTTCGGTGTGCCGATTCCGCTGTGGTATCCACTCACCTCATCAGGTGAACCCGACTTCAATAACCCAATTATTCCAAGCGAATCGCAGCTTCCAATCGACCCAAGTTCTGATGTTCCATCGGGCTTCACCGAGGCACAGCGCGGAGTTGCAGGTGGATTCATTGGTGAACCAGACGTCATGGATACATGGGCAACTTCGTCGCTCACTCCACAAATCGCGGGTCGATGGATTGACGACCAACAGTTATTCAACAACATCTTCCCTATGGATGTTCGACCACAAGCTCACGACATCATTCGCACTTGGCTATTTGCAACAACAGTGCGCTCGCACTTTGAACACCAGGTTGCGCCGTGGAAAAACGCAGCACTGTCTGGCTGGATTCTTGATCCCGACCGCAAGAAAATGTCGAAGTCAAAAGGAAATGTTGTTACGCCGATAGATCTTTTTGAGCAATACGGAAGTGATGCTGTTCGCTATTGGGCTGCAAGTGCACGACCCGGAGTTGACACGGCATTTAGTGAAGACCAAATGAAGGTTGGTCGCAAACTCGCTACCAAATTGCTCAACGTCACCAAATTTGTTCTTGGCTTCGGAGAAACCAATCCAAACGCAACCCCCACTGAACTTGTGGACATTGCAATGCTGAATCGCCTTGCAGCAGTGGTTGAAGAATCAACAGCAGCTTTTGAAACATACGACTATGCGCGTGCACTCGAAAAATCTGAGTCATTCTTCTGGTGGTTCTGCGATGACTATGTAGAACTTGTAAAGACTCGCGCATACTCAGAAGGTGCAGGGTCAGACTCAGCACGTGCAGCGCTGCAACGCGCACTTAGTGCACTACAGCGCTTGTTTGCTCCACACATTCCATTCGCAACAGAAGAAGTGTGGTCATGGTGGCAAAGCGGAAGCATTCATCGCGCCTCATGGCCAACGCGTTCAGACTTGCTTGATGGTACGCAATCTGTAGATTCTCCTGAAAATCTCCTCGATTGTGTATGTAATGTGCTTGCAGTAATACGTCGCACAAAAACTGAAGCAAAAGTGTCACAACGCGCCGAAGTAGAACATGTTTTAGTGAACGCAAACGACTCACAAATCGCACTGCTGCAAGCAGGCTTAGTTGATCTACTCAATGCAGGTGTTGCACAAAAAATTGAGTTCTCTTCGCACGCTCACGACCAGATTGCAACATCCGTTCGCTTGTTGGCACAATGACCAAATATCAGCGTCCGCGCTCGCACTATGCGGTGCTCGTATTCAATATGGTTATTGCAGCATCGCTGCTTATCGTTGGCGCAGGTTTGCTGTACGCAGGTCAGCGCTTGAGCGCTAGACAGGTTGTCAGTTTGAACCGTGGCGATGACGTTGCAGTGAATGAAGATGCAAACATCACCCCATCAGATCAATGGAATTTGAGCGAGGGCGATTTAGAAGCAAAGAATTTCCTGTTGACGGGCTCAGACAATGGAAGCTGTGTAGACCCAAATTCCCCTTATGCCGGGGCATTTGGTGACCGTACTTCGTTCGGTGAGCGCAGCGACACGATCATGATTATTCGGGTAAACCCGAAGGATAATCAAGCGGCATTTCTCTCGTTTCCTCGAGACCTTTGGGTGAAAATTGCAGGGTCCACGCGATCAAATCGCATCAACACAGCCTTTGAACGCAAAAACCCAAACACGCTTGCCGACACGATTTATCAAAATTTTGGAATCTCTATTGATCATTACGTCAATATTGATTTCTGTGCATTTAAAGAAATCGTTGATGCAGTTGGCGGAGTAAAGGTCCCCTTCCTATACGAAACACGAGACAAGAAAACTGGTCTATACGTTCCAGGACCAAGTTGCTTTGAATTCAGCGGTGACCATGCACTCGCCTACGTACGCTCGCGGTCTGGATATTCATACTTTGACCCTGCCAAAAACGAATGGCAATCAGATGGCACTTCTGATTTAGGTCGAATTAGTCGCCAGCAAGACTTCATTCGTCGCGCTATGCAGCGGGCACTCGATAAAGGTTCGTCAAGTCCAAAAGTAGCCAATGAACTACTCAATGCCGCGCTTAAAAACGTGATCACCGATGACAAGCTCACACCGATCACAATGTTGCAACTTGCACAAGCGATGCGCAATCTGAACACCAGTGGCATCCCTACTTACACAGTTGAAAGCTCTGGCCAAATGATTGGTGATCAAGCTGTTTTAGTTCCACGAATTCAAAATGACACCATGCGTGAAATTCTTGCGCTCTTCCAAGGCAAGGCAAGTTTTGCAACTCCTGGCTCTGCGGCAACCACACCTACGCCAGATGTTGCATCAACGGAAGGCGCAGTTGGCGCAATAATCCAAACTGTGGCTTACCTCAACACTCATTCAGTAAATGCTGCACCACCAACAACGATTCCAGCAGTTGCACCCGAGCAGACGAATTACGGCATTTCGCCACCGAACGATCCAAGCTGTCGCTAATCAAGCACGCGCCGCATCGCGTCGGGAATGTCGCTTGGCCCACTTACCGTTGTAAATCGAGCACCTACTTCTTCGGCAAACACACGAGCTTCCATCTCGTCGTCGAGAGGCGCAATGATCACCAATTCATCAAGTGCGCTTGCAGCCGCTCGCGCATCACCATCAACAGTCGCTCGACAGTCAGATAACAAAACAGTAATTTTTCGCGAAGCGCGCGATCGAGAAAGCTGTTCTCGAGCAGCGTGCAGAGCTCCCGCTAAATCAGTGGTTCCAAATCCTCGCAATGCCAACACCATATTCACCACATCGTCGCCAGATTTGTGTACCTCTTGCGATTTTGCCGCAATGACGTCTTTTCCAAAGACCAACACGCTGTAATCGGCTGGCTCTCGTGCAGCAATTGACGCAGCAGCCATTGCCGAATTGGCAAGAGGCTTTCCTCCCATTGAGCCGCTGCGATCAACCACCAAACTGATTGCTGTTCCAGGGCGCAACCATCCCCGAACTCTCAACTCGTCAGCGTCAACCATTCCGGTTGCTCGCAGTTCGTTCAATCCGTCCAAGCTTGCGTCTATATCTATGTCACCCGCATCTGGCTGATATCTACGCGTAGACATTTTCCCGATACCGCGAGGACGAGGTTTTCCTGTTTGAGCAAGATCGATCAAGATGCGACCTGCAAGTTTGCGAGCAAGCTCTCGCAATGCTGGATCTGTTGCTGCAGTTAAATCTGCAAGCATTGACAAAGTTTCATCTGGCGAATTTTGCATTGCTTCGTCAAAAGCAATTTCATCTAGCTCGCCAACTTCTGGTGAGATTTCTTCAAAACCAGAATGTTTTGACAGCTCTTTGCGCGAGGTAGTCCGTTTGTTTGCTTGCTGAACTGCTTGTTCGGCTTGAGCGCCCTCTTTTATGATTGGGAGTTCGTTGCCCCAGTCGGGGCGCCAGCTTTTCCCGCGTCGCCGTCTTTCGGCTTCACGCCAAAAACTTCAGAAAAAATCTCGGCGATTACTTCTTCTGCAGTGCGCACACTTCCCTCGCGCATTCGCACCCGACCGGTAAGTGCTACTAGCGCACTATCCAGACCGATCGTTGCTGTTTCAACCGAGGCATTACGCATTGTTGACAAACTTGATGCAACGACGGCCGTATCAATTGCACCGCGCACAGATGAACCAAAACGCAAGTCAGTGTGATTGCGAGTGCGTCGCACCATTTCCACCACTAATGCCACCCAGTCACGAGAGACCTTGCTGCCTCCAGCTTGCTTTGCAAGTTCACGCATCACTATTTCAATTTCATCGTCTGCGTCTTGATATGTCATTGCAACTCGACACACACGGTCATACACAGCACTTGAAATACGTGCAGTACCAACAGCGTCAAAAGGGTTCATCGCAGCAACTAACCGAAATCCTTCTGCGCTTTTCACTGTGCCAAGTCGTGGAACAGTAATTTCACCTTCGCTCATCACACTGATGAGCACGTTAAGTGTCTCTTCAGGAATGCGATTGATTTCTTCTACATACAACAATGAACCATTGCGAAGAGCTGACACCAAAGGACCATCAACAAACACATCAGCGCTATAGCCATCAGTCAGCACGCGCGCGGGGTCAAAGTGACCAACCAAACGCGCAGGAGTGAGTTCGGCATTGCCTTCCACGAAAGCAAAACCGACACCCAAAGCATCTGCAACAGAGCGCAAAAGCGTTGATTTTCCTGTGCCGGGAGGGCCTTCCAACAAAATATGTCGGCCACCATGAAGCGCTGCAACGACAAGCTCTAGCTCACGCGCACGACCGACAACAGATGCTGTGGAAGTGCGGAGAACGTCGCTTGCCGACGCTGGAGACATGTTTGTATGACTAACTAGTCGAACTTGATAACGCCACGGATATTTTCTCCGTCGCGCATAGCTCGATAGCCCTCATTGATGTCGCTCAACTTGTATTCCTTGGTCACAAGGCCATCAAGGTCAAGCTGACCCTCGCGATACAAGCCCATCAATTTTGGAATGTCTGAACGTGGATTTCCCGAACCAAACAACGAACCAACCAATTGCTTTTCCATCAATGTGAGATCAAGCAAACTCATTCCTGCGCCAAACTCTGTTGCTGGATGAATGTTGGTCACAACAACACGTCCGCGCTTTGCAGTCAATGCCATTGCTTCATGAATGATCGCGCCATTTCCAACACCCATTGTCATGATGACTTTGTTAGCCATCGTTCCCCATGTGAGTTCTTGCAACAACGGAAGTGCTTCTGCCATTGAGCTTGCAGTGTGCGTTGCACCAAACTCCATCGCCTTTTCGCGCTTGAACTCAACTGGATCAATTGCAACAATGCGCTTTGCTCCAGCAAGTCGGGCACCTTGAATTGCGTTTGCGCCAATGCCACCAACACCAACAACTGCAACAGTGTCACCTGGCTTCACTTCGGCTGCATACACACTGGAGCCCCAACCAGTGACAACACCGCATCCGAGCAAGCATGCACGATCAAGTGGAACATCTTTTTCGATTTTGATGCAACTCGCTTCGTGCACGACTGTGTGTTCGGCAAATGTTCCGAGCAGACACATAATTCCAACATCTTTTCCACCAGCGTGATGTCGCGAAGTTTGATCACTAATTTGCTTTCCCGTTGCCATATAGGCACCAAGGTCACACAAGTTCTGATGCCCGGTGCTGCAACTGACGCAACGACCACATGATGGAATAAACCCAAAGACCACATGGTCGCCTGGCGCTAACCAACTGACATTTGCGCCAACTTGCTGCACAACGCCTGCACCTTCGTGACCACCAATAATTGGCAATTCAAATGGCAAGTCACCAGTTACCAAGTGCTCGTCACTGTGGCA
The DNA here is from genome assembly GCA_017853385.1 of Ilumatobacteraceae bacterium. Lineage (GTDB taxonomy): Bacteria > Actinomycetota > Acidimicrobiia > Acidimicrobiales > Ilumatobacteraceae > UBA3006. The sequence goes on along the minus strand of JAFMJR010000001.1, from coordinate 54,273 downwards.
CATTCCTGATGCTGCGATCTTGACCAACACCTCGTTTGGACCTGGAGCATCAAGTTCAATTTCTTCAATTGCCCATGGAGCATTCAGCTCCCACAACACCGCTGCCTTCGTCTTCACCATGACCCCCTCATCACTGTCGCGTGGCACACGGTGCGCCCGCGAGTTACTGGTTCTATTGTTGCCCAGCCCCCATCGCTGACGCTACCCCGAGCCCGCCACCTGAGTACTGTGGAGACCAATGGACACCACAGCATCTCTAGCCGTCGACACCGCCCAGGCCCAAACACCAAGCCACGACAGCGTTTCCACGGCATCTGTAACCCCACACATTGTTGAGGAACTCCTCGTAGAGGAAATCTCCATCGACGGCATGTGTGGTGTGTACTAGCCAACAGAAATTTTCCCATGACCGTCACCCTGGACTCAGCGTGTGAGTTGCACCCCCAGGTTGCAATTCGGCCAGAGCCATTCGGTGCGCTTGCCTATCACTACGGAAATCGCAAACTCGTTTTTCTTAAGCACCCTGATGTAGTTGCGGTGCTTCGTGATGTTGCAGCACATGAAACTCTTGCAGACACATTGCGCGCGCACAATGTGGCCCCTGAGCGATGGGATTCATTTGTGAAAGCCATTAGTTCACTTGAAACATCGGAGATCGTACGTGTCCGTCAGTAACTTAACCACGCAACTCAAAGGTGGCCTTGACGCACCAATCTGTCTCACGTGGGAACTCACATATGCATGCAACCTGCAATGTATCCATTGTTTATCAAGCAGTGGTCGACGCGATCCGCGTGAGCTTGATACTGATCAAGTGAAGAATGTTCTAGACCAACTCCGCGACTTGCAAGTGTTTTACATCAACATCGGAGGCGGCGAGCCGATGATTCGAAAAGATTTCTTTGAAATTCTGGAACATGCCGAACACAACAACATTGGTGTGAAGTTCTCAACGAATGGCACGTACATCACTGCAGAAAACGCAAAGCGTCTTGCTGGAATGAATTATCTCGACATTCAGATCAGTATGGATGGCGCAGATCGCGCGACAAATGACGCAGTGCGTGGAGAAGGATCTTTTGACACGTCAATTGCTGCGATGAACTATTTGCGCGATGCCAATTTTGGTCCTTTCAAAATTTCAGTCGTCATGACGCGACACAATGTTGACCAACTTGATCAGTTCAAAGCGCTCGCCGATAGTTATGGCGCTCAGCTGCGCATTACTCGTTTACGTCCGGCCGGCCGCGGCGCAGACACATGGAATGAGTTGCATCCAACTCAGGCTCAGCAACGACAAATTTATAATTGGCTCATTGCACATGGTGACAACGTGCTTACAGGCGACTCGTTTTTCCACTTAAATGCATTCGGAGAATCGCTTCCTGGTTTGAACTTGTGTGGGGCTGGTCGCGTGGTGTGTCTCATTGATCCGATTGGCGATGTATATGCCTGTCCATTTGTTATTCACGACCAATTCAAAGCTGGTTCGGTACATAACGAAGGCGGATTTGCTCAGGTTTGGCGCAACAGCGAACTATTCACCTCACTTCGCGAACCCGAATCAGAAGGCGCATGCACAGCATGTGGAAATTACGACTCATGCCAAGGCGGCTGCATGGCTGCAAAATTTTTCACCGGCCTTCCCCTTGACGGCCCAGATCCCGAATGTGTAATCGGTGCGGGCGAATCTCTGCTGAAAAGCGCCACTGTCACGCTGATTCCGAAACCGAGCATGGATCATTCACGTAAAGTTTCGGTTACCACTGGGGGGAATTCATAATGGACTTTTCACTAAACGGTGTTGCACCGTTATACGTAGCCGGCGCGATCATCGTGTCGTACTTTTTAGGAACAACTCCAAGCGCACTCATGGTTGCAAAGCGTGGCGGTGTTGATGTCACCGCCGAAGGTTCTGGAAATCCTGGAACTTCGAATGTTGTTCGCTTACTCGGCTGGAAATACGGTCTTGTGGTTTTTATTGCTGACGTGCTCAAAGGCTCAGCTTCAGTTGGTATTGCTTATTACCTCACACACCAATTCGGTGATGGTCTCAACGTTTCGTATTTAGCTTACGCATGCGCATATGCAGCTGTTATTGGGCACACATTTCCTGTTACTCGAGGTTTCAAAGGTGGCAAGGGCGTTGCAACTGGCGGTGGCACGATGTTCGTGTTGTACCCAATGATGAGCGCCGTGTTGTGCACATCATGGTTTGTGTTGCGAAAAATTACTGGCAAGTCTGCAGTGGCTTCCCTAGTCATCACCATTGCTGTCCCTGTTTATGTAACCGCAACTGTTGGTTTCGGACAACCAGACTCTTGGCAAATCGCAGCGGTGCTTGGCCTTGTCGGATTAGTGATTATCCGCCATCTTCCAAATATTCGTCGCATTCGCGCAAATGAAGAACTCGCTGCTTAATTAGCCACATTTCGCCGACATGATTTCTTTCCTCAATGATTTCTTCAATGGGCTGAAAGATTTTTCGGATTCATATTGGTTTTATCTCATTATTTTTGTCATTGCAGTTCTTGACTCTGTTATCCCCATCGTGCCAAGTGAAACCTTGGTCATTATCGGAGGCGTAAGCGCGGGTTCTGGTTCTCTTTCGCTTGCACTCGTCATGGCATGCGCATTTGGAGGAGCATTCACAGGAGATCATTTGTCGTATTACTTGGGGCGACAAGCCAGTGACTTCATCACTCGCCGATATGAGCGCACCGAAAAGGGTAAGCACCGACTGGCAAGTGTGATCCACCAAATACACGAACGCGGCGGACTGTTGCTGATAACCGCCCGATTCATTCCAGGTGGTCGAACAATTCTCACCTTGTCGTGCGGAATCACCCAGCAAGAGCGCAAATGGTTTACCGGGTGGATAATTGCGGCCGCATCAATTTGGGCAACGTACGCTTCATTGCTTGGATTTATTGGTGGAAAGACCTTTGAAGACAATCACACGTTGGCGTTCGTCTTCGCGTTTAGCTGTGCAATTGGAGTCACCGCACTTATCGAACTCGTGCGGTTCATTGTTAAAAGACGCAAGTCGCATTAACTATGCCAAGCCAGCAGCCCTGGACCGATATCGCACAGCGCGCGTGCGTGATTGTTCCCGTGGGGTCGTTTGAGCAGCACGGACCGCATCTTCCACTCGACACCGATACACAAATTGCTCTCTATCTCTCAGAGTCACTATCTGCCCATCAAACTCAAATAGTTGTCGCACCAGCAATTGCTATTACGGCAAGTGGTGAGCATGCAGGTTTTCCCGGAACTATTTCCATTGGTACCGAAGCACTCAGCACAGTTTTCGTTGAATTAGTTCGCTCGTGTGATTGGGCGCTAGGAGTCATCTTTGTGCACGGTCATGGTGGAAACCTTGAAGCAACACATGTTGCTTCACAGGTACTTCAGCATGAGAAACGAAATTTTGCGCATTGGTGGCCACGAATTGTGCAAGCCGATGCACATGCAGGTTGTACTGAAACATCCATGATGCTTGCAATCAACCCAGATGCCGTTCGCATAGATCGGCTTTCTATTGGAAACATTCAGGCAATATCTGAGATTCAAAGCGAGCTTCGCAACCATGGAGTTAAGTCGGTGAGTCCAAATGGTGTTCTTGGTGACGCGCGTCTTGCAAGCGCTGAGATTGGCAAGGAAATCATGCACACCCTGGTCAGCGACCTGCATGATTTCGTTAACACCACACGCGCCCGCTGGCAAAGTTCATGACACCTACTTCACGTTTTGTCACAGATATTTCGTGGCGACGCCCTGCGCAAGGAAATGTTGTTCTTGCAGGTTCGCCACTCACGTTGTTTTCGCTCTCTGAAGCAGGAAGACGCATTGCCGAAAACATTGAACGAGGTCAGTCGCTTTCATCTGGTCATGAATCTCTGACCGAAAAACTTCTTGACGCCGGTGCTATTCACCCGATTCCCGAACCTAGTCATAGTGAAGCCCTGAACACCGTCACCGCAGTAATTCCAGCTTTCGTTCGATCTGCAGAAGAAGCGCAGCATTTGAAATCACTTGTTGCAATGTGTGCAGATTTTTTTGCGGTCATCGTTGTTGATGATTGCTCGCCATATCCATTGCCAGATCTTGGTAGATCTGTCGTCATTCGACTCAGCGTCAATAGCGGCCCAGCCACTGCACGAAACGTAGGTTTACAACAAGTTTCTACTGATTTTGTCGCCTTTATCGATCTAGATATCGCTCTCTCTTCGACCACGGTTGGGAAACTCCTTCCCTATTTCTCTGACCCTAAAGTTGCTCTGGTTGCGCCTCGCGTTAAATCGTTTGGCCAAAGCAATGCGCTTGCCGAGTATGAATCAGTTGCCAGCGTGCTTGATATGGGAGAAGTAGAAGCTCGAGTAGCGCCAGCGACACGTGTGAGTTATGTGCCTTCAGCAATGCTGGTGTGCAGAACTTCAGCAGTGCGCTCAGTTTCAGGTTTCAACGAAACACTTCGATTTGGCGAAGACGTTGATCTCGTTTGGCAATTGCATTCTGGTGGTTGGCGATGCCGATACCAGCCCCAAGCAGTGTGTACACATCTTCCGCGTTCAACTTTTAAGCAATTTGCCCGTCAACGAATGTCATATGGCGAATCGGCTGCTCCCCTTGCTGCACGACATCCGGGGAAACTCGCCCCAATTCAACTCTCTGCATGGCAGGCGTCCACATGGATTTCGGTTCTTCTTGGTTTGCCCTTTGTTGCTCTTGGAATTGCGGTACTTGCATCAGTTTCTACAACGCGAAAATTGCGAAAGTTTCCTCACTTGCGCACTGACGCATTTCAAATTTCTCTACATGGAACGATGCGATCTGGACTTCAACTCGCGCAGGTGTTTGCTCGAACATGGTGGCCAATTGCTGTAATTGCTTCTCTATTTTCTCAACGATTGCGTGTGTTGTTCATTGCATGTGCTCTTGGTCCAACCCTGTATGAATGGTGGAAGAAACGACCTCATCTTGATGTTGTTCGATTTACTCTCATCAAAATGCTGGATAACACCGCTTATGGCACTGGCGTTTGGAAGGGTGCCATTGCAAAACGCAAGGCCCAGGCACTACTTCCTATTGTGAAACGGTCTGCGCCGAACGGAGAGTGAAGTTATTGCATTCCTCGCAAACCTCTTGAGGAATCACACCAATCTTCATTAAGTAACCAAAACCTATGCAACCAAGGCAGATTGCAAATGCGCTTTCAAGAAATGCCGCAACTACAAGGCCAGCAATCACTATTTGTGAAGCTCCAATTGCACCAACGACGTAAAGAACTGAAGCCGTCACAGTAAAGGCTGCACCAACACCTTGAGCAAACCGCTTCGGCGGCCCTGGAACAAGTCGATGCTGCGCCTTCAGACGTGGAGTAATTACCTGTGTTGCAATTCTTCCGAGTGGACTAAAGGTTGGACCACTGAGAACTCTTGCCACAAAGCCGTATGTCAATGGAATAAGAATCCAACCGTTTCCCGTGGCTACAAATGCAATGCCCATAAGCACCGCGCCAGCAGCAACAATGCGCGCGGAAGTTTCATTTACCGGATTGGGGAAACTCAAGATTTTCGCCATGCCCAAAGCCTAAAGGTCAATTGTTGACTTAACAAGTCGGCTTTTAACTTGCCTGCCTGCGACGGGAAATGCGGTCAGATACCGTCAATACCAATGACATTGCGACTCACGGTGAATCGCCAATTGTGGCTTGATCACGTTCGACATACGGCATCTCAACATGGGCTTACCCTGCCGGTTGTCAAAGGGAATGGATACGGATTTGGTCGGCCAATCTTGTTTGAGCAGGCTTCCCACATTTCAGATCATGTTGCCGTTGGAACCGTTTTTGAAGCGAGTGATATTCCGTCTGCTCTCACCCCAGTCGTACTCACTCCTGCCGGTTCGCACATTCCTTCTTCTCTTCCGGCACAAGCTGTACTCACCGTTGGATCAATTCACCATGTTGAAACACTGAAGGCTCATGGCTGGCGCGGAAGTGTTGTAGTCAAGTTGCAATCAACAATGCAGCGATTTGGTGCTTCGGCAAGCGAACTTGCTGCACTGCGCGATGCATGCACAAAAGCTGCTCTCAACATTGTTGGTTGGTCTATTCACCCACCTCTCAATACCAACAACGAAGATCACAGTGGTGAAGTGACATGCTGGCTAGAGATTCTTCAGGATTCATTGCCTGTCTACGTAAGCCACCTTTCATCTAGTCAAATGAATACCTTGAGAGCAAACCACCCAAAGCGAGCATTCATTTCTCGAATTGGAACCACCCTGTGGCTTGGAGATAAATCAATGATGAAACTTGAAGCCGATGTCCTCGACGTTCATCGTGTCGAAGGTGGAACTGCCGGTTACCGATCAACTCAGGTACCTGGACCAGGCCACATTGTTGTAGTTGGGGCAGGCTCAGCACATGGTGTTGCCGAAATTCCAAGCGTTGGCAGTCCATTTCATTTTGCGCAACAACGCATCTCACTACTCGAGCCTCCATACATGCACAGCACCATGATCTTTATTCCAGAGGGACAGTCAGTTCCACGTGCTGGCGACTTCATTGATGTGCAGCAACCGCTTACACGCATTTGTGCCGACACCATCTCGTGGGTATAACCGCAAATCACCTACATCCTGTTCGTAATCCGAGCTTGGATGTCACTCGCACCATTGCGCTCTGTGGTGTTGTCGTGATGAATTATCACGCCTACCTCAACAAAGAGCAGGCTTTTTATCCTCAAGATCCATCTTTTGCTGAACGTGTGTTTAATCCGCTCAGCGGAATATTGACAACACGATTTGCAGCAACCTTTGTGTTGGTAGCTGGAATCGGAATTGCACTACTGATGAACGCAGCATTGCAATCGAAAGATCCACAGCTAATTCATCAAGCTCGCATGAAATTGGCCCGCCGTGGACTGTTTCTCTTTGCAATTGGAGCAGCTATTCAGTGGATTTGGCCTGGAACTATCTTGTTTTATTACGGCGCATACTTTTTGATTGCCGCGGTTATTTGCACCTGGAAATCGCGTGATCTTGTGCTGTTTTCGCTTGGTTCTATTGCAATATCAACATCGGTCTCGGCTTGGCGTGCTAGTGAATTTTTTGACGGAAATTTCACACAGTGGCTCTCCCCTAGCCCAAATTCGCCTCGAAATTTATTGATCCGAACCTTCTTGGACTACACGCATCCGGTATTTCCATGGATCACATTTATTTGTGCGGGAATCGTTCTCGGTAGAAATTTAGAAAATCTCTCGCGCCTCCGTTCTCGAATTGTGCTTGTGTCTGGTCTCTCTCTTGCTGTGGTGATAGTTATTCGAACATTTTTTGCACCTGAATCCATCGCTACTAAAGCAAATTATGTTCTGCAGCGTGTTATTTCGACAAACAATATTGACCACTCTGTTTTGCACGTGATTTCAACTCTTGCTGTTGCCTTAATAGCATTTTGTGTGATCTCTTGGATTGTCGATTCGCGACAATCACATCCTGTCGTGCAATTTTTTGCTCGCTCCGGACAAATGACGCTCTCGCTCTATCTTGCACATGTGCTTGTTTTCAACTTCGCAGTGAATTGGATGCACTGGGTGACGCCGACTGGTCTTGACACCGCATTGCTTCTTAGCGCAATTTTTTATGTGATTGCCGTACCTATTGCTTCGTGGTGGAACAAAGTGAATGGAGCCGGACCGATTGAGCGCTTGTACCGCGCATTCGGCGGATGAATATTCCACACTCGTGGCGCAGCGTCTTGCGCGACGAAATCGCTCAGCCTTATTTTGTTGATTTATTCATCTGGTTGCAGAATGAGCGAACCCAGTTCTCCATTTTCCCGCCAGAAGAGCTCGTGTTCTCTGCTCTTTCATTGACACCGCCCGAACAAGTACGTGTAGTGATCTTGGGCCAAGACCCCTATCACGGTTCTGGTCAAGCACATGGTTTGAGTTTTTCTGTTCAACGAGGTGTGCGCGTGCCACCATCTCTTCGCAACATCTACGCCGAACTTCAAAGCGATCTTGGTATTGAAGCACCACTCCACGGCAACCTCGAGAGTTGGGCACACCAAGGCGTGTTGCTGTTAAACACCACGCTCACTGTGCGCGAAGGCGATGCCGGCTCACATGCAGGTCACGGTTGGGAGAAATTCACCGACGCAATCATTTCCGTCTTGGGTTCACAACAATCACATGTTGTCTTTGTGCTGTGGGGTTCTCATGCTCAGAAAAAATCAGACTTGATCCAGCCTCAGCACACCATCCTCACTTCTGCCCACCCATCCCCTCTTTCAGCACACCGCGGCTTTTTGGGATCACGTCCGTTTTCCCAGATAAATCAAGCTCTCACTGCACATTCCCAGCAGGCAATTGATTGGCGAATTCCTCTTTAGCCAAGACGTTGCCTCATTTACACTCGAACAATGGTTCTTGAAATTGCTTTTATTGAGGTGCACCCTGATCAACATGATGCTTTTGAAACTGCAGTTAGCAAAGCGGTAGTTGAAGTACTTCCCTTAGCCAAAGGCTTCATTGATTTTCAATTGCACAAAGGGATAGAACAACCAAACACCTACACCTTTCATATCAATTGGGAATCCCTAGAAGATCACACCGTGGGTTTCCGAGAAAGTGATCTATTCGTCCAATGGAGATCGATTATTGGAGGCTTTTTCGCTAAGCCTCCAATAGTTGAACATTGGCGAATAGTTTGAGTTCGGAATCACTGAACGCCGCAGGTTAGTTTTTCTATATGGGATCGATTCGTCGCAGCGACTTCATCAATTGCAGCGCCGAAAAAGTTTGGGCCTTTGTTGGCAAGCCGGAAAAACTTCATGAGTGGTTTCCCATCACCAGCACCAAAGTTGAAGGAAATAAACGCTGGATCACGCTTGCAGGTGGAATCACGTTTGAAGAAGACATCATCACGCTTGACCACGACTTACGTCGCTTTCAATACAAAATTGTGAACAACCCACTCATCACCTTCCATTTAGGAACTGTTGATGTCGTTGCCGATGGCCCAGACCGTTGCATGTTGATGTACTCAACCGACATGGAACCAGAAGTGCTTGCTCTACCAATTGCCGGCGCTGCTTCTGTCGGAATTGCGAAGGTAAAAGAAATGTTTGACGGTAAATAATGGGCCGCAAAATTCTCTTCATCACCACCGATCAGCAGCGTTATGACGCGCTCGGCTGTAACGGAGGAGCCATTGCGAGAACTCCGGTAATTGATGCACTTAGTCGTTCTGGAATCACTTTTGACCGCGCGCATCCACAAAATGTTGTTTGCATGCCATCGCGAAGCACCATGCTGACTGGTCAACATGTGAGCACGCATGGTGTGTGGATGAACGGCGTTCCACTTCCTGAAGATGCACCGAGCATTGCAGCCGACTTACGTGAGGCAGGATATGCAACAGCGCTGATCGGAAAAGCTCACTTTGAGCCTTTGCTCGACCCTTTTCTACGTTTCACTGAAAACCGATTAGGGGTAGAACACATCACCACGGATAATCCACATGACCCACACCGTGGGTTTGATCACATGGAACTCGCCACACATGGAGCAGCGGGTCAATTGCATTATTCACAGTGGGTTCGTGCAAATCATCCAGAAGTAATTGGCGGTTATTACAACGTGCTTGACCGCGAATTACAAGTGAATGCAGAAGGTGGTGGTGATACCAACGCACCTCAAGTCAAAGTGAACCCCATTCCGCGCGAGTGGTATCACACCGAATGGGTCGCACAACGCACGATTGCATGGCTGCAATCACTTCCAGATGACCGAGACTGGTTTTGTTGGATGAGTTTTCCTGATCCACATCACCCATGGGATCCACCTGCATCCGAACTGCATCGCGTGAACTGGAAAGATCTTGATTTGCCTGAGGGATATATCGAAGATTCCTCACAGCGCGAAAAAGTAATTGATGCAAAACTTCGTCATTGGCGTGGCTGGTATGACGGAACATTCGTATCTAACTATGAAGCACCTGCGAAATGGGTACCTGCAACGCTTACCGCCAATCAAGTTCGTGAAGTAAATGCATTTACTCATGTTGAAAATGAATTGATCGACGAAGCAATTGGTTCAGTAATGAAGGCAATTGAATCGCGCGGTTGGGGTAACGATGTAGACGTGCTGTACACCACCGATCACGGCGAATTTCAGGGAGATTTTGGCTTTCTGTTTAAGGGTCCGTATCACGTGGATTCACTCATGAGATTGCCACTTATTTGGCGACCAGCGCCGAGCGCACAGATCGCACCAGCGCGTGTTAGCGCCCCAGTCGGACTTGTTTCGCTTGCAGCAACATTTGCTCATATCGCCGGCTTGCACCAACCTGAATATGTTGAAGCTCCACGACTGCCAACTACTGACAGCGATGCATCCACGCTTGGACATGAACGAGTACTCACCGAATGGGACAGCGTGTTATTCGGAAAAATTGTGCACCTTCGAACGATTTGTCGCGATAACTGGGTGTGTACTGCAGCACTGCCTGGAACGATGAACGATGCTGGCGAAGGTGAACTCTACGACCTCGTTCATGATCCTTTACAACACGTAAACCTGTGGAACGATCCGAAAGCTAAGGCAATGCGCGAAAGCCTGCTCGCAGATATGTGGGACAATTTGCCACAACAGCAATTACCTTTGCGTCACATGGACGCACCTGTTTGATCAACAATTACAGCGCAGGGATTTGCTGCGTGATGCAGTGAATTCCACCGCCACCAAATGCCAAAATTGCTCCAATTTCCAGACCAATCACTTCCCTGTCGGGAACGAACTCTGCAATTAAAGCAAGCATGTCGTCGTCTGCAGAATGCCCACATACGGGAACAATGACCGCACCATTGACCAAATAGAAATTGAGATACGGAACTTGCACCGTGACCCCATGAACGTCAATACGTGGAAGAACGGGCACTTCGTGAATCGTGATTTCAAATTGTTCGGCAACTCGGCGATTTTCGGCAAGCCTTTCAAAATCGCTTACTGACTTATCATCGCACCCTTGCATCACCAGCGTGCGTGGCGCTGTGAAGCATGCGACATTGTCCACATGTCCATCAGTGTCTTCGTCGAGTGACAAACCATGAGGAAGCCAAATCACCTCAGTTGCACCAAGTTCGTGTTTCATGGTCGCAGCTATCTGCTCGCGTGACATGTGAGGGTTGCGATTTGGATTCAACAAACACTGCTCGGTAGTAGCAAGTAGTCCGGTTCCATCAACGGTGATTGAGCCTCCTTCAAACACCATGTCAATGTTTCGAATCTCGTGGCCCTTCAACTCCGCAAATGAATGCGCTAGCGCTGCATCTTTGTCGTAGGGAACAAATTTGTTTCCCCAGCCATTAAAAACCCAATTGCCTGCAATGCGCTTATCACCATCAAATACATAAATTGGCCCAGTGTCTCGAAACCATGAGTCATCTAACGGAAGTTCAACAACTTCAACATTTTCGCCACACAGCAATCGTGCTCTTTCTGCGTCTTGTGCATTCGCAATCATCGTGACCGGTTCAAAACCAGAAATTGTTTTTGCCAACGCAGCGTGAGCTAAACGCGCGTCACCAATGTGATCGCCATACAGATCATGGCGCGATGGCCAGCAAATGACGGTTCGCTCGTGATGCGCGAATTCGCCCGGCATTTTCACGAAAAATCGCCCCCTAAGGATTCCTCAACGCCGCCATCCAACGTAAGAAGAGGCATGTACAACTCTGGCCTGCGGTCACGGAACAATCCCCAACTTGATCGCATTGACTGAATTTCGTCAAGGTTGAATGTTGCTGTCAATACCGTCTCTTCTTCACGATTAGCCTCGGCAACTTTTGCTCCCGTTGCATCAGCAATAAAAGATGATCCATAGAAAGTGATCTCTGTATTTACACCAACTTCCCTGCCGGTTCTGTTTGCTGCAATTACTGGCATGAGGTTTGCCCCTGCATGACCCTGCATCACCCTCTGCCAATGCATCGATGAATCCCACTGTGGATTTGGTGGCTCGCTGCCAATTGCGGTTGGATACAACAGCATCTCGGCACCAAGTAACGCCATTGCTCGAGCGCCTTCAGGGAACCATTGGTCCCAACAAATGCCTACGCCAATATTTCCGTAACGTGTTTTCCATACTCGAAAACCAGTGTCACCCGGGCTGAAGTAGTACTTCTCGGTGTAGCCAGGCCCATCAGGAATGTGGCTTTTGCGATAAATGCCGAGCATCGAACCGTCGGCATCAACCATGGCAACCGTATTGAAGAGCGCATTATTTGCTCGTTCATACACACTGATTGGCAGCACAACGCCAAGTTCTTTGGCGACGTTTTTGAAATGCTCAATAGTTGGGTGGTTTTCAATTGGCAGCGCACGCGACAACTCTTTAACCAGTTGGTCTTTACAAAAATAATGACCTTCAAAAAGTTCGGGAATCAAAATCACCTGCGCACCAGACGCTGCTGCTCTGCGTACCAGGCGCTCTGCAGTTGCCACATTGGTGTCAACATCGACAGCCATTGACATTTGAATTGCTGCAACAGTTACGGTGCGTGGTGCCATTTCAAGTCCTTTCAAAAATCAGCCAAGCGCCGACTGAATTGCCGCAATAACTTCTGGTGCATCTGGTGCTACCTGAGGGTGAAATCTGGCAACAACGTTTCCTTGGCGATCAATAACAAATTTCTCAAAGTTCCAACGGATATCTCCTGAATAACCTTCGGCGTCTTGCATATTTGATAGCGCTGCATACAGTCCGTGGCGGGAATCGCCATTGACATCAATTTTCTCGGTGAGCGGAAACGACACATTGAAAGACGTTGAGCAAAACTCGTGAATCTCTTCAGCCGTTCCTGGCTCTTGGCCAAGAAACTGATTACACGGCACTCCGACCACTGAAAAACCCTTACCCGAAAGGTCGCTGTGCACTTGTTGCAATGCGGTGTATTGCGGTGTGAGACCACATTTCGATGCCACGTTTACCAGCAGCGTGACTTTGCCTTCCTGGTCACCAAGAACATCACCAGAGCCGATGAGCGGATTGATCTTGTGCGAATACAGCGACATAATGACCTCCATTAATGGCGCAGAATTGCGCTCGCAATGATCGTAACGCCAGAGCCCTCACCTGCTACACAAGATGCATGCCACGTAAGCAATTTGACGCCTCGTACTACAAGCGGTTTTATTCGAGCACCCCAGTGCACAGTCGCAAAAAGGTGGCATTACTTGCCAATTCTGTGCACAACATGTGTGCCTGGTGGGATGTACCGGTTCGCTCAGTACTCGATGTTGGAGCTGGTCTTGGTTACTGGCGCGACTGGTATGCAGAGAATTTTCCAAAAGTTAAACGAATGTCAACCGATATCAGCGAACATGCGTGTGAAAAGTATGGCCATGAGCAGCACGACATTGGAACATGGGCTCCCAGCACAAAGTTTGATCTAGTGGTGTGTCACGGAGTGTTGCAGTATCTCGGTGATAAGCAAGCTGAATCTGCTATTCGCAACCTTGCAAAAGCAACTCGCCACGTGTTGTATCTGGAAGTACCAACAAAATCTGACTTGCGTCACGTAGTAGACAAAGTTGCGACCGATTTAGACATTCATGCTCGCACTGGTGATTGGTATCGAAATCGTCTCTCTAAGTATTTTGTTCAAGCAGGTGCCGGACTGTGGATTGCCAAGACTTCAGAAGCAGTGCTGTACGAATTAGAGCGAACGAAGAAGTAATCGCGCTTTACAGAACTACTTGTTCTTGGAAATTGCAGCCCACACAGAAGTGGTGCAACCAGCTGCCACAAGTGCTTTCAGCAAATCGCCAACCAAAAATGGGGCGACTCCAAGGCTGATTGCATTTTGTTCGCCATTTGCAAGTGGCAAATTCAGATGAATTGATAGCCATGCTGCGCCAAAGGCGTAAATGATGGTTGAACCCAACAACATTGCAGGAAGCGATGTTGCGAAGTTGCGATCATGCTTCTTCTCGGCAAGATAACCAATTGCACCGGAGGCAACAACGAATCCAATCAGGTAACCCATGGTTGCGCCTGTGCCTTTTTCCCATCCACCAGCACCACCCGAATAGAACGGCAAACCGGTCAGACCGGCAAACCAGTAGACCAGTTGGCTCAATGCGCCACGACGCATGCCAAGCACAGCTCCTGAAAGCAGAACGGCAAAAGTTTGGCCTGTGAGCGGCACAGGAGTGAATCCCAATGGAATTTCAATCTGTGCGGCAATTGCTGTGAGCAATGCAAACCCCACAACAAGTACTGCATCTTGAATAAACGCCCTGCTACGCGAATCGCGACGAGGGAAAAGATCTGCGAGGACCTGCGATGAAGTTGAAATCGTTGTAGTGGTCATGACAAATGACATTACAGGCGAGAACAAGCAAAGGCGAAACCCTCTGCGTAGCATTGAAGTATGGAAAATGCAGTGCATGATGCTTTTGCGCTTGCAGACAGCGCAGCATCGGTAATTCAGCGCGCATTTCCAGCACACCATGAAGTGCTTGTTGTCCTTGGATCAGGCTGGGCCGAGTCGGTTCCTGCCCTTGAATCCATGTCGACTTCGCCCGTAATCACTTTGGAAGTTGCTGACATCCCAGGGTTCAAAAAACCAACTGCGCTTGGCCATGGTGGACAGTTGAAGTCGATCACCATCGGAACAACACCCGTCTTATTGCTAACTGGCCGAACACACTTATATGAAGGCCGCGGCGTGCACGCCGTTGTGCATGGCGTGCGCACGGCTTTTGCTCTTGGCTGTCGTACTGTCGTTCTCACTAATGGTGCTGGTTGTTTGCGCACTGATTGGAACGTGGGGACGCCAGTGGTCATTCGAGACCACATCAATCTCACGGCACACTCTCCGCTCACCGGCGACAATGCTCCCGCACCTCTCGCCGGCAGGTTTGTTGATCTCACCGATGCCTACAGCGAGTCACTTCGCAAACTGGTTCGCATGGTTGAACCAGAAATCAATGAAGCGGTGTATCTCGGTCTTCACGGTCCACATTTTGAAACACCTGCGGAAATACGTATGGCTGCAACGTGGGGCGCGGAAATGGTTGGCATGTCCACTGTGCTTGAAACAATTGCTGCGCGTCACCTAGGAATGAATGTTCTTGCTCTTTCGCTAGCAACAAACCTTGCTTCGGGTTTAAGCGGAAACAAACTTTCAGGAGAAGAAGTGATTCAGGTTGGTAAGGACTCTTCGCAAAAGGTTGGTGACCTCTTGGGTCGCGTGCTGATTGCATTTGACAAACACAAAGGTGAACTATCGCTATGAGTAATGACATGCTCGCAATCACGAATGCTCGAGTGGTAACAGTTGATGCCAATGGAACAGTGATAGACAACGGCACCATCGTCGTAGATGAACGTGGTGTAATTCGCGAAATTGCGCAAGGCACAGTCGCACATACTGCAACAACTGTGATTGATGCTCGCGGCGGAATCGTGATGCCTGGGCTTATCAATGCGCACGCCCACATGGGCATGACGTTGTTCCGTGGACTTGGCGATGACATGAATCTTGAAGACTTTCTCGCACGTCTGATGCCTGCAGAAATCAATATTTTGGACCATGACGCCGTAGTTGCAGGAACGGAACTCGCTGCTCTCGAGTCATTGCTTGGTGGAATTACCACCACGCTTGACATGTATTACTTGCCCGATGCGGCTCAAGTCGTGGCTGAGCGCTCTGGCAAACGCATTTTTTCTGCTCCGAACTTGCTGGAGTCAAACGGGCCAGAGCCACTGGCTTTCGACGACCGCATGAAGTGGTCAGATCAATGGCTGCAAGAAGCACATGACGAACATAAGGACTACCTCAATTGGCTAGCTCCTCATAGCACCTACTTGCTTGGCGAAGAACACCTTGTGCAAATTGCTGAATTGGCCGAAAAGTACGGTGCACATATTCATGTTCATGCTTCAGAGACTGTTGGTGAA
The DNA here is from genome assembly GCA_017853385.1 of Ilumatobacteraceae bacterium. Taxonomy (GTDB): domain Bacteria; phylum Actinomycetota; class Acidimicrobiia; order Acidimicrobiales; family Ilumatobacteraceae; genus UBA3006. The sequence continues at coordinate 38,295 of JAFMJR010000001.1, read as the reverse complement.
ATGAAACTTGTTGCCAATCGACACAATGGGCGAACCCCTATTCAAGTGCTCGCCGACACCGATCTGCTCACCGAAGCAGTACTTGCCCATGGCGTTCATCTCACCGATGAAGACATTGAACTGATTGCCGACCACAACGCGTCGGTTACGCACTGCCCTGCGAGTAATCAAAAACTCGCAAGTGGCACAGCACGAATAATTGATTTGCATAAAGCGGGAGTCAACGTTGCTCTTGGCACCGACGGACCAGCATCCGGAAACGATATGGATTTATGGCTCGCTATGCGTCTCGCTGGTTATGCGCAAAAGAACACCTCTCACGACCCAACGGTGATGCCAGCACTAGATGTTTTGCGCATGGCAACAATCAATGGAGCAAAGGCTCTGCATGTTGATCACCTCATTGGGTCTCTTGAAGTCGGTAAGGCTGCCGACATCGTGGTGCTCGATGCTGATTCTCCATCGCTCACACCTGTATTTGACCCACATGTCGCAATCGTTGCGGCTGCTGGACGCGCCGATGTTTCAACGGTTGTGGTTAATGGACGTGTAGTTGTGCGTGACAAGCGAGCACTCACGATTAACCATGAACAGACGGTGCAACGAGTTCGTGAACTTGGTAGCAAAGTGATGGCAGCAGTTGACGAAGTCGAGCGAAATCGCCGCAATTAGTCGGTGAAGATGCAACTAATGTGGCGATATGGCCACACCTTCAATTGACTGGGCAGCACTTCGAGCCGCCGCCAACGAAGCCGCAACTCATGCGTACGTTCCTTATTCAAAGTTTCGAGTCGGCGCTGCAGCGCTTGTAGACGATGGTCGAATAATTTCTGGATGCAACGTAGAAAACGCTTCGTACGGACTGACGCTGTGTGCAGAGTGCGCAATGATTGGCCAACTTCACATGGGTGGCGGCGGACGACTTATTGCAGTTACTTGCGTCGGAAACGATACTCACGTCACCCCATGTGGACGTTGTCGACAACTGCTTTGGGAACACGGCGGCGCAGACTTGCTTGTAGAAGTAGAAGGGGTTCCCACTCCAATGACGGTGTTACTGCCAGCAGCATTTCCTGAACATTCCAATTTCGAGAACCCCGCAGAAAAGTAGATACTCATGACACCAGTGCTCACCGACTCACAAATCCAGCAATTTCATACAGATGGATTTCTGGTTTTACCAAAATTTGTTGAGGATGACGCTTGCTTAGCGTTACGCGAACGAGCAATGCAGCTGGCTAAAGAGCACGTCCCCTCGCCAGAGCAAGCAACAATTTTTACTGCTGATGCAAATGCTCGACATGCTGCAGATGAATACTTTTTAACCAGCGGAGACAAAATCCGTTGCTTTTTTGAAAAAGACGCATTTGACGAACACGGAAAACTTCGTGCTGAAGCGCACCTGTGCCTCAACAAACTTGGCCATGCGATGCACGACCTAGACCCTGCATTTAGCAAGTTCAGTCACAGCCAAAAACTCGCCACAGTTGCTCAACAAATCGGAATGGAAGAACCAAAGTTGCTGCAAAGCATGTACATCTTCAAGCAGCCACGCATTGGCGGTGAAGTGAACTGCCACACCGATCACACATTTTTGTGGACTGAACCACAATCTGTAGTGGGGTTCTGGTTTGCCATTGACGACGCAACCACAGAGAACGGCTGCATGTGGGCTCTTCCTGGCGGCCACAACATTCCGGTTAAATCACGATCACGCGTGAATGCGGCTCGAACCGAAAGTTACATGGAAATTCTTGATGAAACGCCATACCCAACCGAAGGACTCGTTCCATTAGAGGCAGAACGCGGCACGCTCGTACTACTGAATGGAACACTTCCTCACCTCAGTGGTCCAAACACGAGTGATAAACCACGCCATGCGTACACCATCCACGCAATTGAAGGACGTGCGAATTACCCGCAAGATAATTGGTTGCAACGGCCAAATCTTGTGATGGCTGGATTTAACGACTAGTTACTTAACAAGTAACTCTGCAATTTGCAGCGCATTTAATGCTGCACCTTTGCGCAAGTTGTCATTAGAAACAAACAACACCAGTCCCTTGTTGCCGTCTACAGATGCATCTTGTCGAATTCGCCCAACATAACTTGGGTCTTGTCCAGCAGCAAGAAGCGGCGTTGGAATATCCTCAACCACAACACCAGGAGCCTTTGACAAAATCTCGGTCGCCTGAGCAGCAGTAATTGGTCGTTCAAATTCAACATTGATACTGAGTGAGTGCCCAGTAAACACGGGCACTCGCACACATGTTCCAGACACTTTCAAATTTGGAATATGCAAAATTTTGCGACTTTCATTGCGCAATTTTTGCTCTTCGTCTGTCTCTAGCGAACCATCGTCCATAAGTGATCCGGCAAGTGGCAACACATTGAACGCAATCGTGCGCGCAAACTTTTTTGGTTCTGGAAAACTCACTGACTTTCCGTCGTAAGTCAATGTCTCAGCAGTTGGTGCAGAGGCTTTTGCCTGCACATCAAGCTCACTTACTCCTGAAACTCCACCACCACTTACAGCCTGATACGTACTGGCCACCATGCGCACGAGCCCTGCGGCTTCATGCAGGGGCTTCAACACTGGCATTGCGGCCATTGTTGTGCAGTTTGGGTTTGCAATGATTCGCTTCTTAGCAAGAGCGACATCTTCTGGGTTAACTTCCGAAACGATCAATGGAACATCGGGATTCATTCGCCATGCAGATGAGTTATCGATCACCATTGCCCCAGCATTTGCATACTTTTCTGCAAGCGCCCGAGAGGTGGTCGCTCCTGCAGAAAAAAGCACTACGTCAAGACCGTGTGGATCAGCCTCTGCTGCATCTTCAACAACGATCTTCTGACCATTCCATTCAATGACAGATCCGGCAGACCGGGCAGATGCAAACAAACGAAGCGTGGTGACTGGGTATTTTCGCTCGGCAAGCAACTGTCGCATTACCGTTCCGACCATTCCTGTTGCACCAACGATTCCCACATTCATGGCTTTCAGGATAGTTGTCAGCAGTACTTAACCGCCGATGATTTAGCCACTATCTCAGCCACATTTCCATTTGTTCGGCAGTCAAATTGCTTCCACAGATCACCGTGGCAAGTTTGCTTTTGCGCAACGACTGATGCTCGAGAATTGCTGCGATTCCAGCGACTCCTGCTGGCTCTGTCACCAATCCCGCCTTGTCAAATACCAACTTCATTGCTTGTTTGAGCGATTCTTCCGAAATGAGCAAGACATCATCCACTATTCCCATCATGTCGGTAACGGCTTCAGGAACTGGTGTGCGTACGGCTATCCCGTCGGCAATCGTGTTTGCAGATTCACGTTCCACAATTGACCCTGACTTCCACGAGGCAAACATTGCGTCTGCAAAAGCGCTTGATACACCAACAACCTTGGTGCTCGGAGATACGTGCTTGATCCAACGAGCCATTCCCGTAATCAATGCGCCGTTACCAAGCGGCACCAACACCGTGTCAAAGCGAGGATTCTCCATGAGCTCAACTGCAATTGATCCTGCGCCTTCGGAGATCGCAATGTCTCGACCATCTTCCACAAAATGCGACCCGGTTTCGGCACAAAATGCTTTTGCGTGTTCCTTTGCGGCGTCAAAGTTGTCACCGACCTGGCGCACTTGCGCACCCATCGAACGCATACGTTCGATCTTCATTGCATTTGCTGTAGTGGCACTATAGATAATGAGCGGTCGCTGATTGCTGCGACATACATAGGCCATGGCCTGACCAAAGTTTCCCGCAGTTGCACAGACCAAATTTTGATCGCGAAACGTTTCGCGAGTCTCACTCATAAAGAAGTCAGCACCTCGACCCTTAAAACTGCGAATTGGATTCAGCGTTTCTACTTTTAGAACAACATCGGTTCCCAAAGCTTGCGATAACGGCTCACAGTTGAATTGCGGAGTGCCCGTGAACACTGGGTCAATAACCTTTGCCGACCTCTCAATATTGTCTAGAGATAGACGATGAGTGGTCACCATTACTCCGCTTCAACAGTTGCTGACAGCCACCAATGACTTTTGTTCACTCGCTTCATAGGCCGCACTTCAACCCCGCGCGTATGCACCGTTCGCGTTGTCTTTGCAGAATGATGCACGACCACATTGGCCAAACGTTTTCCAGCGGGTGCGTGAGCAGCCACATGTGCGAGCACCTGATCCGGGCTGAGACGATTTGCTTGCCACCCAAGACGAGTTGACCACCTAGTAACAGCTAGCCGCTTCCCCACTACCGGAACCCTCCACAAGCGACGCATCGCAATTCCGAGCGGCACAAGAAGCGCATCAGCACGAACCCACGTGCGATAGTTCAACAACAGTGTTCCACCACCACGAGTTACACGCATTGCTTCGGTAGTCAGAGATAGCGCATCATTTTTTTGACAATGCTGCAACGTGATGTATGAAAAGGCAATATCAACACAGCTATCCGGAAGCTGCAAGGTACTTCCATCTGCAACATGACAAGTTCGCAGTTTTGCTACCTGACCGTGCTTGCCAACAGTTTCATGACAACGTTCTAGGAATGCAGCATCAACATCGGCTGCAACGACAGCGAAGCACTGCTGAGTAAATGCCGAAGTCATTCGACCAATTCCGCTACCAATTTCAAGCAACGTCTTATTTGCCAATGATTCTGGGCTGAAACCAAATTGATGCATGTAGCGACTTACTTCTTGATCGCCCGTGCGCACAAAGTCCGCAAGTGTTAAGTCTGAGCCTGTTTCATTGTTAAACACCCAACCCGTTTCACGCACGACTTGGTCTGCGGTACCACTAGTTTCGGTGCGATTTCCTGCACTTTTCCATGGTGTGAATTGAGTTCGCCATTTTGGCGCTTGGTCCTGTGTCATTACACCGACCAACTTAGTTGCTATTTACGATCAGGGAGCGGAGCTGAATAGTCTTCGCCGCTGTCCAAATCAAATGCAGTGTGCAATGCACGAACCGCTTTTTCTAATTGCGAGCGCTCTACCACAACGGAAATTCGAATTGTGCTTGTTGAAATCATTTCAATGTTCACGCCATTATCAGCAAGCACTCTGAACATTTTCGCGGCAATTCCTGGGCTTGACTTCATGCCTGCGCCAACAAGAGACAATTTGACAATGTTTTCGTCTTTATTGATTCCCGTTGCTCCAACTTCGTCGCCAACTTTTTTCAAGATTGGTTCGGCTGTCTTAATGTCACCTGTTGGCAGTGTGAAAGAAATGTCAGTTGTTCCATCGATTGACGTGTTTTGCACGATCATGTCGACGTTTACGTTTGCTGCAGCAAGTGATTCAAAAAGCAATGCTGAAACACCTGGACGGTCAGGTACTCCGAGCAACGTCATCTTTGCCTCGCCAACATCATGAACCACTCCAGAAATAATTGGCTCTTCCATGTTTCGTTTCCTCTCCTCATCAACTCCGCGCACCCAAGTGCCTTCTTCCCATGTGAAACTTGAGCGCACATGAATTGGAACATTGTGATTGCGCGCGAATTCAACTGATCGCAACGCAAGTACTTTGCTTCCGGCTCCTGCCATTTCCAGCATTTCATCAAAGCTCAATTCTTTGAGCTTGCGAGCCTGGGGAACCAAGCGAGGATCTGCGCTAAATACACCAGTGACGTCGGTATAAATTTCGCACGCATCGGCTTTTAGCGCAGCAGCAAGTGCAACTGCAGTCGTATCGCTACCGCCGCGGCCAAGCGTGGTTACTTCTCGCTCTGTGCTTACGCCTTGGAAACCTGCAACCACAGCAACTTTTCCTGCGGCCAGTGCTTCGCGCACGCGATCGCCCTTGATTTCAAGAATTTTTGCTTTGGTGTGCGATGTGTCGGTGATGATTCCCACTTGACTACCCGTAAAACTCATTGCATCGCAGCCAACATCATGCAATGCCATACACAACAGCGACATCGAGATTCTCTCGCCGGTTGTGAGCAACATGTCCATTTCGCGGCCCTGTGGATTGCTCGACACTTGACGAGCGAGTTCAACCAAATTGTCAGTCGCTTTGCCCATTGCCGAGACCACGGCCACGACATCAATTCCTTGCGCCCGCACCGCAGCAATGTGCTTAGCCACATTGCGCATTCGGTCGGGGTCTGCCACCGACGTGCCGCCGTATTTTTGAACGATTAGAGCCACAGGTTCTTTACGCTAGTTGGGTCGCGAGTAACCTTCATAAATCATGGGAACCGACAAGCGAAACCGTAAAAAAGAAAACCGCCGCCAAAAACTTGACGACCTGGCAAAACAACAGCAACGAAAGCGCACCCGCAAACTGGCCACGCGTGCCGCCATTTTCATCGCAGTAGTCGTGGGCGTAGCCCTCATCATCTCCGTCTCCGGTGGTTCCGACTCCTCAACCACAAGTGACACCACAGTTGACTCAACGGCAACTGCTCAAACCGAAGGCCGCTCAATAACAGGAGAAACTCCTTGTCCGGCCACAGATGGTTCCGAGGAACGGGCAACCTCATTTGAAAGCGCTCCGGTTAATTGTCTTGAAGACGGCAAGACCTACACCGCGGTTGTTACAACAAATAAGGGCGAATTCAGCATTTTGCTCGATCCAGCCAAAGCACCTCTCGCAGTAAACAACTTCGTAACGCTTGCCCGCTACAAGTACTTCGATAACACGCAATGCCATCGCGCGATTCCAGAATTTGTTGTCCAATGCGGCGATCCAACTGCATCAGGCAGTGGTGGCCCCGGATATTCATTTGCTGACGAATTGCCACTTGAGGGCGAATACAAAATTGGTTCCATCGCTATGGCCAACTCTGGACCAAATACCAATGGCAGTCAGTTTTTCATCATCACAGGTGAAAACGGTGCAGGGCTCTCGCCTGATTACACGTTGTTTGGACAAGTCACTGACGGACTTGATACCACTGTCCCTGCATTGAATGCTGCAGGAAATCCAGACCCAGCAGCCAACGGTGTTCCACCAGCAGAGACGATTTCAATTATCAGCGTGGTGATTAACGAAAACTAAACCTTTGCGGTTTAGGGAGTTGGTAGCGCTCCATGCAGTACCACCTGCCCATGCGTTGACCAGGTACCAGATCGATTAATCAACGCCGTACCGGTTGGTACTTCAGCGAGCGACGTATTTGCCAGCAACAACGTACGTTGAAGGCGTTCAGCTGGCCATTTTTCTGATTCGGTAATTGCAGCAATGCCCTTAACGATTCCAAGTCCTAGTGCAAATGCACCACCTCGTGGATCAATCATCGGGTCGCACAATGCTGACGCACTACCTGCAACGGCAACAATGCACGGATGAGTAGCGATTGCGTCAAAAACCACGGTGTCTTTTAGCACCGAGCGCAAATGAATCGGTGAGTCGCCCACCACATAAACAACTCCTGCTTGTGAAACTATGTCTGCATAAGACTGTTCGCGGGCATCGGCACGTGTATAGACCGAACACACTTTTACAGTGGCACCAAGACGCTTTGCCCAAGTGACACTCAGTTGCACCAAGTCGTCTGGATTTTCAAAAGCATCTGCCGTCGGCAACACAGCTACATATCCAGGATGCTCACGCAATATCTGTGCATCAAGTTCATCATTGGCGGTGAATGCTCCACCACCCTGCAATACAACAAGTTGTGACATCACTGCGAAATTATCACTCAGTCACTACTTCTATTGCTCAAGTAGCAGTGCTGATAGAGAAGTAATTTCGGCATCGGTTACACCCAGTGAACGAACATAATTTGCCACTGACCCATGAGCAATCGATATGTCATCCAAAATCACTCGCATTGCCTCTGGCTCGGCGGCGAGATATACGGGGTTAATGGTGGTCCAACGTTTTGCCATGTCTGAATGGTGTTCTTTCGCCCATGCAATCGTTCGCTCAATAGCCCGCTTTGTCAGTCCGTAGTCAGCGCAGATGTACTCGTTCGAAACGCCAACAAGGGAAAGTATTAGTGCTGCTAGAACTCCTGTTCGGTCTTTGCCCGCAGCGCAATGAAAAACCGCCGGAACATTTGATCGCTCACTCAAAATTCGGATAGCAAGTGCAAATTTGTCTGCGCCAATTTCTAACAAATCGCGGTATCCCCAAATAAGAAATTCCACAGGGTCATCAATTTGAGGAGTTTCTTTTGAGTCAGACCACGTCGCATCCACAATTGACACGTGATGAAAATCAACCTCAATCTGTTCGAGTGGAAAAATTCCCTGCTCGCGTTGTTCTCGCTTTGTTCGTAAATCAATTACTGATTTCAATTTCAGCGCTTCCACAATCTCGATATCTGAGTCACTGCGAAGTCGGTGCAAACCATCTGCGCGATACAGGGTTCCCCATTTTGTGGTCGCCCCGCTTGCAGTTGGGTACCCGCCTAAATCACGAAAATTGTGAACCCTCTCCATTTCAACCAATCGCTTTGGATGGCCAAGTGTCGCCGCTAGTTGGTCGGATGTCATCGCCTTTAACCTAGTGAACCTCAGTAACCATAAGCATTCACAGGGGTTACCAGTTGGTGAATCTCTGCCGATTGTGAGTACCGTTGCCAACCATGACAACACATAACTTTCAGCTTGTAGGCGTATGCGGATCCGGAATCATGGGGGCTGGCCTTGCAGAAGTAGTTGCACGGGCTGGTGTCGATGTGGTTGTTCGCTCACGAACAATTGATGGCGCAAAGTCAATGCTTACATCAATTGAAAAAAACCTTGACAAACAAGTTGCCAAGGAAAAAATGACCGTTGATCAGCGCAACGAAGTGCTGTCACACATTCGCATTACCGACTCACTCAATGATCTCGCTAGCTGCGACCTGGTTATTGAATCAATTGTTGAAGAACTCGCACCAAAGCAAGCGCTATTCAAAGAACTTGACCAGATTGTGAAACCAGAAGCAATTTTGGCAACAAACACCAGCACGCTTGCCGTAGTCAAAATGGCAGAAGCAACAAATCGTCCAGACAAAGTATGCGGAATTCACTTTTTCAACCCAGCTGTACTTATGCCTCTTGTTGAAGTAATTAGACCAATTACTGCAAGCGATGAAACAATTGCACGTGCCAATGAGTTTGTTGCTGCTTGTGGCAAAGATCCAGTTCAAGTACTTGACCGTGCAGGCTTCATTGTGAATGCACTGCTATTTCCATACCTCAACAATGCGGTGAAAATGTTGGAGGCTGGCACAGCTTCAATGGAAGATATTGATACTGCCATGAAAGGTGGTTGCAACTTCCCAATGGGACCGTTTGCGCTACTCGACCTTGTCGGTCTAGATACTTCGGTATCAATTCTTGATGCCTTGTACGCCGAGTTCAAGGATGAAAACTTTGTGCCGGCGAAAACATTGCGCACCTTGCTTGCTGAAGGAAAACTTGGTCGCAAGACCAAGCAAGGATTTTTCAGCTACTAAACAATGTGGAATGACTCCCCCCAACCGCTTGCAGAGTGTCGTTGGAAGTTTCCACCCCCATCAGATTGGCCTTCAAGTGATCTAGTCGGTCGTGGCGCCGATCTCGAACCAGAAACGCTCATTCATGCATACATGAATGGCGTGTTCCCGATGTCTTCAGAACTTGCATTGGGCGAAGACGACATTGCTTGGTGGTCCCCTCTCGAACGAGGCATCATTCCGCTTGACTCCTTGCGCATCACCAGATCAATGCGCAGGAGTCAGCGCAAATACCACATCAAAATCGATACGTGTTTTGAGAGGGTGATGCGAGGATGTGCATCACCCGACCGTCCAGGCGGATGGATTAACGAAAGATTTATTTCTGCATATGTTGAATTACATCGCCGGGGTTGGGCACACAGTTTCGAAGTTTTTGACGAATACGAAACACTTGTTGGCGGGTTATACGGAGTGCGAATTGGGCGATTTTTTGCCGGTGAATCAATGTTTCATCTCACGAGAGATGCCTCCAAAGTGGCACTTATGCACTTGGTTTCAGAAATGAAAAACGACAATATGACCTTGCTTGATGTTCAGTGGCTGACTCCTCACCTTGAATCGCTTGGCGCATTGGAAATACCGCGTCCCGAGTACCTCCATCGCCTTTCGGTAGCCCTTAACCCGTAACCTTTATTCATGGCCAATCGCCGCGATGAACCCTGGTTGATGCGCACCTATTCGGGTCACTCCACTGCTGCTGCATCAAACGAGTTGTACCGAATGAATTTGGCCAAAGGTCAAACGGGATTGTCCATTGCCTTTGATTTACCAACACAAACCGGTTACGACCCAGACCACATTTTGGCTCGTGGTGAAGTCGGAAAAGTTGGAGTTCCTGTTGCCCATCTTGGCCACATGCGCACGTTGCTGAACGGAATTCCGCCAGCAGAGATGAACACTTCAATGACCATCAATGCGCCAGCGGCTTGGCTTCTTGCTCTCTATGTTGCAAACGCGCAGGAACAAGGTGCCAACACAGCGCAATTACGTGGAACCACACAGAACGACATATTGAAGGAATACCTTTCGCGTGGAACATTTATTTTTCCACCAGCAGCCTCGCGACGAATCATCGTCGACATGATTGTGTGGTGCTCGCAACACGCACCGAAGTGGAACCCAATGAATGTCTGCTCGTATCACTTGCAGGAAGTTGGTGCAACGCCGGTGCAAGAAATTGCATTTTCATTGGCCAATGCAATTGACATTCTTGATGCAGTACGTGCAAGTGGAAAAGTTAGCGATGAACAATTCCCTCAGGTCTTTGCATCTATCTCGTTTTTCGTAAATGCAGGAATTCGCTTCGTCGAAGAAGTGTGCAAAATGCGGGCATTCACTGAACTATGGGACCGAATCGGTCTCGAACGATACGGAATCTCCGACGAACGAGCACGGCGATTCCGTTATGGCGTGCAGGTGAATTCCTTGGGGCTCACCGAGGCTCAACCCGAAAACAACGTTCAGCGCATCGTTCTCGAAATGTTGGCAGTGACGCTGTCAAAGTCGGCTCGTGCACGAAGCGTGCAATTGCCTGCATGGAACGAAGCGCTTGGCCTTCCGCGACCATGGGACCAACAGTGGTCATTGCGTATGCAGCAAGTACTTGCTTTTGAAACAGACTTGCTTGAACATGAAGACATTTTCAATGGCTCTCATGTGATTGAAGCCCGCACTGCAGAACTGGCTGATGCTGCGTGGAAAGAAATGATTGAAATCGTTGAATTAGGCGGAGCATTTGATGCCGTTGATTCACTAAAAGGTCGCTTGGTGTCATCAATGGCTGAGCGAACACGGCGCATTGAAATCGGTGAACAGACGGTGGTTGGTGTCAATCGATTTATTGAAACTACTGATTCACCCCTTGGTGGCACTGACAATATTTTGAAAGTGGATCACCGAGTTGAGCAGCAAATGGTTGATGATGTTGCGGCTTGGAGAAACGCTCGAAATCAAGTCGCTGTTGAGACCGCACTTGCGAACCTGCGAAGTGCCGCAGAAAACGGTGACAACATCATGGATGCCTCAATAGAGCTCGCAAAGGCCGGCGGAACAACTGGCGAATGGGGCGAGGTCTTGCGACAGGTCTTTGGCGAATACCGAGCCCCTACGGGTGTTGGTGCTGCAGCGGGTCGACGTACTACAGAGCTCGCCGACGTTGCTGAATATGTCCGCACTATTCCAGGTGGACCACCAAAATTCTTGGTGGCAAAACCAGGTCTTGATGGACACTCAAGTGGCGCAGAACAAATTGCAGTAGCAGCTCGTGATTCAGGAATGGAAGTGGTGTACTCGGGTATCCGACTTACTCCTGCACAAATTGCAGCTTCTGCACGAGACGAAGATCCAGATGTGATTGGCCTATCAATACTCTCAGGATCACATTTGCAGCTCGTTCCCGATGTCATCGCAGAACTAGCAGCAGTTGGTGTTACTGCACCGGTTGTACTCGGCGGAATCATTCCTGAGTCAGACCGCGATGGTCTACTTGCAAATGGAGTGAAAGCGATTTACACGCCGAAGGATTTTGATATCGCTCGTATTATGCGCGACATTGCAGAGATTGCTGCTGCTTACCGCGCGTCGCAAAATTAACTACGGCAACATTGTTGTAGAGCCGGCAACGGCAACAAAACCCGTAGCCGGAGGCAACTTCAACACTTGGCCGGCATTCACTCGATCTGGGTCGGTGATTCCGTTGATGTTCATCAACTCAGCCATGTTCAATCCAAATTTCTCCGCAATGCCAAAAATGGAATCACCAGGCTCAACGGTGTACAAAATGGGCTCTTGATACACAGTGGTTGTGGTTGCAGGAATAGTGGATTCAACTGTTGTTTCAGCAGGAACCGAGTCACCACTGTCTTGACGCGATAACGCCACCGCGATAATGCCCGTTAACAGTGAAATAACGAGTAGTGACCATTGGAGCCGTCCTCGTAGATACATCATGGGTCATGTTAGGTCGCGCAACCTAACCTATGAGGCATGCGCGTTCTTGCTGCTGTCGATAAATTCCGTGGAACTGCCACGGCCGCACAAGTCGCAGCGTCCATTGGTCACGCATGCTGGGAAAACGGACATGAGTGCATTGAAATTCCCATTGCAGATGGTGGCGAAGGAACACTTGAGGTTCTTGGTGGGCCAAACCGCACTAGTCGTGTGACAAATCCGCTCGGAAAACCAGTGGATGCGCAATGGAGACTTTCTCGGGATGTTGCCGTAATCGAAATGGCCAGAGCTTCTGGACTCACTCTTGTCGGAGGAAAAGCCGGCAACGACGTAATTGCTGCTTCAACTATTGGCACTGGCGAACTCATTGATACTGCACTCAACGACGGTGCGAAACGCATCATTGTGTGTGTTGGCGGATCTGCCACAGTTGATGGCGGTTTAGGGGCAATTCGCGCAATTAAGTCATCTGCTCGATTGCGAGGTGTGGAGTTTCTCGTTGCATGTGATGTACGAACACGATTTACCGATGCTGCAAAGTTTTTTGGTGCACAAAAAGGAGCAACGCCTGCACAAATAGATTTTCTAACATCGCGACTTCACGCATTGGTGCAGACCTACAAAGACGAATTCGGGATTGACATTTCTGAAATAGATGGCGCTGGGGCTGCTGGCGGTCTTGCCGGCGGTTTAGCAGCGCTCGGCGCCAAGCTCGTGCCTGGTTTTGATGTTGTTGCGGATGAAGTTGGGCTACACGAACACATCAATAACAGCGATTTTGTCATCACTGGTGAAGGGTTCCTTGATGAAGAAAGCTTCAACGGAAAAGTTGTTGGAGGTGTTCAGCAACTCGCAATAAAAGCAGGTAAGCCAGTTGCAGTTATCTGCGGCGACGCGTTGCCTGAGGTTCGTTCGCGGATCACTGCTGTCAGCTTGGTGGAGTCCTACGGCCAGCAAGCAGCCATGGAACAAACACTTACCTGTATTGAACGAGCTGCTCGCGAATTACTCGCGAGCGACTCATCATCCCGCAGCTAGCGGTTTGCCGGCGAGGTCAGTGCCAAGCATGACCAGCACGCTTGCTTCGCCAATACTTCCATCTTCAGTTGGAATCGGTGTTGGCATTGGTGCTGTTGCAACACCGCCAAGTGTCGCAGCAACTTGCGCTGCGGCAGCTTCACTTCCAGGGTTGTAATAGACCACTGTCGTTGTCTGTTTCGGAGTTGCAGCGTCAGAGTTCTTCGCTGGTTGAACGATAAATCCTCGACCTTGCAATTGTGTCGTGAGCTCTCCGGCGCTTCCTGAAACTTTTGATGCGTTGGCAATCTGCACCTTGAACGCTGTCAGTACGAGAGTGGTTTCCGTGACCGTAGTTTCAACTGGAATGGTGTCGCTGACAACGGTTTCACTTGTTGCTGGGTCAACTGGAATTTCTGACGTGGTGGAATCTCCGCCGCCGATATCTCGCAAGATAAGGAAGCCGAGCAGCACAGCTACTGCTGCCACAACAATCGACATGGTTGAGTTCAGGCTGGATCCGTTGGAAACTGGTCCACGGCGGGGGCGACGTGCGTTTTGACTCATACATTTACCGTACCCGTCCTCGGCATACCGATTGAGTCATGGTCGGTATTTCAGAGCCGGGTGTGGGAATTGAACCCACGACCTACCGCTTACAAGGCGGTTGCTCTGCCCCTGAGCTAACCCGGCGTATTCATTGAGCGCCTCAATGATACGGGCGTTTCGCTATTTCGCTGTGCGCGCCCTAACTACTTCATATGTCGCAAGCGCCGCAGCTGCCGACACATTGAGCGATGAAAGCGCCCCAAGCATCGGAATGCTGACCAATAAGTCACAGCGTTCACGCACAAGCCGTGAAAGACCAGGTCCTTCTGCTCCAAGAACCAGACAAACGGGCTCGGTTGCTAGCGATCCCATTTCAAAAATATTTTTATCGGCTGCGTCATGCAGACCAATAATCCACACACCTGCATCTTTCAGTTGCTTAAGCGCGGTTGGCAAACCACCAACAATGCACATCGGCACATACTCGGCAGCACCAGCAGCCGACTTTGCTGCAGTAGGTGTGATGTGCACAGCACGATGGCGAGGAAGCACAACAGCGTCAACACCTGCTCCATCGCATGAGCGCAAAATTGCACCAAGGTTGCCCGGGTCAGTGACTCCATCGATTGCAACAAAGAATGGTTTTCGCGAAGGCGATGCATTCTTCAAAATATCGCCGATTTCAATTTCGGGAATTCCTGCTGCAGTCGCAATGATTCCTTGCGGTGCTTCGCTTCGTGCTTCACGCTCAATTTCCTTACGAGGCACATACCGAACAGGCACGCGTTGATCATTTGCTAATTCAATGATGTCATCGATGATGTCGTTCTTATCTAAATCATTGGAAATGAGAATTTCGTAAGCCTTGCGCTTTCGGGCAATCAACAGCTCGCGAACTGCTTGTCGGCCTTCAACTTGTGAACCTCCAAGACTGTGTTTATCGGGGCGTGGTGCTCGTGGCCCATCGTGTTCGCGCGCTGGTGGCTTTCCACCGCGATGCTTTTTCGTTCCTCGTGGTGCACCGCGTGACGGACCGCGTCCTCCCCCTGAGCTACGTGGTTTCATGCTTGCGTCCTTTCAATAACGGCAACTGCCCAGCAGGCAATTCCTTCTTCGCGACCAAGTGCGCCAAGTCCTTCTGCGCGGCGACCTTTAACAGTTATCTGTGCACCTACGGCATTCGATAACAGCTTTTGCATCTCTTCTCGGTGAGGAGCAATTTTGGGCTTCTCGCATACAACGCTGCAATCCACGTTGCCAATTTCATATCCTGCTTCGCGCACAAGTTGAGCAACGCGTGCCAGCAATGTGAGTGAATCCGCACCTGCCCACTTTGGATCAGTGTCGGGGAAATGCATTCCGATATCGCCGAGCGCAGCTGCTCCAAGCAGTGCATCAGCAGCAGCGTGTGCAATCACATCGGCATCGCTGTGTCCAACGAGAGGCTTTTCGGCGGGAAATTTGACACCACCAAGTACCAACACGCGATCACTTGGGCCGTCAACAAAACGATGAATATCAAAGCCCTGCCCTACACGAGTACGTATTGACATGCTGAACTCCTAAGCCTCTGTGCTCGCCATTGCGCGAGCCCATTCAAGATCTTCTGGCGCAGTGAGTTTTCTGTTCATTGATTCACCAGCAACGACCACTACTTGTTTACTCATTGCTTCCACCAGTGTCGCATCATCTGTGCCTTCTGGAGATGATGCATGAGCATCGCGCAACACCGATGCACGAAATGCCTGAGGTGTTTGCACTGCAACAAGCGTTGAGCGATCAGGAGTTGCGACAACGATGTTTTGCGCATTCACCTGCTTAATGGTGTCGGTTACAGCAAGTGCCGGAACTGCTCCATCGGCACCACCATGGACCTGAGCAATCACTTCTCGATATAGATGGGCGCTAGCAAAAGGTCGCGCAGCATCATGAACACAAATAATCGTTGCATCATGAGGAACAGCTGCTAGTCCACGACGAACCGATTCGCTTCGGGTCGCTCCCCCGGCAACGCCGCCTTCTCGCTCGGCCTCAGTCGGCGGAAGCACCACCACCACACCGGCACTCACTGCTTTTGCGGTTTCAACCGACCAATCCAACACTCGTCGATCGCCAAGAATTGAAAACTGTTTTGGCCCACCAAATCGAGCCCCAGATCCAGCGGCAACAACAATTGTCCAAACATTTTCATTGGGCGATGTTGTCACGTTCATTTAGGGTAGTACCGTCATAGTTCGCATGACACACGAAGAACTCCTTGCAGGCACATCGTTTTTCGCAGATACCCCAGCGAGCGCGCTTTCACTCATCTGCGAACACGCAAAAACCCAGACACTCCAACGCGGAGATGTCTTGTTCAATGAAGGAGACGCACCAGACGCTTTGTTCGTCGTGCTGAGCGGACGTATTGCCATTGCAATCGGCAACAAACCTTTAGATAGTCGCGAAAGCATGCTCGCACTCATGGAGTCTGGCGACTTGTTTGGTGAACTTGGCATGCTTGATGAAGGTCCACGCAGCGCTATGGCCCGGGCAATTGAGCAAAGCTCGGTTCTTCGAATTCCATATGCACCAATACGAGAGCAGATGCATGCAAACCCTGCAATGTTGTGGGGCGTAATTAAATTGCTCGCTAATCGACTTCGCACCATGGACGAAGTACTTGCAGACAGCGTGTTTCTAGATGTCACTGGTCGCACAGCGAAGCGCTTGCTCGAACTGTCAAGTGGCAACAATGAATTTGTACTTCCTGTGACACAAGAAGAGCTTGCTGGAATGGTTGGGGCGTCTCGCGAGCGAGTCAATAAAGCCATCGCAAGCTTCATTCGTCTCGGTTGGCTTGAGCAACATGATCGTCGCTACAAAATTTTGATGCGCGATCGCATGGAAATTCGCGCTAGCTAATTACTCAGCAAGTAACCATTCGTAGGTGCGAGCAAAAGCATCAGCAGCATCATCGGCTCGGTGCGCAGGGCGCGATGCGTCGTGAGCAAAACCGTGCACAGCCTGTGGGTATTCACAAACGGTTACGCCACTTTCAAATAATTCGTTTACTTGATCTGGAGGCGTATACGGGTCTTGTGCTCCGATAATCGCGAGCACTCGTTCTGGATAGCCCGCATATAAATAACTCATCGGGTCACCTTGAGAAGAACTTTGCCATCCTTCGGGAACGTGGATCATTCCGTAAAACGATGAAATTTTTGCAAAGCGATCGCTTCTCGCTGACTTAAAGCAATACATCCCGCCCATACAAAAGCCGATCAATCCCACGCGATCAACGTTGAGAGCATCCGCGGCTTCGATGAGGTCTCGAAGATGAACCTCATCATCGACTTTGGCCATCGCAGCGAATCGCTCGTTGACATCGGCCGACAACTCTTTGCCAGGAAATGGCTCAACTGCGATGACCGCCATCTTCCATTCACGCGCAAGTCGCGCAACTAGATCATCAAAAAGTGGGCGCAAGCCGAAAATGTCTGGTGCAATTACGAGTCCCATCGTGGGATTTGCGACTGATGTATCGATTTCAGCTGGAGTTCCCGACGGCAAAGTAATTCGCATAAATCAATACTGACAGGGATTTACGCGGGCGGTGAGACTTTCGGTGAGTTGACTGGTGATGCCTGCGGTGAAGTTGATCTCCCACGATCCCCCGCATGACCACAACTTCACCAACTCCACAAAAGTCCAAACAACGCAGCACGCTTACTCATCCATCTGGGTCTGCACCTCTCGTGCGCAAACTCGTCACCGAATGGGGCGCAATTTCAACACAACCCCGATCTCTTCGCCAAGTAAATCGCTGGAACCTCCCGGGCGGACACATTGCCAGTCTTGATGAGGTTCTTCTCCGATCTGGGTACGGAATTGAATCCTCATACGAAAACGCGGATGCATTCCTCTTTGCTCTTGTTCAACGCGCTGCACACGATGAACTTGCCGCTCGAATCGTTTTGCAACGCATCCTTCCTCCCCTCATTGCCATCGCCGGTCGACGAGGACACATCACCAATGGAGGATTCAATGCTGCGTTCAACGAAATACTCGGCCAAGCATGGATCCTGATTCGCACCTACCCCGTTGATCGACGACCAGCAAAAGTTGCTTCAAATCTGGTTCGCGATACCGAATATTTTGCATTTGTTCGCAACTCACGACTCAAAAGACTTGAAGTAGAAAACTGGACTGACGATGTTGATGAGAAATTTGTTGCTGACGACTTAAGTATTGACCCAGGTATCGAACTTGCGCTGATACTTCATGATGCAGTGAAACACGGAATGAGCGGCGCTCCATTGCAGCTTCTCATGCGACTAAGTAGTGGAG
Organism: Ilumatobacteraceae bacterium; assembly: GCA_017853385.1. Classification (GTDB taxonomy): domain Bacteria; phylum Actinomycetota; class Acidimicrobiia; order Acidimicrobiales; family Ilumatobacteraceae; genus UBA3006. The sequence goes on along the minus strand of JAFMJR010000001.1, from coordinate 20,002 downwards.
AATCCTTAGATGAAGTTGCTGCAGAAGCAGGAGTGTGCGTGCGCACAGTTCGCACCTGGAGAAGCAAAGCAATTAGCGAGTTGCGTGAACGAACGCAGTGTGCGGCGTAAGTTTTGCAGTGCGTAAACGAAGTGAATTACTCACAACGAACACACTTGAAAACGCCATTGCCAAACCAGCCCACATTGGATTCATGTAACCAAGTGCCGCTAAAGGAATCGCTGCGGCGTTATAGATAAACGCCCAGAACACATTGGCGCTAATTGTGCGCAAAGTTGCACGCGATAACAAAATCGCATCCGAGACCAAACGCAAATCGCCACTCACAATGGTGAGATCGCTTGCATTCATAGCAACGTCTGTCCCTGTTCCCATTGCAATTCCAACATCTGATTGAGCAAGTGCAGCGGCGTCATTGACACCGTCGCCAACCATTGCCACCGCATAACCGCGCTCCTGCAGGTCGGCCACAACTCGAACTTTCTCTGCCGGCAACACACCTGCAATTACATGCTGTTCGTCGGTATCAATACCTACTTGCTGGGCAACCGCAACCGCTGTTGCACGGTTGTCACCTGTGAGTAACACTGGGCGCAAACCCAGTTTTCGCAGGTCTGCAATTGCTTCGGCGCTGTGCTGTTTGGGCTGATCTGCGATAACGCACACACCTTTCGCCGAACCGTCATAGGCCACGAGTACGGCAGTATTGCCAGAATTACGTGCAGTATGTAGGGCGTCTTTCATTTCCTTAGACACAATCGTGAGCTGAGTCTGAAATAGCGGTTCACCGCCAACCATGACTCGCTTGCCGTTGACCACTCCTACGGTGCCCATTCCGGCAATTGATTCGAAATGTCCAACAGAACCAAGTGTTCCAAGTTCATTGCGAGCTGCATTTGCAATTGCCTTTGCAACAGGGTGTTCACTGGCGTGTTCTAAGGCTCCCGCATAGCCAAGAATTTCTTCCCTTGAAACACCAGACGCACATACAACGTCAATGAGTTGCATGACACCCGTTGTCACCGTGCCAGTTTTGTCAAAAACCACAGTGTCAATACGTCGCGTGCTTTGCAATACATCTACACCCTTAATCACGATTCCCATTTGGGCAGCACGACCACTTCCCACCATGAGAGCAGTCGGCGTTGCAAGTCCAAGAGCGCATGGGCAAGCAATGATCAATACTGCAACTGCGGCAGTGAAGGAATCGGCAACACGGTTCAAGTCATCGCCAAGCACATACCAGCCAATAAATGTGAGAACTGATATTGCAATCACCGTTGGTACAAACACGCTGCTCACACGATCTGCCAAACGCTGTACAGGTGCCTTCGTTGACTGCGCATCTCGCACGAGTTTGGTCATCTGCGCAAACGTTGAATCCGCGCCAACTCGCCTTGCTTTTACAACAATTCGTCCAGTCAGGTTGACGGTGGTTCCCGTTACTTTGCTGCCTTTGGACACATCTACCGGAACGCTTTCTCCAGTCAGCATCGAAGCATCAATCGTGGATTCACCTTCTTGCACTATTCCATCTGCAGCAATAATTTCCCCAGGCCGCACCACAATCAAGTCGCCAACTTTTATCAGCGCTGCCTCAATAACCACCTCTTCGCCATCGCGCAACACGGTTGCATTTCTTGCACCCAAAGCAAGTAGCGCACGAAGTGCATCTCCTGCTCTGCGTTTTGCTCGCGCTTCGAAGTATCGACCCGCCAACAAAAACACAGTTACCGATACAGCAACCTCGAAATACACATGTGGCGCTGACGACATTGAGGAACCGTGGTGATGATCGGTTGCGCCACCCCAAATCAGCGCCCACAATGACCAACCGGTTGCTGCAACAATCCCCAGCGAAATGAGCGTGTCCATTGTGGTATTTCGATGTCGAGCATTCATTAACGCAGCGCGGTGAAATGGCCATGCTCCCCACGTGACTACTGGAGTTGAAAACAACAACGCATACCACTGCCATGAATCAAATTGCAGTGCCATAAACATCGACACAACTGCAACTGGTACCGCTAGAACCAACGACACCATCAGACGTGTCTTCAACATCGCTACACGCTCGCGAACCTCTGCATCCAACATGTCTGGCGTTGTTTCAGCAAGAGTTCTTGCCCCATAACCCAGACCTTCAATGGTGGAAATAAATGTGGCGATATCGCACGAAGTTGAGTCGAATGCAACACGAGCGGATTCCGTTGCAAAGTTCACTGTTGCTTCCACGCCAGGGAGAGCGTTCAAACCTTTTTCGATTGACATCGCGCACGCATTGCACGACATGCCAGTGATCGAAAGATCCAGCTGTTGCACTGATGTATCTGTACTCACTACGTACAGTCTCGCCTTTGGTTCGCCTCAATGTCTGTGACAGCGAGGTGAATTAGGACTACAAGCGAAAATCTGGGCCTTGGTCGCCGTATCCGTTGAACGAGTCAACCGATGCCATGACCAGGCGATGAGCGAGTGCAAATACACCCGAAACGATGATGAGGGGGATGAACATGACACGAGTATTTCACGCTTATCGTGAACTGTGATAGCAGACCTGCAAGTATCTGATAAATAGATACCTGCTATCTCGCCTACTCATACGGCAAAGCCGAAGCACGGCGAATCTTGGTGGGTCGCCAGGGGATCGAACCCTGGACCTGCGGATTAAAAGTCCGTCGCTCTACCAACTGAGCTAGCGACCCGAAATTTCACTTTTTGCTTGCACGACAGGCTAGTTCCTCCGAGCCCAAAATCTTCAGGCGACTATGGATTTGATCGCCGAAGTTAAGCGACTCTGCCCACAAGCAAGCCGACGGCAACAAACTGGAGCACCCCAGCAACCACCGTGAACACATGCCAGATCTCGTGATAACCAAAGACGTGCGGAACAAGTGCTGGTTTTTTCAAATAAAACAACACTGCACCAGTTGTGTAAACGATTCCGCCCAAGGCGTAGAGCAACATGATCGTGAATCCTGCTTTTCCATATGCCCACGGCAGGATGATGAGCGCCGCCCAGCCAATGATGATGTACAGGGCATGGCCTAAGCGTTTTGCTTTCCATGTCAGTTTCAGACCCATGCCCAGTGCAGCAGCACCCCAAATAAGTAATAAAAATGGCACACCTACAGCACGTGGAAGCGCAAGTAAACATACCGGCGTATAGGTTCCAGCGATTAACACGTACACCATTGCGTGATCTATTTGCTGCATCGTCTTTTGTGTCTTCATTGATTTCGTAAACAAGTGATACGAAGCTGATGTCGAGTACAAGGCCAACAATGACAGCACGTAAACGCCAACTGCCAATCGCGGAATTCCGGGAGGTGTAAATAACGTCAAAATGATTCCTGCCGGAATCGTGACAGCAACCGCAATAGCGTGAATTCGTCCGCGCCAACGTGGTCTCCAGTTACCACTTGCATGCATAAACACTGGAATATGTGGCACGAAGTGCACCTCCTGTGCTCAGCGTAACCTGTCTGTATGACATACAACTTTGATCGATTTCTTCGTTACGACGAAATGGTTTCCTGGCTACAAGATTTGGCGGCAAGATTTCCTCATTTAGTCGCTTTAGAAACATACGGAAAATCCCACAAAGGGCGGGACCTCTGGATCGCCACCGTTACCGACTCCACAACCGGATCACATGATTCAAAACCGGCCCATTGGATCGATGCGAACATTCATGCCACTGAGGTAACTGGTGGTGTTGCAGCGCTTTACATTTTGGAATACCTAGCAAACCAATTTGGCCGCGATCACCACACCACTGAGGCGCTTCGTACTCGCACTTTTTACATCGTTCCTCGTGTTAACCCAGACGGTGTTGAAGATGCATTGCTGGATCGCCCCTTGTATCACCGCTCAAGTGTGCGCTCGTGGCCTTGGCGCGACGGTCATCGCTGGCCAGGGCTACGCGTTGAAGATATTGACGGCGATGGTGCAGTTCGCACCATGCGTATCGCGGACCCTGATGGTGCATGGGTTGAACATGCTGAAGACTCTCGTGTCATGGTTCCTGTTGGACCATTAGGAGTGTCTTCAGAAACCAAGCGATACCGATTGCTCGATGAAGGAGTGTTGGAAAATTTTGATGGCTTCACCATCCCCATGCCACGCGATCCAGCTGGTCTCGATCTAAATAGAAACTTCCCTGCAGGTTGGGGAACCACAGTTCTTGGCTCAGGAGATCATCCAATGTCTGAACCTGAAATTGATGCGCTTGTGCGTGCAGCACGCGCACGTACGAACGTCTGTGGTTACAACGCATTCCACACTGCTGGTGGATTTATGTTGCGTCCAAGCAGCACGCGTCCAGATTCCACGCTCCCACCTTTTGATATCTGGGTGTTTAATGAATTAGGCAAAGTTGGCGTACAACACACTGGCTATCCCGTTCACTCGGTGTACGAAGATCTCACTTGGGACAAAAGTGACACCATGAGTGGTGCGGGTGATGACTGGGCATACGAACACCTCGGCGTGTTCAGTTGGACGACAGAGTTTTGGGACATCATTTTTCACGCAACTGGCAAACATTCGCCAACTGACATTTGGTATGTCGGACCAACACCAGAACAAGAACTTGCGGTGTGCAAATGGACTGACACGCACGCCCCAGGTGCATACATTCCATGGAAAAAGTTCAATCATCCTCAACTCGGAGAAATTGAAATCGGAGGCTGTGATGCGATCAAGACATGGTCAAACGCCCCCGCATCAAAACTTCGCGACGAGGTGGCGCCACACGTTCATTTTGCGATTTACCAAGCACTCGCTTCACCTCGACTTGAAATCAAGCGGGCACATGCTGAGTCACTTGGTAGTGGCGTATACAAAATTGAAATTGGTATTGCTAATACAGGCTGGCTGGGTACAGAAATCAGCGAATGGGCACACAAAAACAAGATTGTTTTGCCACTCACTGCTGAAATCACTGGAGCGCCACTCGTTGAAGGTGCTCCACGCGTTCAACTTGGTCAGCTTGATGGTCGCGTGAAATTTCGAGTGAGCGGCGATGCAAAGTCTGATGGAACCCCCGATCGGGTTCTGCACAGTTGGTTAGTTCGCGGCGAGAAAGGCCAGCGCGTAACGCTTACAGCAACGCATCAACGAGCTGGCACTGCTTCGGCAGTAGTTGAATTGCCATAACGTCGATGTGACTGCACTGCGCGAAGTGCAATAAACAGTGCACACGGCCCGATGATGATGTTTGGCGCTGCAACGTACACATCGTCAATGAGCAAGCCATAGGTTCCCCAGGAAACCGTCATGGTCGTAATAATGGCAAACGTCATCACACTTACGCCAACCAAGTGACTTGTGCGCGCAGCTCGTACAGCCTGTGGAATTATTCCAGTTGAACCAATGATCACTGTGACAACACCAAGCACTGACTCTGAAATTGACCATGTCGCTAAAGCGAGGACGCAGACTGCGATTTCAATTCCAATTGCAAATCTGGCTGTAATTACTTTCATTGCAACTTGTTTGTAGACAACTACTCCAATACCAACGAGCGTCACCACATTTGCAGCAGCAACTACTGGCGCTCCTGAAACCAACCCGTACACAATCCACAGGATTGAGCCAGCGACACCTTGAAGTTGCGATGTCACCGATATGCCTTCAACGGTATTTCGACGAATCACTCGAACGGCCTGTGGAACAGTGAAAATCAATGAAAGCCCGAAGCACCAGGCTCCTAAAATGTCAAGAAAATCCACTTCGCAACCATAGGCGGTCTCGTTAGCGTTAATGGGGCCATGTTCACTACCTACGCCATGACCCTTCCAACCAAGAAGTGGACAGAGGAAACACGCGAACAGGCCGTCGCAGTCATTACGAAATGGCATGCCCAATGGTTTCCAGCAGACCGACTTCCCGCAAACATTCGGGTGCGAATCAGGCAGGCACATGACGATGAGGTCTTTCGTGTTGAGGTACTCAACACCCACCCGCAAACCAATGCAACAGATCTCATTGTTGCGACCCTCACTCCATACCGAGGACAACTGGTTTTCGATCTGCGAACGAAATTTGCGCCAGGAAAAGATTCAATCATTCCCCACCGTCGTGCTGTTTTGCCTCCAAAGCCCGTTCGCATGCTCGTCACTGAGATGGCAAAAGTACTTGAGGTATACGACGCAGAACGACGCATCAGCCCCACTATTCGAACGGTTTCATCTGCGCTTGATGGTGAGGCTCTAGCCGCTGACTTTATTGATGCCCTCGCTCGACGTTTGCCGATACTTGTTGAAACTGTTACTGACAAAACAGTTGACTCTTCACACACCGGTCCATTGCTTGCAGACCTGATTGGAATCGCTCACATTGCCCACATCACGTCAGATGATGCACTTGAAGCATTTAATACATATTGCAAGGGCAAGATACTCAACAAAAACTACGTCACCATCTTGTGGCCTCACCCTGCACCTCCCATCACTTTTCACACGGTGTCACCAACTCGAGAGCAAATTGAACTTCCGATTCTTGAAGCTGCAGCTCTCCAACCCGAAATTCCCACACAGGCTCCTCCGCGGTTTTCTGTGTCCCGAACTATTCAGCAGGTGCCAGTTGTGCAAGCTAGCCAACCTGCTGCACCAGCTCAATCCGTCGAACTTGCTCAAACTATTGAACGACTCCAGCGCACGGTAGACGAGCATCAATCACATATCGAGCAATTAGATGACGCACTTGAAGAAGTTGAGGCAGAGCGCGACGAATATGCAGAACTGCTTGAAGAAAAAGAAGTGGAGTCTGAGGAGCTTTCCGCAGAAGTAGCGCTGCTTCGCGGTCGACTAGATGCTGTAACGCTGCAAGCACTTGATTTAGAAGCAGAGCTTGCACGTGCGCGACCAGACCGAGTTCTTCGCACCGTGCTAGATGCAGTTAACCGAGCTCGTACTGAATGTAAAAATTTGGAATTTCTGCCATCAGCATTTGCTACCGCAAATGAACTTCAAGGGCCAAACCCACGTCAAGTGCTACAAGATCTCAAAGCATTGGACAACGCAGTTGCAAACTGGCGACGCGAAGTTTTTCCAATTGCTGGACTTCAGTCGTATTTGCGTGACAATGCAGGGCTTGATTTCGCTCCACGAATTTCCGAAGATACTCATCATCGTTACGGCGATTGGTACACAGCCATGTACAAAAATCGTCAAGTTCACATAGGTGCCCATTTACGACGAGGCAAAAATCGCACTCTGATCCGTATGTATATGCACATTGATACTTCAGAAAAAACCATTGTTATTGCCAAAATTGTGCGTCACGGGCCAGACAGCACGACTTAAATCCATCGCAGAACAAGCCATCAACGGCGTATCGTGTTTCTATGACATCGCCTGTGTATTCCCTGTCCGACGACTACATCAATAAGGTCGCAGAACTTGATCCAGCTGCAGCTACGTATATGGGCATTTCTGGTCACGACCATGAAATGACAGATTTCAGCCCAGTTGGTCATGCTGCGCGTGCCGAAAATGACCGACAAACACTTGCCGTGTTGAACACACTCGATATCAGTGATGCAAAAGATCGCTTAGCTGCTGGTGTTCTTCGTGAATCTCTTGAAACTGCAGCTGCCGAATACGAAGCCAATGAACACCTTGCATCGATTCGAGTAATTGCAGGCGATGTTGATGCTGCACGTTCCATTTTTGACCTCATGCCCACCGACACGGCTGAACAATGGGCTGTCATCGCCGAGCGAATGTCAAAAGTTCCTCAAGCATTTGCCGGAATGCGTGAGTCTTGGAGGCTTGGGCTTGACCGTGGAGTTAAAGCTCAACGTCGACAAGTCCTCGCATCAAGCGAACAACTTGCTACTTGGGCTGGTCGAAACGGTGTTCCTGCTTTCTTTGAACAATTCGCGGAGTCAGCAACGGGTGTTGCAGGTGCACCAATTGAGCAACTCCGCAGTGCTGCCAAAAAAGCATCACAAGCACTCGGCGAGACTGCTGATTTTCTCCTCAACGATTACGCACCTCATGCAGATGATCGTGATGGCGTTGGTCCGGAGCGTCACGCGCTTGCTCGGCGCCGATTCATGGGAATGAAAGTTGAAGCCAAAGATGCCTACGAATGGGGCTGGGCAGAAGTTCAACGACTTGATGCAGAGATGGAACGAGTTGCACAAGAAATTCTTCCCGGCTCAACTCTGAATGAAGTTCGCAATTTTCTTGACACTGATCCGTCGCGATCCATTCAAGGTGAAGGCGCACTGCGCGATTGGTTGCAAGAGCTCATGGACGACGCGATGTCATTCCTTATCGACAACAACCACTTTTCCATTCCTGACTCAATTCGCACAGTTGAAGCAATGATCTCACCTCCTGGTGGTGCGGCCGCCATGTATTACACGGGCCCAAGTGAAGATCTCACACGACCTGGTCGCACGTGGTATCCAACAAATGGTCGGACGGTATTCCCGCGTTGGAGCGAACCGACCACCGCCTATCACGAAGGCGTTCCGGGCCATCACTTACAAGTTGCTATTGCCACCATCAATTCCGAAAAACTTTCACGATTCCAGCGAAACACTTTTGTCTCCGGACACGGTGAAGGTTGGGCGCTTTACGCAGAGCGGTTAATGGATGAGTTTGGTTTCCTAGAAAATCCGGAATACCGATTGGGCTATCTCTACGCACAGGCATTCCGTGCAGCCCGAGTTGTGATTGACATCGGTATTCATTGTGGTTTTGCAATCCCACAAAACTCGTCATGGCATCCGGGTGAACATTGGACTCCCGAGTTGATGTTTGAATTCCTTAGCGCTCGCTCCTCGAGCGACGATGAGTTCAATCGTTCAGAAATCAATAGGTATCTCGGCTGGCCGGGTCAAGCAATTTCATACAAATTGGGCGAGCGAGTATGGCTCGACTTGCGTGACGACGCCAAGAAAAAATATGGCGCTTCATTCGATCTACGCAAATGGCATGCGCATGCTCTCGATCTTGGAAACCTCGGCCTTGACCTCTTGAAATCGGAGTTGTCCCGCTTTTAATTGCAGTTACGGAACAACGACAACGGTGGTTCCAGGTTTCGCCCAATCAAAAATAAATTTTGCGTCTTGTGTGCTTGAGCGCAAACAACCACTTCCCAAGTAGGTACCGAGTTCTTCTTCGGTTTGTAATGGAACACCGTTCTTTGTCGGAATTTCATGAAAGCCAATGTTGCCACCATTACGACCAATAGCGAACCTCGTCATAAATCGAAATTTCACTCCTTCAAGTTCTTGGCTAAAAGATGAAACCGACTGACTTCGCACCGCATACACACCTTTTTTAGGCTGCCCGCGCTGACCTGAAACCAAAAATGTTCGAATGACTTCACCAGATGCATTGATTACCCAAACACGCAGTTGCTTGTTTGAATAAACAATTCTCCGCCCACTTCCGGACTTCGCTGGCACAAGCATGTTGCTTTCAGCCGTATTGATTACGGGCACAACAGACGTCGTAGACGATGTTGTCGAAGAAATCGGCGTCGGATCTACTGCAGCGATTGCACTCCCCGACCACATCACGCCACAAATTATTGAGACGATGAACGCTCTTTTCACTGAATACCTTCCAAAATTGCTCGTGAAGCTGACGCTCCGATTCTGTTAGCGCCGGCCTTCATCATGTCAATCGCATTTTGGGTGGTGCGTATTCCACCACTTGCTTTAACTCCGATGTTTGGTCCAACTGCTGCACGCATAACCTCTACTGCTTCAATCGTTGCTCCACCCGATTTATGAAACCCTGTTGATGTCTTTACAAAATTGGCGCTTCCATTAACACTGTGAATGCAAGCAAGCGAAATTTTCTCTGGCGACCATAATGCTGTTTCCAAGATCACTTTTAATACGATTTCATTACCGACCGCATGGCGAACTTCTGCGATCTCTTGTTCAAGATTCTTCCAATCGGCGTTGGCTATAAACGACAAATTTGCAACCATGTCAATCTCGCTCGCCCCTTGAGCTACTGCTAATTCCGCTTCTTTTGCCTTAATCGCTGCGAGATGGCTTCCCGATGGGAAACCGACCACGCTTGCAACTGGAATCTCCGTGCTTTGGCGAGCAAGACGCACCCAGGTCGGCGAAACACAAACGGCGCCTACCGCCAGTTGGTCGGCCTCAGCGCATACAGCAATAATCTGCGCAGCAGTGGCTTCAGGCGCAAGCAGCGTGTGGTCTATTGCTTGCGCAAGCATTTTGCGGTCTACTGCGTCCATTACTCAAGATTACGCCAGGTGCATGATGCATGTCAGTCCGACTACGGTTCATGTTCGTCATGGCCACCTTGCGATTCAACTACGGCACAATGGGTTCTGGGAAAAGCACCCTTGCTCTGCAGATTCATCACAACATGTCGTCGCGAGGTGTTACTGGTTTACTGCTCACCAAGCTTGATCGAGATGGATCACAGGTCACCAGTCGATTAGGAGTTTCTGCTCCAGCAGTTGATGTTTCTGCAGATCTTGATCTTTTTGAGCTCACTAAGTCAAAAATGCCACTGCAATTTTTGGTCTGCGATGAAACACAGTTCTATTCCGTAGAGCAATGCAACCAACTCGCGCGCATTGTTGATGAACTCAAAGTTGATGTTTTTGCTTTCGGGCTCATCACTGATTTTCGCGGCTTATTGTTTGACGGCACTCGTAGGCTTCTTGAAATTGCTGACCAACGGGTGGAAATGCAAGTTGAGGCTCGTTGTTGGTGCGGTGAACGAGCAAACTTCAATGCTCGCTTAGTAAATGGCGACATCGTGTACGAAGGCGAGACCGTAGTCGTCGGTGATACAGACAAGACAATGAGCGAACCACTTTTTGGTGACGAAATTCGATATGAATTGCTCTGTCGCAAGCACTACTTCACCGGCGTGCTCGGACCTTTGCAATAACTTCTACTGAAATCGCAATCAGTAAAATTCCAAAGCAATTTCCAATCAAATCGCTCAATTGACGAGATCGCATCTCGGTAAACCACGGTTGAGCCAGCTCTACAAAAACTGTCCAAACGAACAATCCTGCAGTTGCTCGCCACACATCTCGCCAATTCAATGCGTACGCAATGAGCAATGCGCAAAAACCCCACATCACTGCGTGCAGATCCGCGTCACCAGAGGGACGATTGTCAAGAACGCTTTGTGTGGCCGTTGAATTCACACGCATTGCAAAATTGAGAAAGTTTGACCACCAAGTAATTGCGACGTCCGACCACATGAGTGCCGTAGAACAACCAATTGCGCCTGCAGAAACAAGTTTGCGCGTGCGATTCCGCTGCACAATTAACTCAAGCGAATTGCGCGCTTTACCGGCCGGTCCCAACCTGGTTGGCCGGTTGGCTTAGGACTTGGCCATAAACCTGGTCCCATTTCCACCATTCCGTGATGAGCGCCATAATCGCCAAGCAAATTCAAAAATGGATCGGCATCAAATGCTTCAGCACCTCGAACGCCAGTTGACTTCCAACTTCCATTAGCCAAAAGCTCAAGTGCAACAACTGGACAAATTGCTGTTTGCCACAACACTGCCTGAGAACCCCAATCACGCATTGTCGTTTCATTGTCTGCAACGTGATACAGATACACCTCGCGCGGCTCTCCGTCATAGGTTCCACGAACCCACGTTCCTGCACATGTTTTTCCGTGCATGAGGTGACCAAGTTTTGCAGGGTTAGGAAGTACAGCTGCAAGAACGTCGCGCGGCGAAACGCTTACGTCTCCCACTCGGACATGTTCTTTGCTATCTAGGCCTAGATAAGCAAACGTCTTCAACCAGTCAATGAATTCAGCCCCAAGGCTGTATTTAAAAGTGACTCGATTGCAATCAATTTCGCGAGGAATGAGGAGAACTTCTTCGTGTTCTACGTTTACGCACTCGTAAGGACCAATTCCAGCCGGAAAGTGAAATACTTCTGGCTCTGAAAAACAATCGGTGGTGTAAAGACCACGATTTTTCTCCCACACAATTGGTGGATTCAAACACTCTTCAATCGTGGTCCAAATAGAAAATGTGGGAGCGAAATCAAGACCGTCGATAGACAAGTTAGAGCCATCTCGAACTCCAATTTCGTCGATGGTGTCAAACAAGTTGTCAGCCGCATATCGAGCAAAAACGTCACTCAATCCAGGTTCCACACCCATTCCCACCAACGCAAGAAGACCGCGTTCACGCCAAGCTGAATCTGCGGCAAGTTGATCTGCTCCTAGCGGTGAGCCAACCTCTTCATATGGATTAGATGCGTGTGGTTCGCTCAAGTTCATTGCCATGTCGATGTAGTTGCAATGAGATTCATACGCAGCATTGAAAATCGGCTCGTTCATACGCGGATCACACGCGTTCACCACAACATCAGCCTTTACGCGATGAATAAGGTTTTTAATTGCTTCCTTGTCGCGAGCATCAACTTGCTCTGCAACGAACTTCGCACGATCATCAAGCTGAGCAATTGCCTCTTCTGCTCGAGCAAGTGAAATGTCGGCCAGTACAAACTGACTGAAAAACGATCGGGTCTCTGCAATAGACGCCATTGAAGCGCCCACGCCACCTGCACCGATTACCAAGATATTCATTACTCACCAGTTCTTTTGATGTGCAACGTATGTTGCACAAAGTTCTGTTGAAATAAGCCTACCTGTAGTTAGTTAAAAAACATTCAGCAGGTCAACAACAAACACGAGTGTTTCGCCGCCTTTAATTACTCCGCCTGCACCGCGGCTTCCATATCCCATGTCTGGCGGAATGGTGAGTTGACGACGTCCACCAACTTTCATTCCTGCAACGCCATCATCCCAACCTTGGATCACTTGGCTTGCACCCAAACGAAAATCAAACGGTTCCCCGCGATTCCATGAAGCATCAAATTCTTGGCCATTGCTCCACGCAACACCTACGTAGTGGACTGAAACATTCTTGCCCTTTACGGCCTCATCTCCAGTTCCAACAGTGATGTCGGCAATTTCCAAAGTTGATGGCGGAGTTTCTTGCGGAATCGTGATTGATGGCTTGTTATTTGACATTCAGGCAATCTAACAATTCGTCGCATCGCAAGCCCACATATGCAAAAGGCCCCCGGCGAACCGGGGACCTTTTGACCTTGGTGGCGGGGACAGGATTTGAACCTGTGACCTTCGGGTTATGAGCCCGACGAGCTACCGGACTGCTCCACCCCGCGTCGTAGAAGTTGTACGGTAGCGAGCACACCATCACTATCGCAACCTTCACACCAAAACACCTGAATCACATCACTTCCCATGGCACTCTTCTCTCGCAATCCAAAGGCAACGGTCACTGACCTTTCTGAAGTGCGCGCCGAACTCGTTGCGCTTCGATCTGAGGTAACAAAGCGAGCAAATGAGCTTTCGCTCGTGACTGCTTCAATAAACACTCTTGAACAACGACTGACTCTTTTTGATCAGCGTCTTTCAGCTACAAGTGCAGAAATGTCTAACCAACTCCACGAGTTAGGTAACGAAATTCAAGCACTCATCGACAAACAGGAAGACCCGGCTTCACTTGCCGCTCTTGAGCAACTGCGAATTAATCAGACACGCATTGCAAATGAGCAAGCACGTTATGAAATTGCATTTCGCCAAGACCTAGCGATGCTCGCAGAAATAATCCGCGAAAACCGTTAAGGCTCAGTTTCCAATCATTTGCAGAGCTTGTCGAATTAACTCTCGTGCTTGAGACAATTTCGACTGATACGTAGCAAAGTCTGGTGGAGTTTGCGCAAGGGCTGCGTCAGCCTGATCGAAAAGGACCTCAGCTTGAGCAAGCAATTCAGGTGCAGATTGCGAACTTGATGGAACACTGCTTGGAACAGTGGTTTGCGTTGTGTTTCCTGAATCAGGGATCGTTGAATCCGGCACAACTGCACCACCATCACTCACTCTGTCTCCAAGTGAACCCGCATATCCAGGGAACAGCCGTGTAATTGCTGTAGTCAAATCATCAGCAATCACAACTTTGTTGTTGTACGAAGCCAACATCTTGCGCACGAATACTTGGCGAGCCGAAGCATCGTCTGGTCGCACAAACAGTGGGCGCACGTACACCAATCCTTTTGAAATAGGCACAATCTGCAAGTCACCATAAATGACTCGAGAGCCTCGTTGATCAAGCAGTGTTACCTGTTGTGAAACAGTTGGATCGCTTCCAAACTCTGCGGCAACCGTTGCAGGTCCTTCAGGCAGTGGTTCTCCAACCTTGTACACCGTCAATTGTCCATACGTTCTAGGGTCACTTGATACGACCATGAGTGCACGCAATTCTTTTCGCGCATTGTCAGACGAAAACGGAACAAACGGACGAAGCATCGAGAACACGCCGTTTGATTCAGTGGCACCCGGTGCATGGAAGATGGTGAAGTACGGTTCGAAGCGTTCCACGTTTGCGTCTTGAACATTGATCATGTCGGGCGTCAGCGAAGTATCTGCTGAGCCCACTACACCAGTAGTTCCCTCTGGCTCGGTTGGTGGAGCTTGAGCAACACTCCACGCCGCATCTCGATTAAAGAACAGTGTTGGATCATCAAACTGATATCGGCCATACATATTCGTCTGCACCCTGAATAGGTCTTCTGGGTAACGGAAATGGGCAACTAAATCCGCTGAAGCCTCAGCAACTGGTGTGAGCAGTTCTGGGAATGCTTTCCCCCAAGCATTTGCGATTGGGTCTTTAGCATCAACCTGATAAAAAGTTGTTGCACCCGAATATGCATCAACAACAACTTTCACGCTATTTCGCACATAGTTGAAATTGGTATTCAAACCCGAGCCGGCAGGCAACTGATCAGTGTTTGCGGATTGAGAATTTGGATAGCGACTTGTGGTGGTGAATGCATCCACGATCCACACCACTTTCCCATCAACAACAGCAGGATAAGGATCTGAGTCATATTGAAAAAATGGCGCAATCTTTTGCACACGTTCTTTCACATTTCGAATCCACATGATTTGCGACTCAGAAGAAATGAGGTTTGAACCAAACAAGTTGTATTCGCCGAAATGCAGTGCGAATGCAACGCGTCGAACCGGAGATGAAAGTTGCACTCCACCGGTTCCTGAATATGGCGATGCAGAAGTATCAGGACAGGCTTGCTCAATTTGATTCGTGCCAACAATTGAATATCCGTCAAGACCTTCGCCCACATATAGCTGCGGCTTTTTGACGCCGAGATCAATGTATGTTGGTCGACCATCAACAGTGACCCTGCTTGCGGGCGCTGCCACCACTCCACATCCATGGGTATAGATGAGATGACGAGAAACCCACGTGCGGTTTGGAATACCTTCAGTGTTGAGTTCTCGTGAACCAAGAATCACTTGTTGCAAACGGCCATCAATTACGTAACGATCGACATCCAAATCTCTAATTGCGTAAAACGAAGTCTTTCCCTCATCCAATGCGAAGCGATCACGCATTTCTAGAGGATCAAGTTGTCGAACGTCGCGCAATGGAGTCTCATTTGCCGAAACATCAGCAGCAGTGATTGGCCCAAAATTCAAAGATTCTTGGGTAACAGCGTCAATGTTGAATGCCGCCTTCGTTGCGACCAGATTATTTTCAATGTACGGAAGCTCTTTAGTGCTGACGTTTGGTTGCACAGAGAAACGCTGAATGATTGCTGGATAAATCGTTCCTGCAACAACTGCCGTAAGCATCCACATCAGCGTGGCAAGTACTGGAATTCTCCAACCTTTTAGGCGAACATTCCAAAGAAATAAGACCGCGACTGCAAGTGAAACGAGAATCATTAAATTTGTTGCAGGAAGTTGCGCGTTTACGTCTGTATACGTGGCACCTTGGACCACGCCACGAGTTGAATCAGTCAACGAAAATCTAGACAACCAATATCCAGCAGCACGCACTACAGCAAGACCAGCAAACAACACTGAAAGATGCGCCTTCGCTTGAGGCGTAACCTTTCGACCCTGTACTTGAAGACGAATGCCGCCATTGAGGTAGTGGATTGCAACCGAAACAACGGTGACAAGTACAAGCGCACCGAACAGCCAATTCACCACGAATTCAGCAAATGGCAACCGGAATACATAAAAACTGATGTCTTGACTAAACAGAGCTTCGTTAATGCCAAACGATTGATGATTTTTAAACAGAAGCCACTCTTGCCATTGCGTCATGGCTGGCAAACCCACCATCAAGCCAAGCACTACTGCTAATACTGAGCGCACAACCCATTGCTTTCTACCAACGAGTTGTCGATACCCGGCTAGCGCTCGCTCTTCTGGAGATGGAGCAATTGTCGTAGGGGCAATTCGATCAGCAAGCCATCCATTAATAAGCATCAAAACAACGAATGTTGCAACAAAAGCCGCACCCAATGCTGCTTTTACCTTCAGAGTTCCCCAGAAAATGTCTCCGCGACCAAGTACGTCATGCCATAGGGCGTCAACATAGAAGCCCGAAACGCTCTTTGCAGATAAGAAAATTGCAACGATGAGACCGATTACTGCAGTTGCAATAATTCGACCTTTTCCAGGGCGTTTTAGACGAAAACCGCCTTGGGGGTTGCGGGGACGACGTGGAGGTAAATCGGAAGGGTTGCGCACGCAGTGGAGATTAGTCGCCGATAGGCGCTACGAGGCATCGGCATCCTGCATGTGCAGTTGGATGAATGTGCCCTGTAGGAAACTCGCTGCCCAGTTCAGTTGACCCTGCTAGCGAATTGTCTTCGGCGTCCGCGCAACTCGGACCATTTGGATCAACCATCCAGCAAACTTTGGTGCCTTGATCTAACACCAGGTAGGCACCACGGCTGTAAGCCATACGCGCAATATCGCCAACCTGATGTTCTACGCGTTGCATTTTCATCTCGCGATAGACATTGCGAATGAGATTTGACATCTCGTCCTTATTGCCGTCACTTTGCTCAACGGCGCGTTGAATTTTTTCACGAAGTGGACGAATAGTTGATTCCTCAATCGTGCGCGAAACAACTTGCATCACGGCGGTTCGAGTAATTCGTTTGCGCAAATCTGCTTTCATCAACTTTGACAAGCTTTGAGCTCCAGCCATTGCCGCTGAGATCACATCTTCGGCCAATGCTTCAACATACATATGCACATGGTCGTCTGCCGATGGCAAAACTTTCTCAAGTGCAACTACAGCTTTTTTGCCCTGTAGATACGTGAGCATTGAATTCTCTTCGTCAGCAAGCACACGTTTCATTTTTCGTGTAATCAATACCATGATTGGCTCAAGCGCTTCATCGCGATGGTCAAATACACCTTGATCAACTTTGGGAACTACAACCTTTGGCTTTGCAGTTCGCGCGACCTCTTCGGTGCTTGATTGCTTGAGCCGAGCAAATAAATCGTCAACTGATTTCTTCTGCGTGTTTACCGAAGCTGGTTTAACGATTTCTGATTGTGGCTCCTGCTTAATTGGTTCAGAGACGGCCGGAGCAGACTCCTGTACTTCTTCAGCATCTTTGCGCTTTTTTCCAAACAATTGCACTACTTCTGCAATGTGTTCCTGCGCAGGAGGTTCTGCGGATGGATGTTCCGACATTCCCGCAGGTGGTTCGTGCATTAACACGACGGTGGTGTCAGGAGCTTCCTCTGCAACATGTTCAACGACTTCTTCAACTTCTTCAACTTCTTCGAGGCCGCCAACAGGGTCTTCGTGAATTGAAACTTCTTCATGGATTGGTTCAACTTCAGGAACCACATCAATTGACTCAGCTACGACTGCAACTGGCTTTTCAGATTCAATCGTTTCAGACGATTGTGGGATCGCATCGGGATCTTTGGTGTGATCAAAAATTATTGCTGTTGACGAGTCAGCCGGCGCACTCACCCCGCTAATCCGGGCCACTTCCTCTGACAATTCATCAAATTCGGTGAGGTCACCTACAACATCGTTTGCGGCGAGCCTTGCGCGATCAAACGCTGCAACTAAACGATCTCGATCATGAATGAGGTGCTCAATTTGTTCGCGTGCAAGTTCGCGCCTGCGTGCAAGTTCGCTTAGAACTTTTTCACGATATTCGCGAGCCTCAACGACCATTTCTCGACCTTGCTGTTTTGCAAGCTCGATTTCAGCTTCAACATCAGCAACTGCATCTGCACGTTTGCGGGAGGCTTCAATTTCAGCTTCCTGTCGCACACGAGCAGCATCAGAGTTTGCTTCACGCACCAAACGCTCGGCGGTTTCGGCTGCACGAGCAATTTGCTGCTTAGCCGCTTCTCTCGCCGAGGTAAGAACCCGTGCGGTTTCCTCGCCTAAAAGAGTTGTAACTGTCTCTTCATCCAGCACTCCTGGTGAAGAAAGGCCCCGCGTCTGCATCGAGCGAAGCTCGCTTTCGAGAAATCGTTCACGTTCTTGTAAACGGGCAAGCTCTGCAGAAACTCCACGTAAGAGATCGCGAACTTCTTCTTGATCAAACCCTCGTCGAACTACGCTGAATTGCGCAGAGCCAACGGCCGCCGGTGAAGACGGATCGGGGCGTGAAAAAGAAATTGCCATGCAAACAAGAGTACGCCCCAGTTAGAGGGAGATTGTGGCATTCGTGAGTCCGCTGCCTCCCATCGACTCGAGCACCGCGAGTGCTTCGTCGAGGTTTGCAACAGTCACTAATTTCACCGAAGAACCCAAGACCTCCCGAGCAGCTGACAATTCGTCAGATGACTGAGATTTGGGAACCAAGAACAATTTTGCGCCAGCAGCTTTCACCGCAACTGCTTTTTGACGAAGCGCACCAATTGCGCCGATGGTTTCGTCTTCATTCATCGTTCCAGTGGCCGCCACCTTCACTCCACCAAATAGATCCCCGGGGGTCATTTCATCAAGCAAAGCAAGGGTAAATGCAAGCCCAGCTGATGGTCCCCCAATTCGATCCGTGTCAATCGTGACTTCAAAGGGAAGCACTACCGTTCGGGTGTCGGCAGGGATAAATCCAATAATGGTCCTACCGGGTTCATCAGGACTTTCAATCAATTGCACTCGGCGTTCTTGCGCCTCTGATTCCATGTGCGGAATCACGCCCAACGTCACTACATCTCCCGGCTCATAGCCATTCATAAGCGGAGCTAGATCTGCAAGTGTTGGGATCGCCTTCCCATCAAATGACACAAGCGTGTCCCCGGGTTGCAACTGATTACAGGCACTAAGTGTGACAGCTACCTCTAAACACACAACTTCTTCAACAATGATGTCCCCCAGCTCGAAGGTTGCCTCAAGGCCTAGCCGCGTAAAAGCAACGTATTCAGCAATTTGCTTTGCAGTAGTCATTGACTGAAAACCAAGTTGCTGCTGGCCGCCCGGAGTGCTCTTGCCAAAACGTTCTTCGTAGGACTGAATCTCTACGTCGGGATCAATTGAGCCAACAAACGTCTCTAGCGCAGTCATTTGTCCACCAAATGCAGTTACAAAAAGCACTGAATTAGAGGAGGGATACCGAGTGATTTGAGCCAGTGCTTCTTTGGTAAATCCCAATCGATCCGACACTGATTCTGCAGAACCAGGCGCCACCTCCCAAAAGCGAACCTGAATGCTTGATGCAACAATGATCCCAATCAATGCCAGCCAACTGCACGTCAGCATTGGTAGCGCCCACCATAAATGGCGCGTTTCTGCCTTGCTCGGCTTGGGTAAGGCAAGGGTCGGTGGTGGCAACGGTACGCTATTTGGCATCGTGACGTCGTTTTTTTCGCTCATCGATTTACCTATTTTCGCTTCCACATTCGGTGTGACAGTCAGGGCGTTGCTTGCCGTTAGTTTGGCAATTGGCGCACTAGTAATTCTGAATGGTTCTAAGCCTGCCAGACCAAACCGCCCAAATGTTGTTCAGGTCCGCACAAATACAACACCTCTATATAGCGAACCATCTGACAAGCAACGGAAGGCAAGTGCCATTGGCCTCCTCGGTGGCAGTCTCGTGGCCGGGGCATTGGCTGCGATTGTTGTCAGTGTCGTACTCGCCTACCTCGTTACCACGTTGACAAGTCTGTTGAAGTAAATCGTTATG
>JAFMJR010000065.1 GCA_017853385.1 Ilumatobacteraceae bacterium | reverse complement strand
GCAAGAGCGTTGAAGCAACTGCAGAAATTGCAGATGGTTGGATGCCAATTTTCTTTTATCCAGAAAAATTCCAAAACGTATGGGGCGATGCGTTGAAAGCTGGCTACGCCAAGCGCGATGCCTCACGTCCAAAAATGGATATTCAGGCCGGCGGAATTCTTGCTATTGACGAATCACTCACTGGTGAAGACCAACAAAAAGTGTTGGACTTTGCGCGACCAAGCACTGCGCTGTACGTAGGTGGCATGGGTGCTCGTGGAAAGAACTTCTACAACGACATTTGCAAGGCATACGGGTACGAAAAAGAAGCTGTTGAAATTCAAGATTTGTACCTAGACGGCAAAAAGCAAGAGGCTGCTGCAAAAGTTCCGGCCGAATGGTTGTTGAACTCGCACTTGGTTGGACCAAAGAGTTTCATTAAAGAACGCTTGGCTGCATATAAAGAGGCTGGCGTCACCGTGTTGCAAGTGAACCCCATTGGTCCAGATGCAGTGCAACAAATTGAATTGCTGCGCAGCCTTATTGACGACGTTCGCTAGTCGTGTCGTACGAAGGTTTCGTAGCCGACGGTTGGCAAGCAGTTGCCGAAGCCTTCACCCACAACATAGAAAGCCGAGAAGACATTGGCGCGGGCGTGTCGGTGTTTCACAAGGGCAAGTGTGTAGTTGATATTGCTGGCGGATACTTCGACAAAGAAGGCACCAAGCCCTACACCCGAGACACACTGCAACTGGTCTTCAGCACCACCAAAGGGGTGGTGGCTACTGCTGTAGCCATGTGTGTAGAGCGTGGCATGTTGTCTTACGAAGAGCCGGTTTCACTGTTTTGGCCCGAGTTTGCGGCCCATGGAAAAGAGCACGTGACGGTGGCCCAGTTGCTGTCTCACCAGGCCGGTTTGTACACGGTTGAAGGCCAATTGACCTATGAGGAACTGCTCGATTGGAACACCATGGTGGCCAGACTTGCCGACACCCCACCGTTGTTTCCGGTGGGTTCAACCCATGGTTATCACGCCATCACATTTGGCTGGCTGGCAGGCGAATTAGTTCGTCGAACTGATGGTCGAAACATTGGTCGGTTCATTGCAGAAGAAATTGCCAACCCACTCGGCGGCGAAATTTATGTTGGTCTTCCTGCGCATCACGAACCACGAGTATCACCAATCAATACAGGTTGGCCTCGCTCATCATCTGAAGCACCGCCTGCGCCACCAGCACAGTTGCCAAATGCGCATCTTGCAAAAGCGTTAACCGTGAATGGTGCACTCAATGTGAAGGGCGGTTTCAATCGCCAAGATTTACATGCAGCAGAAGTGCCGGGTGCAAATGGAATTACCAACGCGCGCAGTCTTGCTGCAATGTATTCAGCAACGTTTACGGAAACAGAATCACCTCATGGTGCAGTTCGTTTGCTCAGCGACGACACGCGCAACAAAATGACAGTGCAACAAACACGTGATGGTGAAGTGGACTTGTGCTTGCAAACGCAACGCACGTTTGCGATGGGATTTGTCACGCCAAGTGAGAAGCTGGCATTCGATGCGCCAGGCAGTTACGGTCACGCAGGTGCAGGTGGCTCGGTGTCGTTTGCCGATCCGGGTCGACAAATGGGCTTCAGCTACATCATGAACCGCATGAAGGATTCAATGTTCACCGACCCGCGTGCAGTCAGGTTGATTGAGGCTGCAAACCGTTGCGTAGACGTTGACGTAGTCCGATAGTTCCGACGAGATAGACAACAGAAGCAAGTCCTGAAACACCAGCAACAATTGCAATTGCAATACGAATAGGAAATATCTCGCCAAGAAGTCCAGTAACAATGGTGCTGATTCCAGTGACCAACATGGCAAAACCCATGTCGCCGGCTAACACGCGACCACGAATGTGGTCTGATGTTGAAATTTGCAAACCGTAATTTGCCATTGTCCAAATTGAGCCACCGCCTATGTGGGCTGCGCCGATCGCAACTACAGCAAGCCACAATGCGGGGCTTGCAGCTGCAGTGAGATAGAAAACACTCCAGATCAATCCGCCAACACCGCACAGCAATAACAGTCGCGGCATGTTGTTGCGCACGAAGCGCATGAAAATGAATGGCCCTACTGCTGCACCAAAGCCGCGAGCAGCAAGTAGTAGACCGCTTCCGCCATCACCTGTATTAAATGCGTCAATTGCCAACACAGCAAGCTGACCAACTGCGCCAGCGCCAACTGCTTGAGTGGTTTTAGACGCCATCATCGCAAAAATCACGCTGTTTTCTTTCGCGTAATGGAAAGCCTCTCGCATGTCGGCAATGGGGCGCACCGGTTCACGTTTGGCATCTGCTTTGCGTTCCTGCATCGGAATTTTGATCATTGAAACAAGCACTGCGCAAATTACGAAAGTCGCAATGTCCGCGGCAAAAGTTGCTGTTCTGCCAAAGCTCGCCGTGAACAATCCACCAACAGCTGATCCAACAAATACTGATGCACCCCAACTTGATCCAAACAATGTGTTCGCTTGACGCAGTTCTTCATCGTTGCGTGTGAGGTTGGGAATCGCTGAGCCGAACGCGGGAAGTGTGATGACAGCAAGCGAGGAAATCACAATTTGTGTGATCAGTGCTAGCCAAATGCGATCTGCATTTGAAAGCAGGAAGCCGATTCCGCAAAATGCTTGAAGCGCAGAAATGATGACAATGACTTTGCGACGGTCATATCTATCCACTATCGGCCCTGCTATAGGCGACAGGAAAAATGACGGAAGAACGTATGCAGCAAACACCAACGAAACAAGAAATGTTGAGTCGGTTGCATCTTTAACCAAACCGACCAGAGCAACATAGGTGAAGTAGTCACCCATGATCGAAACATTTTCAGCGATGAATAATTTGCGCACGCTGGCGTTGGAACGAAGCACTCCCATTGCGGGTTACTTCTTGCGCATTGTTTGAATGCGATCGAGCGACTGCTCGGCTTCTGCCATCATGCTGCGTACCAAGTCACCGGCATGCACGATGCTCTTAATTGCTCCAACACCTTGACCAGCAGGCATGAACTCTTGGTTCACGTCAACTTTGGTTCCTTCGGGGTATCCAAGGTGATTTACGCCAGCTTGCATTGAAGCAATTGCTTGTTGTGGAAACCCTTGCAGTGTCTCTGGGTGTTCTTCAAATTTGTTGGTCCAATCATTGCGCACCACGCGACACGTTTTGCCGGTGTAACTGCGAGTAATCACGGTGCCGTCTTCAAGTGTGTCAATGAGTTTTTCTTTGTAACCGTCAACGCTGCGGGCTTCGTGTGTGGCAATAAAGCGAGTGCCTACCCATACGCCGTCGGCACCAAGTGCAAGCGAAGCAGCAAGACCGCGACCATCAAACAAACCACCAGCGGCAACAACCACCATCTTGTCGCCAACTGCATCAACTACTTGCGGAACTAATGCCATGGTGGCAACGGTGCCGGTGTGCCCGCCACCTTCGGTGCCTTGCGCAACTACAAAGTCGCATCCGCTTTCATAAGCAGCCACCGCGTGGCGCACTTTGCCGCACATTGAACCTACAAGCACGCCGTTCTTGTGCAGCCTGTCAATAATGTCGCGTGGCACACCGAGGCCAGCAACAAACACTCGCGCACCGCTTTTAATTATCAAGTCAACGTCGCGTTCAAGCGTGTGGGGAAGCGCGGTAAGCAGGTCAACACCAAACGCCTTGTTGGTCAATTGTTTTACGCCAGCAATTTCGGTTTCCAATTCACCAGCCTGCATGGTGCTGGCGCCCAGGGTGCCAATGCCACCAGCCTCTGAAACCGCAGCAACTAAACGGTGGTACGACACTCCGCCCATGCCCGCGAGCATGATGGGAAATTCAATGTCGAGCATGTCGGTGAGGCGTGTGCGCATGGCTCTAACCGTAGTTCTTAAAGGCGCCGTCACGCTTCAAAAAGCCCTTGTGCCATCGGCGTGGTGTGAAGGCAGCAGCTCGCGGTTCGTCTTCAAACATCCAGCGAACAAAATTGCGCCGTGTCCATGGTGTCAGGCTGGCAAGTCGAAGTGCACCACGTGCACCAATGCTGCTTTGCAAGATCTTGCCCAAAATCACACTCATGCGGTGATCGGCAAACAAATGTTGCTTCACCAGCTTTTCGTACTTGCGACGAGCAATAGATGCTTCGCGATTGCCAGTGGCAACAATTGCCTGGCCTGCAAGTTGGCCAGACAGCAATGCCTGACCAATACCTTCACCAGTAAGTGAGTCAGTTACGCACGCAGCATCGCCAACAAACAGCACTCGACCGCTGCTCAGTGTTGCGGTGGTAACTCGTGCAGGAATAGGCCATGCGGTGTGTCGGTCTTCCATCACCGCTGTTGCACCAAGTGCTTCGCGAATGTGTTCGCGTTGCAACAAGTTTGGCCACAGGTCTTTCATGTCTTGCACCGAGTATTTGCCGCCGCGCAAAATGCCAAAGCCAACATTGGCGCGTCCACCTTTCAAAGGAAACGACCATGCATATCCAGGCAGTAAATCTTTATCGAACCACACATGCAAACGATCTTTTGCTGTGCCCGTCACATTGCTTGCATATTGACGAAACGCGTGCCACTCGCCTAAGTATCCAGATTGTGAAAGCCCAAGTGCTTTGCGCACGGGTGACCACATGCCGTCGGCTGCAATAACAAACTTTGCGCGAATTATTCCAATTCCTTCAATATCCAAACTCGCAAAGTCGCGTGATGAATTATCAATTGCGTTAAACGCATGACCCTCAAGCACGCTTACACCAGCATTTTTGGCTTGTTGCACTAATGCATTATCAAGTTCAATCCGCGGAGTAATGGCCGCAAATTGTCCGGCGCCATGGGGCAATGGCATATGCATTTCGCGTCCGCCTGGTGAGCGCAGTCGCACGTCTTCGCACACTGTCCAACTCGGCACCGTGCGCGGATCAAAATCAAGTTCTTCCAACACGCGCAATGCGCCTGTTGTTAAACCATCACCACAGCATTTGTCGCGCGGAAACGTGGCTTTGTCAACCACAATCACGTCGTAACCCGATTTGCGCAACGTGAGTGCCGCTGCAATTCCTGCTGGCCCTGCGCCAACAATTGCCACATCGCATTGCATGGCTGGCGCAGTGTTCGACAAAGTTTCGGGCACGGGGTAGAGACTAGGGTTTGTCGTTATGAGTCGCTTATGTGAAGGTCGTGTAGTAGTTGTCACTGGTTCGGGTCGCGGCATTGGTCGCGAGCATGCGTTAAGCCTTGCCAAACATGGCGCATTGGTCGTGGTGAACGACCTTGGCGCTGGGGTCGATGGCAGTGGTGGCGATACCTCGCCGGCTCAGCAAGTGGTGAACGAAATCGAGGCCATGGGTGGTCGCGCAGTTGCCAACGGCGACGACATTTCAACATGGGCAGGCGCCGAGCGCCTCATTAACACCGCAGTCGAAACATTTGGCGACTTGCATGCAGTGGTGAACAACGCAGGAATTTTGCGCGACCGCATGATGGCCAACATGAGTGAAGAAGAGTGGGACGCCGTTATCAAAGTGCACTTGAAGGGCACGTTTGCGCCTTCGCGCATGGCGGCTGCATATTGGCGCGATCGCCAAAAGGCGGGTCACCCGGTTGATGGACGCATTATCAACACTTCTTCCGTGTCGGGCATTTACGGCAACATTGGTCAAACCAATTACGGTGCTGCAAAAGCAGGCATCGCGGCATTCACCACCATTGCTGCACTCGAACTTGCTCGTTATGGCGTAACCGTGAACGCAGTTGCACCAGTTGCTCTTACACGCATGACCGAAAATCTTGGTCCAGCACCAGAGACTGAAGAAGAGCGCGAGCAACGTTCACCAAAGTGGATCGCACCAATCGTTACGTGGTTGGCTTCTGCAGAATCAAAAGACATCACTGGTCGAGTGTTTGAGGCAAGTGGTCAAGTGTTGGCAATTGCTGAAGGTTGGCATCGTGGCCCAACTCATGCACCAGTTGAAGATCCAACTTCGCTTGGGCCAATTGTTGAAGAGCTGATGGCGAAGGCACGCCCGAACGCAGGCATGGATGGCCGCGACGGCACCTGGCCACAACCACAAAAGAAAT
>JAFMJR010000018.1 GCA_017853385.1 Ilumatobacteraceae bacterium | reverse complement strand
GATGGTTGGGTTACCCAATGCAGATCAAGGTCAACTTCTTGTGCCGCGACAGCATTCTTGCTGCCCCACTTGCACTCGACCTCGTGTTGTTCATGGACTTGGCACAACGCGCTGGTCTCGGCGGAATCCAAGAATGGCTCTCGTTCTATTACAAGAGCCCACAAGTTGCTCCTGGCCTACATCCAGAACACGACTTGTTCGTTCAGCTTGCAAAGTTGAAGAACACCTTGCGTTGGATGATGAACGAAGACCAGATCACGCACCTTGGACGCGAGTATTACGACGAGGCATAGTCAACGCGCCGTAATTACTACGGCGATTGTTGATGTTGTTGCAGTAGTGGTGTTTGTCGCCATTGGGCGACGCAATCACGACGAAGGAACGGCCATCTCTGGTGTGTTTGCAGTGGCTGCGCCATTTCTTCTTGCACTTGTCATTTCATGGCTTGGCATGCGTACCTGGGTCGAACCATTCACGCGTAGATCATGGGCGGCAACGTGGGTGATCACCGTGGTAGTTGGCTTACTGCTGCGTCGTTTCGTGTTTGATCGTGGCATAGCCACACCGTTCATCATTGTTGCCACCATCACACTTGGCGTGTTGCTTGGTGTTGGTCGACTGCTGTCGCGAAAGTTAAGCGCAACAGCTAGCTAATGATGTTGGTGATGGCGCCTGTTTCGGCACCTTGCACCAACTTTGCATACTTGCCCAACACACCGCTGGTGTAACGCGGTGCGTTTGGCTTCCAACCTTTACGTCGGTTTGCAATTTCGTCATCACTGACCAACAGGTTCAAGCTCTTGGTATGCACGTCGATGCGAATGCGGTCGCCATCTTTTACGAACGCAATTGGACCACCGTCAGTTGCTTCTGGTGCAACGTGACCGATGCAGAATCCCCAAGTGCCACCGCTAAAGCGGCCATCGGTGATGAGTGCACAATCTGAACCGCGACCAGCACCTTTCAGTGCACCAGTGATGGCAAGCATTTCGCGCATACCTGGGCCGCCCTTTGGTCCTTCGTAGCGAATCACGATGACCGTGCCTGGCTGTATTTCGCCAGCAAGTACTGCAGCCATTGCGCCATCTTCACCATCAAAAACGCGAGCATCGCCTTCGAACAACATTTGATCTTTGGAAAGACCAGCAACCTTTACTACCGAACCATTTGGTGCAAGTGAACCCGTGAGAATGTTGATGCCGCCTTCAGCGTGAATTGGATTGCTGAGCGGATGCACAACATCACCATCTGGTGCAGGTGGATTCAATTCGGCCAAGTTTTCAGCCATGGTTTTACCGGTGCACGTCATGACATCGCCGTGCAACAAACCTGCATCAAGCAAATGCTTGAGCACTACAGGCACACCACCAATGCGATCAATGTCGGTCATGTGGTACTTGCCGCCTGGCTTTGTGTCGGCAATGTGTGGAACTTTTGCTGCAATGCGATTGAAGTCATCGAGATCAATATCAACTTGAGCTTCGTTGGCAATTGCCAACAGGTGCAGCACAGCATTTGTACTTCCACCGAGTGCGTTCACCATGGCGATCGCATTTTCAAATGCCTTCTTCGTCATGATGTCGCGCGCGTAAATGCCCTTCTTCGCCAAATTCATGACGGCAGCACCTGCTCGCTCTGCATCGCTTTCGCGACGCTTATCAATTGCAGGTGGTGATGCAGTTCCCGGAAGACTCATGCCGAGTGCTTCTGCAATGGAGCTCATGGTGTTTGCGGTAAACATGCCGCCACACGCGCCTTCGCCTGGGCATGCAGAGCGTTCGATTTCACCGAGTTCTTCTTGCGTCATAGTGCCTGCAGCACATGCGCCAATTGCTTCAAACACTGTGGTGATGTCAATGTTTTTGCCATTGTGAACACCAGGCATAGTGGAGCCGTTGTACACGAACACACTTGGCAAATTGAGACGCGCTGCTGCCATAAGCATTCCTGGAATGCTCTTGTCGCAACCAGCGAGCCCAACGAAACCATCAAAACGCTCGGCGTGAACAACCGTTTCAACGCTGTCGGTAATTACTTCGCGACTCACCAAGCTTGCACGCATACCTTCGTGACCCATGCTGATTCCATCGCTCACCGTGATGGTGCCGAATTCAAGTGCAACGCCACCATTTTCACGGACACCCTTTTTTGCACTGTCGGCGAGTCGACGCAACGATGCATTGCAGGGCGTTACTTCATTCCACGATGATGCAATTCCAATTTGTGGCTTTTGCCAGTCGTCATCGGTGAGACCAACTGCGCGCAACATGGCGCGCGCTGCGGCCTTTTGATTTCCGTCGGTGACGTCGCGGCTACGCGGCTTTACATCTACTGGGGTTTCAGTTGGCTTAGTCATTACAACTAAGGCTACTTGCGCAAACTATGCGGCCGACTGAACTGGCTTTCGATAGAAGTACAGCGTTGGCAACAGGTAGAGGAAGTAGGTAATCACTCGAATGTTTTCAGCTGCGTAGTGCCAGCCGAAGAATCCCTTCATGAAGTCATAGAAGGTTCCCGATTCCCAAATTGAACCCTTTGACATTTCCCATGCCGACTGCACCAGCCAGCCATTTTCCCAACCGATGAGTTCGCGATATTCGTGTACTGCTTTTCCGGCGAGACCAGCAGCAAACAAAATCAACAACACTGCGGTGACGTTGAAGAATTGCTTGAGATTTACTTTTCGACCGCCAGCAAAAATTGCAACTCCCAAAATGATGGAAACAGCAAGTCCAATGAGACCGCCAACTACCACCGATGCACCCGATGCTGAAGCGGTTTCAGCGCTCAACAAGAACAACACGGTTTCCAGGCCTTCACGCACCACGGCAACAAACGCAATCACAAACAATGCGGTTTTTGCTGATGCATCAACCTTGGCGCGCAATTCTGCGCTTAGGTTTTGTGAGTTCTTTTTCATCCAAAAAATCATTTGTGTAAGCACTGCAGCAGCTGCAAGCGCGATGGTTCCTTCAACTGCTTGTTCAACTTTTCCGTGCAAACCATCTACAGCCAAATAAATTGCGGTGCCAGCAACTAAACATGCAACAACTGCAGCAATGGTTCCCGACCACACGTAACGAGCATCGGCTTTGCGGTTGGTCTTGCTCAGATAAGTAAGCAAAATGGCAACAATGAGCGACGCCTCGAGGCCTTCGCGCAGGGTGATGAGGAAGCTTGTGGTCATGACCAGATGTTAGGGATACCTAACATCTTTTTGCAACTCGTGCTGGAACCCTTATTTGGCACGGCGAGCCTGCAAAATTGCCGTAACAACCTTGCCGTCGGCCTTGCCCTGAGATGCCTTCATGATTGCGCCAACCAGGGCACCCATCGCCTTTTCTTCGCCAGCGCAATACTTCGCCCATGCGTCGGCTTGCTGAGCGATTGCGGCATCGACCATGGCCTCAACTGCACTGGTGTCGAGGGCTTCGAATCCTTTTGCAGCAGCAAGTGCAACTGGGTCGCCGCCACCGTTAGCAACCATTTCCGACAAAATCGTTTTTGCTTGCGTGGCTGTAAGTTTTGCGTCGCGTTCCATTTGCGTAAGCGTTGCAATATCTTTTGCAGCAACTTTGGGTGATGCACCCTCTTCGGCAAATGCCTGTTGCACATACACCAACGCACGAGCTGCGTCGCCACCCGCATTTGCTACTGCAGCGATGTACTCATCTTGTCCACGCTCAACAATGACGTACACCGATTCACTTTCCTTATTAGCGCCAGTCAGCTCTGCGAGTTGTGCACGTCGTGCTGCAGGCAACATTGGAAGCGAAGCACGAATACTCTCAATCCATTCTTGATCTGGGTCAAGCAGCACCAAGTCTGGCTCTAAGAAATACCGGTAATCGTCGGCGTCTTCTTTCGTACGCAATGTATGAGTACGGCCTTCGCTGTCATCCCAGTGCCGTGTTTCTTGGCGAATTGTTCCGCCCGACTCAAGTACATCAATTTGTCGACGTGCCTCGTAGTCAATTGCTTTTCCAACTGCACGTATGGAGTTGACGTTCTTAATTTCGCAACGGGTGCCAAATGGCTCGCCAGGCTTTCTTACCGAAACGTTGACATCGCAGCGCATCGAGCCTTCTTCCATTTTTGCGTCACTTGCGCCAACAGCAAGCAAGATTGAGCGCAATTCGGCAACGTATTGACGAGCTTGGTCAGAGTTACGAATGTCTGGACGCGAGACGATTTCAACTAGTGGAACGCCAGCGCGATTGAAGTCAACAAGTGAATAATCGCTGCCATGAATACGACCACTGGTTCCGCCGATGTGAGTTGACTTACCCGTGTCTTCTTCTAAGTGAGCGCGTTCGATTCCGATGCGCACATCTCCAGGCAACATCATGTAGCCATCAATGTTGATTGGCTGGTCGTATTGACTGATTTGATATGCCTTTGGCATGTCTTGGTAGAAATAGTTTTTGCGATGGAACGTGCTTGGTTGCACCTTGCAATTCAGAGCAAGGCCCAAACGAATCGCCAACTCCACAGCGTGCTTATTGAGCACCGGTAATGCGCCAGGAAGGCCAAGTGTTACTGGGTCGATATTGGTGTTTGGTTCATCACCGAATCGGTTTGGGCTTGCCGAAAATAGTTTGGTTTTCGTATCAAGTTCTACGTGAACTTCAAGACCCACCACCATTTCCCAACCGTTTGGCAAGGCCGTGCTGTGTTGAGGTGCGCTTGATGCGTTGCTCATGATGCACGCTCCAATTCGGCCGCAACACGGAACATGGTTTGCTCACCAAGTGCTGGAGCCAACACCTGAACTCCCACTGGCAAATTGTGTGCGCCTGTTCCGAATGGAACGCTCATGGCAGCGTGTCCCGCAAGGTTGGTTGGAATAGTAAAAATGTCGCACAGATACATGGTGAGTGGATCGCTGGTTTTGTCACCGAGTGGAAACGCCACTGTTGGCGATGTAGGAGTAAGGATCACATCACACTTTTCGTATGCCGCAGCAAAGTCGTTGGCGATGAGGCGACGCACCTTCAATGCTTTGCCGTAGTACGCATCGAAATATCCTGCAGAAAGTGCATACGTGCCCAACATGATGCGGCGTTTTACTTCGGCACCAAAACCCGCAGCGCGAGTTGCACCATACATCGAGTGCAAGTCACCAGTTTCAACGCGCATTCCATAACGCACACCGTCGTAGCGCGCCAAGTTGCTGCTCGCTTCTGCTGGAGCAACTAAGTAATACGCGGTTAAGCAATACGAAAGTGAAGGCAACGAAATATCAACAATGGTCGCACCTGCTGATTGCAACGCAGCGTAAGCAGCGTCCATGCGAGCAAGAACTTCTGGTTCGCAACCATCTGGCATGTCGGCAAGGCGACCAATGCGCATGCCCTTCACACCTTGTTCAAGCACGCTTGAAAGAGATGGCATTGGTTGTGGCAACGACGTTGAATCAAGCGGATCATGGCCGCCAATTACTTCCATCATGAGCGCCGCATCGGCAACCGTGTGAGTAAATGGCCCAACCTGATCAAGGCTGCTCGCAAAGGCGACAATTCCTTGACGACTTACCAAACCATAAGTTGGCTTCACACCGACAAGTCCACACAAAGATGCCGGTTGGCGAATACTTCCACCGGTGTCGCTACCCAAACTTGCAGCAGCAAAACCTGCAGCAACTGCCGCTGCACTTCCACCACTTGATCCACCTGGCACTCGCGATGTGTCTAATGGATTTTTTGTTGGACCGAATGCAGAGTTCTCCGTGCTCGAACCCATTGCGAATTCATCCAAGTTGGTTTTGCCAATCATGACTGCGCCTGCTTGTTGCAAACGAGTCACCACTGTGGCGTCGTAGGGCGGCTTCCAACCTTCAAGAATTTTTGACGAGCACGTAGTTTCAATGCCTCGCGTGCACATGTTGTCTTTCAACGCAACTGGGACACCAGCAAGTGGTCCCAGTTTTTTTCCGGCTTTAATGTCGGCATCAACCTGTGCTGCTGTTTGGCGAGCTTGCTCAGTGGTTACCAAATTGAACGCATTGATTTCGCTTTCGCGTTCATTGATGCGCTGAAGGTGTTGCTCCAACACTTCAGTTGCACTGGTTTTACCCGACGCAATGTCTTGAGCAATATCAACAACAGTGGCGAATGACTTCGTCATTACTGCTCACCCAACCCAGACGATGGCGGCACGCGGAAGCGGCCGTCTTCTGCTGCAGGGGCTGCTGCCAGAACTTCATCGCGGTCAAGCCCTTTAACAATCACGTCTTCGCGAAACACATTCTTTAACGGGAACGGTTGTGCAAGTGGCACAACATTTTCGAGATCAAGCTTGTCAATGTCGGCAAAGTGATCCAGCATTCCCGACAACTGGCTGGTCATCAGAGTTATTTCATCTTCGCTCAGTTTCAGGCTCGCCAACTTGGCAACCTTGGCCACGACTTCAGAGGTAATTCGTGCTGGATTTGAACCTGCTGCGGGGGTGCTCACAGCCCTTAATGCTATTGGCTAAGCGGTCAAATCTGATTGGTGACGCTGTGGTTTCAGCAGTACTGCTACCGAAATAACGAACACCACAATAGATACCCATTGATTCAGGCGCAGGCCACCGGCAGAGTGCGCTGGGTCAATACGTAATCCTTCGTTGAAAAATCGAAACAAGGTGTAGCCCGCTGTGTAATAAGCAAAGAGAAACCCTGGGCGTTTTTCCACTTTGTCGATGAGCAACAAGAGGCCACATAGCGCCAAGCACGCAAGTGACTCATACAAAAACGTTGGATGAAACAATGTGCCAACTGGATAACCAGCTTGCCGTGTGTGAAATTCTGAAACCTCTAGACCCCACGGCAATGTTGTTGGACGTCCAAACAATTCTTGATTAAACCAATTTCCCCAACGGCCAATACTTTGTGCAAGCGGCAATGCTGGCGCAACACAAGTGAGCAATGCTGCAGTTGAAATACCACGCCTACGACCTTCCCAAATGCCCACGACTACACCAAGAAAAATTCCACCCCAAATTCCAAGTCCGCCCTTCCAAATTTGAACAATGCGTTCAGGGTGTCCACTGAATAATTCCCAATCAGTAACCACGTGATATAGCCGACCACCAATTACTCCTGCTGGTACTCCCCACAATGCAATTGCGCTGATGTCTTCGCGCGTTCCTGCACCACGTTTTTCCAGTCGCCTTCCTGTAAGCGCAACTGCAGCAACAACTCCGAGCGCGATCATGGCGCCATAGGCATTCAGGCGCAAAGGCCCAAGCTGCAATGCACCGCTGCTTGGACTCGGAATCGACAAAAGCAGATTCACTTACGCGATAACTCGCTTTGCAAAGTCGAGTGCATGACGATGAATCACGTCTTTTTCATAGTCCTGTGTTGCAACATGAAAACTTCGCTCAAGGAATACACGTTCAACGTTTCCGGCATAGCTCTTGGCAAGGAAATCGCTTTCCGCTGGTTTCACTACGTGATCGTTTTTTGACGTCACGAGAAGTAACGGAACTTTGATTTGGCCGTATTTCTTTGACAACGGCTTCAACCCATCTGCAAACAACGAAACTGCTGCAGCAAGAGGTGTTGCGTCGTATGAACTTTCCTTCACCGAAGGATCCGCAATGTCGCTTCCAATAGCCGGCAACGATTTCTTTCCGGTCTTGACTGCAAGTCGAGCTCCAGCCAATTTTGCTGGCGAAGATTTTGTTGTTGGATTAACACACACAATTCCTGCCAAGTCTGCATGTCGCGAAGCAAGCCACAACGTGATTGCACCACCCATTGATAGCCCCACGACAACAATTTTTGAACAACGCTCACGCAGTTTTGACAATGCATCTTCTGCGTCACGCGTCCAATCTGCCCAACGAGTGTCCATCATTTCTTCAACTGAAGTGCCATGACCGGCAAGGCGTGGTAGTTCAACGTGATAACCAGCAGATCCAAAGACTTCTGCAATTTCACGCATAGACGACGGGTTTCCCGTGAAACCATGAACAACAAGTGCGCCAACATCACCCGCACCAACATGCGACCACGCTTGCGCACCTGGAATTACCGCATAAGACATAACTCTTCCCCCTGTGCTGACGACGATAGTTCACACGCTGGTTGAATGAAATGGTGACTTCGTCAAAGCGCCGAGTTGAGTACTCCGCAATTACCGCGTTTGCGCCAGTTTTTGCACTCTTCCCCGTGTGGCTTGGCGCGGTTTTTCTGATGTGGATACCAGTTACATGGTTGTTTGAGGTTCCCTTCACTCACTTTGCGCTCGGCGAGTTCTTATTTGGCATCGTGTTGTTTTCACGACCAGTGCAGCGCTTTTTTTTCGTGCGACTTCTCGGTGCTCGACAACCAACCGACATAGAGCGAGCACATCTTGAACCTGCATGGAAAGTTGTCGAACAACAAGTTGGTATTCGACCTGGTCGATTTGTGCTCTCTGTTGCAGACATTGATGACATCAATGCGTTTGCATGTGGCGGACACATGCTCGTTGTTTCGTCTTTTGCAATCGAGCATCTCACTGAAGACGAGCTCACTGGAGTGCTCGCCCACGAACTGAGCCATCACCTAGGCGGTCACACCGTTGCACTCACAGTTGCTCAATGGATGAGCATGCCAATTCTTGGACTTGCACGTTTGGGAATACGAATACGAGATATTGGAATGTCGGTTGCCAAACGTCTTGAAGATGAATACGCCACGTTCAAACTGATCGGTTGGATCATCAACATCGTGCTTACCTCGTTGTCACGACTGTTACTGATCGGATTCTTGTTATCGCAAAGTCTTGGCGAAATCGTTGGTCGAAGTGCCGAGTTTCAAGCAGATCGACGGGCCCATGCGATGGGGTTCGGTCGCGAATTGCGTTATGCACTTACTCGCGTGATTCATCGCACCCCTGCAAATGAGCCAACACGGTTACTGTCGCGAGTGCTGTTGTCACATCCTCCAGCAATTGATCGCGTGGCTCGGCTTGACGCAATGCTCAACAGGTAGCGTTAGCCACGATGTCGGCCACCAGTTCCACAACTGCTTTCTTGCAGGTAGCTACGGGTAAAAACGCTGAACACACACCAGTGTGGTTCATGCGCCAAGCAGGTCGCAGCCTTCCTGAATATCGGGCAGTGCGTGGCGAGGGCAGCATTCTCGATGCCATCAAACAACCCCGACTTGCAGCAGACATCACACTGCAACCGGTCGCTCGTTACGGCGTAGATGCAGCAGTGCTGTATAGCGACATCGTGGTTCCGGCCCATGCGGTTGGCTTTGGCATAGACGTCGCACCTGGCACCGGTCCAGTTGCCGAAAAACCATTTCGAGCAATGTCCGACCTGCAACGACTTCGTCCACTTGAGCCCGAAACTGACACACCTTATGTATTAGAAACCGTGCGCATGCTTGCTGCAGAACTTCGTGTTCCACTTCTTGCATTTGCAGGTGCACCTTTTACCGTTGGTAGCTATCTCGTTGAAGGAAAACCCAGTCGAGATCATGTAATTACTAAACAAATGATGCGTGATGAGCCAGAGCTGTGGCATGCGCTCATGAAACGAATTGCTGAGCATTCAGTTGCGTCAATTCAAAGCCAGCTCAATGCAGGAGCAAAAGCGTTTCAGTTGTTCGATTCTTGGGCTGGAACCTTGACGCACGATGAGTACCGCAACATGGTGCTTCCTCATTCAACCTACGTATTTTCCGAGCTCGCAAAATCTCACCCAGATGCGCCAGGAATTCACTTTGGTCTTGGCTGTGACCACTTACTTGAAATGATGAAGCAAGCTGGCGCACAAGTCATTGGTCTTGATTGGCGCACATCAATTGCTGATGCTCGCCGTCGCCTTGGAGCAAACACGATCGTGCAGGGAAACCTCAACCCCGAACTTGTGCTTGGCGATGTCGCAACTGCACTTGCTGGCACCGATGCGGTGCTTGCCGATAATGGCGGCCACCCCGGACACATTTTCAATCTTGGACATGGCGTTCAACCCCCCACTAACCCCGACGTGCTCGCCGCAATTGTTGAACACGTTCACAACACCACGAAACGGTAAACCATGAGCAACAAAACCGCAGTTCTTCTTATGGCCTACGGAACTCCTCGAAGCACCGAAGAAATTCTTCCGTACTACACCGATATTCGTCGCGGAAGGCCACCAACCGAAGAACAGTTAGCCGATCTCACCGCACGTTACGACGCCATTGGTGGCATCTCTCCACTTGCAGCACGCACCGAAGCACAGCGCGATGCACTGCAACGCGCACTTGATTCCATCGCTCCAGAACAGTTTGATGTTCAGTTGGGTTTGAAGCATGCGCATCCAATGATTGAAGAGACGGTTAACAACATTGCGCAACAAGGAATGAAAAACATTGTTGCGATTGTTCTTGCACCACATTTTTCTTCTTACTCAATTGGTCAATATGTAGGTCGCGCCAAAGCAGCAGCAGAGCCGCACGGTATTTCTGTCGTTGGCATTGATTCGTGGGCCATTGAGCCAGCATTCATTGATTTTCTGGCAGCAGACATGGCTGCAAAAAAAGCTGCATTGCCAACTCGAACTCGCGTGCTGTTCACCGCGCACTCGTTGCCCCAACGCATCATTGATGGCGGCGACCCCTACCCAAATGAACTTCACGCCACTGCATCTGCAGTTGCAAGCAAACTTGGATTGCAAGAAGGCGCAGACTGGGCAATTGCATGGCAGTCTGCCGGCAGAACACCAGAGCCTTGGATTGGGCCAGACATTCTCGATGTCATTGATTCCATCGCTGCAGAAAAACTTGCCGATGCTGTCTTGGTGAGCGCTTGTGGTTTCGTTGCCGACCACCTTGAAGTGCTGTACGACCTCGACATTGAGGCTCAACATCGCGCAGATCATCACGGGCTGAAGTTTGACCGCACAACATGTGTCAATGACGATCCACAAGTTATGACTGCGCTTGCAAAACGAGTGGTTGCCGCCGCACAGGCATGAACGACAAACATGTCGTCGTAATTGGTGCCGGAATTACTGGCCTTTCTGCTGCGTTTCGCATTCTCAGCGAACCGAATGCACCGCGCGTCACCATCTTTGAATCACTGAACCGCATAGGAGGCGTAATCAGTGCTTCGCCATTTGCTGGTCTTGCATCACTTGATGAATCTGCAGATGCATTTCTTACGCGCACTCCATCTGCCATTGAATTGGCAAAGCAAGTTGGCCTAGAGCAGTCGCTTATCTCTCCAGCAACTGGCGAGGCTTACATTTGGCAACAACAGTTACACCACATTCCTCACGGAACCATGTTGGGTGTGCCCGGGTCAATTCGCGCTGCATGGGCAACACCATTGCTTTCCACTACTGGAAAACTTCGTGCATCAATTGAGCCACTATTACCCCGCCAAATTGGTCGCACCACCGACAACTTGGGTAAATCAATTCGTGCACGTTGTGGGAACCAAGTACTCGAACGCATTGTTGATCCACTTGTCGGCAGTATCTATGCAACCGATACCGATGCATTCAGTGTGAAAGGCATGCCACAAATCGCCGAACTACTCGCCCAACCACACAGCTTGATGCATTCAGTGAAGAGCGGACTCGAAAAGCGCACGGCAACAGGGCCTATCTTTGCTGCACCACAAGCTGGCATGCATGCGTTCACTTCTGCAATCGCAGAACGCGTTAGACAACTTGGCGGAAATATTGAACTCTCTGCACCAGTTAGGGCGATTGAGCAACCAAAACGCGGGCAGTTTTTTGTTCAGACCGATGATGGAACAGTGTTGTGTGATGCGGTGATCATGGCTTCACCCGCACGACACAGTGCGTCTCTTGTTGAATCTCTGAGCAACGAAGCTGCGACTCAACTTGCACAGCGCGAACATGCATCAGTGGTCATGATTGCGCTCACGGTTCCGCGCACGCAGTGGCCACAACATCTGACAGGCAGTGGTTATCTTGTTCCAAAACCACAACAGACTGCAGTAACTGCAGTGTCGTTTGCGTCAAATAAGTGGTCACACGTGCAAACCACCGATCAATCAATGGTGCTGCGTGTGTCGCTCGGACGAGATGGCATGCCAATGCATCATCTTGATGACGACAC
Organism: Ilumatobacteraceae bacterium; assembly: GCA_017853385.1. Taxonomy (GTDB): domain Bacteria; phylum Actinomycetota; class Acidimicrobiia; order Acidimicrobiales; family Ilumatobacteraceae; genus UBA3006. Next base: position 12,267 of record JAFMJR010000018.1, on the reverse strand, counting down.
ACTGCTCAAGCTTGCACTTGCAGACTTGTATTGGCATATCGGAATTGAAATCGCACCGACATCTGTTCGCATAACACGCTGGGTTGAATCGTTCCCGCAATATCGACCAGGTCACTTTGATCAGGTCGAGCGCCTAGAACACATTTTTGACGCAGCTGCCCCCGGCGTGGTGTTTGCTGGTGCCAGTTACCGAGGAATTGGAATTCCTTCGTGTATCGCCGATGCGAACCGAGCAGCAGCTCGAGTTCTTGCAAAGATTGATGCATGATTCAGCGAACGAATAGGGCTCGTTTTGCTTCTGCACTTGGAGCCGGCGCACTTGTTGCATTTAGCCTTCCGCCGTGGGGCTGGTGGCCACTTGCGTTCTTAGGCATCGCGATATTTGCACGCCTCACGGCACTTACTGACCACAGTCGACGAACCCAGTTTCTCCTTGGCACCACTTTCGCGTTCGGCTGGTTTGCACCCGGAATGTGTTGGATGTGGTTTCTCACACCACCCGGTTATGTCATTGCCGTGCTTTTGTTTGCTGCATTCCATGGACTTGCTTCTGTAATTGGTTCGCGAAGCATGTACCCACTCGTAGCACTTCCACTCGCGCACACGCTTGCAGAAACGTTTAGGTTTTCATTTCCTTTCGGTGGAGTTCCTCTTGCATCACTTGCTATTTCGCAGTCAGCATCTCCGCTCGTTGGCATAGTGCGCATCGGTGGACCACTGCTGCTCACATTCTGCGTAATGCAAATTGGATTTGCTCTTTCACAACTTGTCGTTGCTCCTAAGCGTCGCCACCTCGCATCTTTTGTAGTTCTCGTTGCACTGCTAATCGGCATTGGATCATTTGCGCCTCGGGGAACAGACACTGGCGAAACGCGAGTGATTGCGGCGGTGCAAGGCGGCGGGCCTCAAGGAACATTGGCCATCAACACCAATCCACGTGACGTAGTTGAGCGACATCTTGCAGCAACGCGAACTATCTCCAACACCAACCTCGACATGGTGATATGGCCCGAAAACGTAATCGATGTTGATGACTTCTATGACAGCACTGAGCGTGTTGAAGTTGCAGAGCAAGCTGCACGATTGAATGCACCATTTGTTGTTGGCATTACCGAAGATATGAATGCGCAGTATTTCACCAATGCGCAAGTTGTCGTCAATGTAGATGGAACGTTGGGAGATCGTTACGACAAAGTACGACGTGTGCCATTTGGCGAGTTTGTTCCACTCCGGGGGTTACTCGAAACTCTTGGTGCACCTGTTGACCGTATTCCGCGCGATGCTCTCGCTGGTTCCGACATTGCTCAACTACGCGTTGCCGACACAACTGTTGGCGTCGTGATTTCTTGGGAAGTGTTCTTCAGTGGTCGCGCAAATGAAGGTGTCGAAGCTGGCGGCTCAGTACTTGTGAACCCAACTAACGGTTCGAGTTACACAGGAACAATTTTGCAAACTCAACAAATTGCATCTTCACGCCTTCGCGCAATTGAAAACGGTCGCTGGCTTGTGCAAGTTTCGCCTACTGGATTTTCAGCATTCATCTCACCTACGGGCCATGTATACGACCGCACCGGAGTAAGCGAACAGAAAGTCTTACAACGCGAAATACCCCTACGGTCAGGTCGCACGTTGTATTCGAATCTTGGAGACCTGCCGTTTATTGTCGCCATGGTCGCCACCTTGGGTTCACTTGTATTTATTGCCCGAAAACGCCAACGTTTCAACTAAGTAACGCAAAGTTACTCACAGGTAGGCTGAAAGCCTTATGTCGTTGCCGTTTGACCCCAACGGCCCTCTGCGCATTGCCTACCTCACCTATCGAGGTAAGCCACATGTTGGCGGACAAGGCGTGTACACCCGTCACCTCACTAAAGCTTTGGTTGATCTCGGCCACCACGTTGAAGTTTTTGGTGGACAGCCTTATCCAATTCTTGATTCGCGCATTCCATTACACAAACTGCCAAGCCTCGACATCTTTAACGATCAGTATCCGGGTCGATTCCCTGCGTATTGGGAAATTAAAGATTGGCCAACCTTTGTTGAAACCGCGCAATTCTTAAAAGGAACGTTTGGTGAACCGCGAGCGTTCAGTATTCGTGCATACAACGAGCTCAGCAAACGAGTACACGATTTTGATTTAGTTCATGACAACCAGTGCCTGGGGTATGGAATTCTCAAAATTGAAAAACTGATTCCCACGATCGTCACGCTGCACCACCCCATCACCAAAGACCGCAAACTTGAAATGGAACACACCAAAACCTGGTGGAAACGTCAATCAATCCGTCGCTGGTATTCCTTTGTCAACATGCAGGGCAAAGTTGCAAGCAAAATGCCCCGTGTTGTTGTAGTGAGTGAAAACTCAATTGCCGATATTCATACCGACATGAAGGTTTCGCTCGATCGAATGAAGCTGGTACCTGTAGGCGTAGACCCAGAACTGTTTACTCCGCTTCCTCACATTGCACGCAAACCAGGTCACCTGATCACCACCGCTTCTGCCGATGTTGCATTAAAAGGTTTGTCATACCTACTTGAGGCGTTAGCCAAAATTCGCACCGAACGTGATGTTCACCTGACCATAATTGGACGCCCTCGCGAAGGCGCAAACGCCGACCTCATTCGCAAACTAGGACTGAGTGACTGCATCACCCACGTTTCAGGTGTGAGCGACGAACGAATTGTTGAACTGTATGCAGAAAGCGAACTAGCAGTGGTGCCGAGTTTGTATGAAGGGTTTAGCCTTCCAGCAATTGAGGCGATGTCAACTGGCATCTGTCTTGTTGCAACAACCGGTGGTGCTCTTCCCGAAGTCACCGGTGCAGACAACGACACAGTGTTGTCTTGCCCAGCTGGTGACGCAGATGCACTTGCAGCTTCAATTCGCCGAGGACTTGACAATGCAGAACTGCGCAACCGAGTTGGCGCCGCAGGCCGTGCCCGTGTTGTTGAACGATGGAGTTGGAAGCATTGCGCACAACTCACTGTTGATCAATACCGCGAAGTTTTAGCAATGCCCCACAACATAAAAAAGTTGCAGAAGCGGGACGCAAAATAGCCAATGTTGACCGTACGTTTTGACAAATTGCCTGTTGGCCCAGGAACCATGTTTTTAGATGCTGGAGCAGGTTTTGGACGCCATGCATTTGAGGCAGCGCGCAGAGGCGCACGGGTTGTGGCTTTGGACTACGCCGAAGAGGAAACCACAGTTACGCGAGCAACTTTTGCAGCGATGTTTCAAGCAGGCGAAATTAAAGAAGAAAATCTTGTTGCCGTTTTGCGAGGAGATGCCACTCGGCTTCCATTCGCCGATAACACCTTTGACTGCATCGTCACTTCAGAAGTTCTTGAACATATTCAAAATGATGTTGCAGCACTTGGCGAACTTTCTCGGGTGTTGAAGCCAGGTGGAATTCTTGCCGCCACGGTGCCGTCATGGTTTCCCGAAAAAATTAACTGGATGCTTTCGGACGAATACCATGCTCCATTTGTTCAAGGTGGCCACGTTCGTATTTATTCAGGGACCGAACTAAAAGCAAAACTTCGAGCCGCTGGCCTCATCGTTCAAGATGAGCATCGCGCACATGGATTGCATTCACCATATTGGTGGCTTCGATGCGCAGTTGGGCCGACTAAAGAAGACAACAAATATGTCAATGCCTACAAAAAGTTTTTGGAGTGGGACATCATTTCTGCCCCAACGCTTACACGCACTTTAGAAAAGGTTTTGGCTCCAGTGATTGGAAAGAGCTACATCGTGTATGCGCAAAAGCCAGGTAGATCATCGTGATCTTTCCCGGCCAAGCAAACGATTCTCTTGACGACATCATTAGTCCTGAAGAACTAGTTGCCACTGCACGCACCATCGCAGCGTTACAGCTGCCAAATGGAATGATTCCGTGGTTTCCAAACGGGCATTGTGACCCATGGAACCATGTTGAAACTGCAATGGCACTCGACGTAATGGGAATGCACGAAGAAGCACGTCGTGCTTACTCATGGCTCGCCGATATTCAACGCCATGATGGAAGTTGGCACAACTACTACCTTCCAGATGGATCGCTTGAAGACGCCAAACTCGACACCAATGTGTGTGCATACATTGCAACTGGTATTTGGCATCACTACCTCGTCACACAAGACGAAGCATTTATCAATGTGATGTGGCCAACGGTATATAAAGCACTCACCTGGGTGTTAAGTATGCGCAAAGACGACGGCACCATTTTGTGGGCTTGTGAAGTTGATTCGCGACCGTGGAACTACTCGCTTCTCACTGGCTCATCGTCCATTCGCCATGCATTGCATTGCGGAGCAAATGTTGGTGCAATCGTTGGCAAAAGCCAGCCAGAGTGGCGAGCTGCTGCCGACATCATTGACCACTTAATCGGCACAGATCAAAGCGTTTTTGAGCCAAAACTGCGCTGGGCGATGGACTGGTATTACCCGGTACTTACTGGCGCAACAATCGGCGCCGAGGCCAAAACACGGCTAATAAATCAGTGGGATGAATTCATCATTGACGGCCGAGGAGTGCGCTGCGTCAACGATGAAGACTGGGTCACCGCGGCCGAAACTGCTGAGTGCTCGCTTGCACATGCCGCAGCAGGAGAGTTAACCAAAGCAAAAGAATTGCTGTCATGGACACGCGCTCACCGCAACGATGACGGTTCGTACTTCACCGGAATTGTGTACCCCGACCGCATTGTGTTTCCTGCAGACGAACGAAGTGCTTACACCGCAGCTGCGGTCATTCTTGCTGCAGATGCCATTTCGCAATCAACTCCTGCAAGCAAGCTGTTTCTTAGCAGCACAGTAATTGACTAAGTCGCTACTTCACTCGCCGCAAAATATGCAGTGAACCAGTGCTTGAAACATCAATAAATTTTCCAGAATTTTTTGCAGGCAAATAAATTTCTTCATACGGTGCTTGCCCGCCAAGAGCAGGATCGCTGAAGACATCATGGATTGCCAGTGTTCCGCCAATACATACATGCGGAGTCCATGACAAATAATCGTTGCGCGCAACTTCGCGACCATGCCCCCCGTCAATGAACAACATTGCAATAGGTTCTGTCCACGCTGCAGCAACGACGGGAGAATCTCCCACCACAGTTTTCACTACTTGAGATAATTGCGCCCGTTGCATGGTGTGCTCAAAATGCGGAAGTGTGTTCAAACAACCCGTTGTCTTATCTACGAGGCTTGTGTCGTGCCATTCCCAACCCGGTTGATTTTCTTCAGACCCGCCATGGTGATCAACTGCGTGCAGCACGGTGTTGCATAGTCGCGCAGCTTCGCCAAACCACACTGTGCTTCTGCCGCAGTAAGAACCAATTTCCACAAACGGCAAGCCTGGACAGTTCGCGCCGGCTTCAATTGCTGCCGTAAACAAGGCGTCACCTTCGTTTTCGGGCATAAAGCCAGTGGTGCTTAATGCAATTTCGCGCAGCATTTGGCTCAACTGTGTCACAACATTTCACGCTACAGCAGTCCACTACGTGACCACTTTGCTGGCAACATAGAGATATGGCTTCCCCCCTTCAAGACTTGGTAACCCTGCTTGACCTCGAGGCAATTGAGGTCAACATCTTTCGCGGACAATCGCCAGATGAAAATCGTCAGCGTGCATTTGGCGGTCAAGTTGCCGGGCAAGCTCTCGTGGCAGCGTCGCGAACTATTGACGAACCAGGTCGCCATGTTCACTCTTTGCACGCATACTTTCTGCGTGCTGGCGACCCTGGCGTGCCAATTTTGTACGAAGTAGACCGCATTCGCGACGGTAAGAGTTTTTCTACTCGTCGAGTGGTGGCTATTCAACACGGAAAAGACATCTTCAATTTGCATGCCAGCTTCCAAAAGCATGAAGAAGGGCTTGAACATCAGATATCCATGACTGAAGGAACTCCTGCGCCCGAAACACTTCCCGATTTCAAAACACGTATGGAGCCCTACAAAGAAAAGCTTGGCGAATGGTACGACCGCCCCCGACCTATTGATCAGCGATACGTCGACGGCGACCCATTTCGACGCAAAGGCAATCCGCTACCTGGTCAGCGAGTGTGGATCAGAGCCGATGGAACTTTGCCTGATGACAGCGTGTTGCACGCGTGCATCGTTACCTATGCGAGCGACATGACCCTGTTGGATACGGCGCTTTTGCCTCATGGATTGGCCTGGACCGATGGGTCCGTGCAGATGGCAAGCCTTGATCATGCGATGTGGTTTCATCGCCCATTCCGTGCGGATGAATGGCTGCTGTATCAGCAGTCATCTATTTCAACCTCTGGATCACGGGGACTTGCTCAAGGCCACATTTTCACACAAGACGGAAAGCTTGTGGTGACAGTGGTGCAAGAAGGACTTACGCGACTCGCAAAATAGTTAGCGACGTGCGTCAGTGCGAGGACTCGTCGCTTTTAGCGACGTGCGTCAGTGAGAGGACTCGTCGCTTTCAGCGACGTGCGTCCATGAACATGCCGCGGAGGGCGGAGAAGTTCTCCACGCAGTGCCCTGCGCCAAGTACTACGGCTTCAAGTGGCTGATCACTCATGTTTACAGGCACACGCGTATCGCGTTCGATGCGCTGAGCAAGACCACGCAGCAATGCACCGCCACCCACCAAATACATACCTCGAGTTAAGAAGTCTTGCGACAATTCTGGAGGAGCAACAGCTAGGCATCGCACTACCGATGCAACCATTTGCGCAACTACATCTTCAATTGCATCTCGAATTTCTTTGGCAGTCAAAATCACGGTCTTGGGCAAACCTGTTACCAAGTCGCGTCCACGAACTTCGGCATCGCGATCTTCAGCAGTAGCCATCGCGCTTCCAATGCTGATCTTGATTTCTTCGGCGGTGCGTTCGCCTATTGCCAGTCCGTGCTCGCGACGCACGTGACTTTGAATTGCTGCGTCAATATCAAAACTGCCAACGCGAACAGCTTCGAGCGCAACAATGCCGCCAAGTGAAATCACAGCGGTTTCAGTCGTGCCTCCACCAATATCAATCACCATGTTGCCCACTGGTTCGTTAATCGGCAAGTCTGCACCAATTGCTGCAGCCATCGGTTGTTCAAGTAACTGCGCATCTGCGGCACCAGCACGACGCGTTGCGTCAGTTACTGCACGGCGTTCGACTTCAGTAATTGCCGAGGGCACACAGATCAAAACTTTTGGTCGCGAAAAGCGCGAAACACCTGCGCGTTGCAACAACAAGCGAATCATCTTTTCGGTAATTTCAAAGTCGGTAATTGCACCACCGCGCAGTGGACGCACAGCAACGATGTATCCAGGGGTTCGACCGATCATTCCCCAAGCTTCTTGGCCTGTTGCGAGCACTTCACCTGTGCGACGATTTACGGCAATTACCGAAGGCTCATTAATCACAATGCCTCTGCCCTGCATGTACACCAAGGTGTTTGCAGTGCCAAGGTCGATGGCTAAGTCACGTGCCATGGTGCATTACCGCCTTTGCTGCCGTTCGCGAGATTCTTGTAATTGTTGACGCAAATGAGCCCTTGAGTCGTCAGAAAGGGCATCCAAATGGCGGTGAAATGCAGCCATTCCATTGTTTCTATTCACGCGCTGTCCTTCTTGCCACACCAAGTACGCAAGTGTGAGTGCTGAAACAACGGAAATTGATGCAAACAAAATAACAAGTGGAGTCATTGCAATCATGAGTGAGACTTCGCCTTCATTACTTCTTCAATTGTTGTGATGTGTTGAGCACTTTGTGCCCAGTCTTCACCTTCGCCCCATGATTCGCGTTTCCAAATTGGAACTGTTGACTTCAATGCATCAATTCCAAATCGCGCAGCTTCAAATGCAGTTGGTCGGTGAGGAGATGAAACGACTACCAAAACTGATGACTCTGTTAATTGCAGCTCACCAATGCGGTGCAGCAATGCAACGCGTCCGATATCTGGCCATTGGCGACGCATCTCGTCAACAATTGCTTCACACTTTGGCACTACTTCTTCTTCGTATGCCTCGTACGCAAGAGTTTGAACACCAACTCGACCTTCAGAATGATCGCGTACGGTTCCAGAAAACAGCACTACTGCTCCACAACTTGGCAACAACGCCCAGTCATAGGTCTCACCAACGGGTAACTCTCGCTCGGTGAGCTCAATCCACGTATCGCCGTTGTGGAGATTTCGGCGTTCAGTCACGACTTCAGCGTACCCGAGGTGGGCGACGTGCCTTGCGAAGTAGGCATGACTAACCTTCGGCACGTGTCGAATTCTGATCACCACGACGAGCAATCGGACAACACCGATCCATCGGGTGAATTTGTTTTCAATTCCCCCCTTCCCCCGTACGAAAGACAGTGGCGACACCCAAGCGAACTCGCACAAGAGCAACTGATTGTCACTCCAGAACCCCAACTGCCATCGCGAACTATTCGTTCCATCGCCTCTTACGCGGCTGCAACCAGCATTGTGCTGTCGCTCATCTTGATTTGGGTGGTCACACCTCGATCGCAAATGCCCACTGCAGGTGCTGAACAAGCTGAACTCTTTTCACTTGTTCCCGCAACTGATCAAGTAGCAACTTTCACACTTGGCACGATTGCCGCGGCAAATGAAACCGTGCTGCCGTTAACAGCGAGTGGCTTCTTTATTGGAGCAAGCAAACAACTTGCTCCACGAGATGAGGTGGAGGCAACCCTCACCGACGGTTCAACCGTGCTGCTTCGAGTGCTCGAAGTTGACTCTGAAACCGGAATTGCCTGGATGCATGTTGTCGATTCGTTAACGCATCAATTCACCGACCTCGCCAAAGGCCTAACCCCTCCGTCAACAGCCCTCAGCAACATGACTCAAGGTCAGCGCATCTACATTGCAAGCCCGCAGGAAGGAATTAATAACGCGCGAATTGCAATCTCAACGCCTCATGCCGAGCATCGAAATATGTGGCCAATTGATTTTGCTTTTCATGATGACTGCGCAGGTGCTGCACTTGACTCCGCACAAAAACTTGTTGGCTGGTGTGTAGAGATCAATGGTTCGCATTGGGTTGTTCCAACGCACCAATTAGTCGAGGTTCTCCATAGGCTGGAAAGCAATGTCGGACAGCCCTAACGAAAACCCATTTTCGGGCATGCCTTTCTTTGGAGATATGGCGAAAGCGATGTCTTCTCAAGGCCCATTGCAATGGGACGTTGCACGCCAAACGGCAATGATGACGGCCCTTTCTGGCAGTTCTACGGAGCCAAACGTCGACCCAGCTGCACGTGTTGCTATTGAGCGTTTGGTGCCTATTGCCGACCTTCACGTTCGCAATCACACCGGCTTGGAGACTGCTGCAGCTGGCAAAGACCCAAACATCGTGGTGGTAAATCGAACGATGTGGGTGCACCACACATTGGAGTCCTACAAGCCACTGTTCACCGAACTTGCAACTTCATTGAGTGGCTCGCCCATTATTCCCACTGACGCACTTGATGTGTCACAAGATGACCCGATGATGAACATGATGGCGTCATTAAACAAAATGATGGCTCCAGCAATGATGGGAATGTCGGTTGGAACAATGGTTGGCCAACTTGCGCTCAAATCATTTGGGCAATACGACCTGCCGCTTCCACGTGAACCACGCGACCAGGTGCTCATCGTTGCAGCAAATGTTGATGAGTTTGCCAACGACTGGAGCGTTTCGCTCGACGATATGCGCATGTGGGTACTCATTCATGAACTCACCTCCCATGCAGTACTGACGTCAACACACATTCGTTCAACAATTAATTCTGCAGTTCGTTCATATATTGCCGGTTTCTCGCCAAACCCAAATGCGCTCATGGAGCGACTCACCAATTTGGATCTTGGCACCAGTGATCCAATGTCCATGATGCAGAAATTTCTTACTGACCCAACAATTATTCTTGGTGCGGTTCGCTCTTCCGCACAAGAAGCACAAGCTCCTGCACTCGACGCAATGATTGCCGCAGTTATTGGCTATATCGATCACGCGGTAGATCACATCTCGGCATCGTTGCTTGGCGGAAGTTCACAAATCAGCGAAGCCGTGCGACGCCGACGGGTTGAAGCATCTCCAAGTGACACCTTTGTGGAACAACTACTTGGTCTTCGACTTACTCGCGATCAAGTACAACGAGGTCACGCGTTTGCAGCCGGTGTTGTTGAGCGCGCAGGCCAAGAGGGATTATCAGCGTTGTTTGCTGCACCAGGAAATCTTCCAACGCCAAATGAACTTGACGCACCCGGCCTATGGCTGGCACGGCTCAATATTGAGCAACGCGACATCAACGAATAGCTAGTACTTGAATGCGTAGTACGCAGTAGCAATCGCTGCATACGCACCAACAAATGCGAATCCAACTGCCCCGCTTGGCACGAACAACACCGCAAGAAGTCCACCGGCAACTTGAAACAACTGATTTCTCGTTTCATATTGCGCAAAGACACGGGATCGGTTGGCATCTGGTGCATGTTGTTGAATAATCGAATCAAAGGCCAATTTGCCAATAGCTCCGAAGCCATTCACTACGCCCGCTAACACGATTCCCGCGGTGATACTGCCCACGAGTGCGCTAACAATTCCCACCGTGGCAATCACAATCATGGAGCTCACCAAAATGGTGTGGTGATTCAATTTGCGTGTTAACGGTGCGCCAATTGAGTTTGCAAGCAATGTGCTCGCAGATCCAACAGCCAGGGCAAATGCAAACCACGCCAGACCAGCCTTTTCATTGCGCAGCCAAAAGGCTAAATGAAGCATCATGAAGCCACCCGTTGCCCTAAGCGAAGACATGGCAACACCAGCACGAATGATTTCTGGTGCGCTCATTTCTTCACGTTCTGCACGCGATGCTTTGCTTGTCACTGCTGCCACATGCCGCGGAAGTTTGAGCGTCATCGTTGCTGCAAACACAAACGCAACTGCAGACATGACAAGCGAAAGATTCGGGTTGATTTTCTGCAATAACACCGCCGGGCCACCCGCCAGAAATCCAACGATTCCGGTGAGTCGACCAAACTTGCCATTGGCTGCCATTAATTCGTTGTCGCCACTAACCACTGTTGGTGTCATTGCCGAGCGCGAAACTTGATACACCTTGGCCAAAATTAAAGAGGCAAACGCCAGTGGAAAGAGCGCCAGCGACTGCAAGTATCGCGTCATCGCAAGCACAACGCATGCACGTAGCAAGCCAACTATGAACACTGTCATTCTTCGGCCACCTGGCACGCGGTCAAGAAACGGACTGATTCCCTTTGACAACACAATGAATGGGGCGAAACTAAACGCAAGAAATAGCAACACTTTGCTTCGTGCTGCGTCTGGGCTAATGGAAAGAAATAACGAATCAGCCAGCGAAACTGCGAGGGCTGCTTCTCCAGCAACCATCATGATGTGCACCCGCGAAAGGCGTTGTAGCGGAGACGTAAGAGTTGCTATGCAACAACTTTCTCATATTTGTAGCCAAGACCGCGGATAGTAGCGACACGCGTTGGCGCAGCTGGATCTAGCTCAATCTTTGAACGCAAACGCTTGATATGAACATCGAGCGTTTTTGTGTCTCCGTAATAATCGGTTCCCCACACTCGATCAATCAGTGTTTCGCGAGTTAGCACGCGACCAGCATTTGCCATCAACACGTACAACAACTCAAATTCCTTCAATGGAAGTTTGGTCACTGTGCCGCGGACAGTGACAATGTGCTGCTCTGGATCAATGGACACGTCACCGATACTGACGGTGCCAATGCCAACCTCTTCAATTTCAGTTGGCGTTAGCGAGCTACGACGCAATGCGGCACGAATACGCGCAACAAGTTCGCGAAGTCGGTACGGCTTCACGATGTAATCGTCTGCACCAACTTCTAGACCAACAACTGTGTCAATTTCGGAGCCCTTTGCCGACACCATGATGATTGGAACTTGACTCTTTTTACGTATTTCACGACACACATCGGTGCCAGATATTTTCGGCAACATCACATCAAGCAGAACGATGTCGGCTTTAACGCCATCAAACATGGCTAATGCTTCAGCACCATCCCGTGCCACATGCACGCGAAACCCTTCGCGCTTGAGCCCAATTTCAAGTGCCTCAATGAAGGTCTCCTCGTCCTCAACTAGGAAAACAACTGGGAGATCAGCCGACATTGCTAGCTACGGCCTCGGAAGTTCGCCAGAGGCATCAAGTCGCGCGCGGTGCCTTGCTGCACCTTTCAATTCTGGTTTCCAACCAGTCACGATAAATCGCGTGCGCTCTCCGACATTTACCGCATGGTCACCGAT
>JAFMJR010000064.1 GCA_017853385.1 Ilumatobacteraceae bacterium | reverse complement strand
CGGAATTATGTGGGACGAAAACGGGGTGCTAGTTGCACAGTCACGCCAGATTGGTCTGGTTCCGCTCTGATCGTTATTTGATCATTAATGCAAGTTCGTACACCTTGCGTTTTGGTGCGCCATATTTTGCGGCAACTCGAGCAGCGGCATCTTTCTTGCTTGCGCCAGCCTGAAGTTCGTCACGCAGTGCTTGATTGAGTTCTTCATCAGTAGGCGGCGCTGGCGGTTTTGCACCTTCAAGAATGAGTACATATTCACCGCGCGGCTCTTCTGCTTGCGCACGCTTGTGTGCATCGTGCAAAGTGCCACGCCACATTTCTTCATGCATTTTGGTCAACTCGCGCGCAAGAACAATTCTGCGAAGCGATCCACACGCAAGCTCTAGGTCGGCGAGTGTGCGCTCAAGACGGTGTGGTGCTTCGTACAACACCACGGTGCGTTGTTCTTCAATCAATTGTGCAATGCGTTCAGTTCTCTCGCCGCCGCTTCGTGGCAAAAATCCTTCAAACACAAAACGCGATGTTGGCAGACCGCTCATCACTAGCGCCATGGTGAGAGCAGAAGGTCCAGGAATTGCAGTTACCTCGATACCTGCGATTACTGCTGCTTTTACTAAGCGTTCACCGGGGTCGCTGATGCCAGGTGTTCCGGCATCACTCACCAAGGCAACCTCATCACCACTGAGCAGTTTTGCCACTACGTCATCGCACGCTTCATATTCGGTGTGTTCGTTAATAACGATGTATTTCTTGCCAGAAATTCCAAGATGTTGAAGCAACATTCCTGTTCGGCGGGTGTCTTCGCAGCACACCACATCGGCTGCTTGCAGTGCTTCAACTGCACGTGCAGAGATGTCGCTCAAGTTGCCAATTGGCGTTGCAACCAAAGTCAGGGTTCCTGCCGTCATGCGATTCTCACTTCAAGCACATCGCCCACCTTAAGGTTCCAACGTTCAAATGAACCAGCACCTGCTTCAACTACGGTTTTGCTTCGACTGACAGGTGCGCTAATACGAAATGGTTTCACGCGTTCAGTTTTAATTACCGCACCACCTGCATCGAGATAGGCAATATCTAAAGCAGTTTTCACGCCGATGGTGTGAATCCACTTGCATTTAGTGATCACCATTGCATTCTCAACAGAACTGCAACCGATAAGCCCTTTGCGCCTACTTTGCGGCGTATCTGCAACATCGGCACTGGCCAGCACATCTCCCGAGCGCATCAGCCATGCTGAACGAAACTCGGTGTTCATAACTGCCTAGCTGTTGTGGCGAATTTCAAGCACGTCGCCGTCGACTACTTCGTAGTCTTTGCCTTCAACGCGAATTTTGCCCAAGTCTTTTGCTTTATTCCACGAGCCAATTTCCAGCAGTTCGTCCCAGGCAATGACATCGGCGCGAATAAAACCACGCTGCAAGTCGGAGTGAATTTTTCCTGCGCACTCTGGTGCTTTTGCGCCTGCGTTAAATGTCCATGCGCGCGTTTCTTTTTCGCCAGTAGTGAAATATGTACGCAAGCCAAGCAAGTGATAAGCGGAGCGAATCATGCGGGGCAGTGCTCCTTCACCAAGGCCAAGTGCCTCAAGCATGTCAATGCGATCTTGACCAGTGAGTTGTGCTGCTTCGGCTTCAAGTTGCACGCTCATGCCCAACACTTCGATGTTGTGCTCACTTGCTGAACCTGGAGGCGCAAGTTCTGCGCGCACTCGAGCTTCCATTTCAGGAATGGTGTCAAGCGCATCTTCTGCAACGTTGACTACGGCAAGTACTTGACGTGTTGTCAGCAAGAAATGCGGTGCAAGCAATTCGAGGTCATCTTTGCTGAGACCAGCGCGATAGAGCGGACGGCCTTCTGCAAGGTGAGCCTGTGCGCGTTCAAGAGCGCCCATTTCATCGCCAAGAGACTTGTCCATACGCGCAGCTTTCTGCGCGCGATTGATTCGTGTCTCAACTGTTTCTAAGTCGGCAAGCGCGAGTTCAATTTCAACAACGCGTAAGTGTTCGAGTGGGTCAGATGGCCCAGGAATGTCGTCGTCAACAAATGCGCGCAACACAAACACAATGGCATCTACTTCGCGAATGTTGGCGAGAAACTTGTTGCCAAGACCTTCGCCTTTGCTTGCGCCTTCAACAAGGCCGCCGATGTCGACTACTTCGACGGTTGCATAAACAGTGCGTTGTGTTTTCGACATTTCAGCAAGTGCTTCAAGACGTGGATCGAGCACTTTGGCTACGCCAATGTTTGGATCCTTGGTAGCAAATGGATACGGGGCTGCAAGAGCTGCGCCGTTGGTAAGAGCGTTATATAAAGATGACTTGCCGGCATTAGGCAAGCCGACGAGGCCAAAGCGTTCCATAAGAGATAGTCACGCTATCTGTGAGCCCGATGTGGCATGGGGTTTAGTAATTGTTACTATGGCGGTAGTAGTAATTCCCCAACCGCTCAGGGAGCCCATTGTGACTGCATTTGACCTCGATCTCAGCAAGTACTCCCTCGGCTGGAGCGACGAGACCGAGTATGCGTTTAAGCCTGAAAAGGGTTTGAACAAGCAGGTGATTGAGCAGATCTCGTGGTGGAAGGGCGAACCAAAGTGGATGCGCGACCTGCGACTGCGCTCACTACAAACCTTTGAGCGAAAGCCGATGGCGCCATGGTTCAACGTGAACATGCCCGAACTCGACTTCCAAGACATTTACTACTACTTGAAGCCGGCAGCTGCTCAAACCGATGAGTGGGAAGACTTGCCAGAGCAAATGAAGAAGACGTACGAGAAGCTGGGCATTCCAGAAGCCGAGCGTAAGTACCTAGCTGGTGTTACATCGCAGTACGACTCGGAAGTGGTGTATCACCGCAACCGTATTGAGTTGGAAGAGCAAGGCATCTTGTTCTGCGACATGGACACCGCGCTTCGCGAATACCCAGACTTGGTGAAGCAATACTTCGGATCAGTTATTCCAATGGGCGACAACAAGTTCAGCGCGCTCAACACTTCGGTGTGGTCGGGCGGCTCGTTCATTTATGTTCCACCAGGAGTGGAATGTGAAATGCCATTGCAGGCGTACTTCCGCATTAACAGCGAAAACGCTGGTCAGTTTGAGCGCACGCTCATCATTGCCGACGAAGGCTCGAAGGTTCACTACATCGAAGGTTGCTCGGCGCCGGTGTACACCAATGACTCGCTGCACTCGGCTGTTGTAGAAATTGTGGTGAAGCCAAGTGCACACGTTACGTACACCACCATTCAAAACTGGTCGCCAAACGTGTACAACTTGGTGACCAAGCGTGCACGCGTTGAAGCAGAGGGCCACATGGAATGGATCGACGGAAACATCGGTTCAAAACTCACCATGAAATACCCAAGCGTGTATCTCATGGGACCAAAAGCAACGGGTGAAGTGTTGTCGGTTGCGTATGCAGGTGCCGGTCAGCACCAAGATGCGGGCGCAAAAATGGTGCACGCTGCTCCAGAGACGTCATCGAAAATTGTGTCAAAGTCCATTTCAAAAGATGCGGGTATCACCACTTATCGCGGACTCGTACGCATTGAAGAGGGCGCAACTAATTGCAAGAGCCACGTGCAGTGCGACGCACTCATTTTGGACGATCAGTCAGAAAGTCGCACCTTCCCATACATGGAAGTGGGCGAGCGCGATGCGCAAATTGGTCACGAAGCAACGGTTTCCAAAATTGCTGACGAGCAATTGTTCTATTTGATGAGCCGTGGTCTTACTCAAGAACAAGCAATGGGCATGGTGGTGAACGGCTTTATTGAGCCTGTAACTCGCACACTGCCTATGGAATATGCAGTTGAGTGGAGTCGCCTCATTGAGCTGCAAATGGAAGGTTCGGTTGGCTGAGTAACACCAGCTTTTCACCGAGATACTGAAGTTATGTCCATGAGGTCGGAGTGCAAGAACTTTGAGAGTCGCACGTATGCAAGCGGCGACACGGTTCGTAAATGCAATCTCGATTTGGCACCAGACGCTCCGTGGCGATGCCCAGAAAATTGCGAAAAGTTTGAGCCACGCATGGCAGATGTTGCATGGGCTCACGGTTCGCTAGTTCCACCAGCAACGCCTGTTGCTCCAGCAAGTTTGGATGATGGTTCGGCTGCCGCAGTATTGGACGAAGCCGAGTCAATTATCAACGCAGTGTTCGGCGAAGTAGTTGCCGATATGAACGACAAGCGCAAGAACAAAAAGAAACTTCGCGATAAGAAAAAGAAGAAAGATAAATGACCACCGCACTTGCTCTCCCCAGCACAGAAGAAGAGATTTGGCGTTATAGCCGTATTAACGAACTTGACATGTCAAAGTTCGTTAATGGCAACCTGACAACAACTGTTGAGGGCGGCGAAGGCGTGCAACTTGCAGGTGCGGCTGCAACCGCACTTGTTGGTGCCGGCATGCATGTGCAGCCAGATGTGTTTGCGCAGTTAAACACCGACACTCCAGATGTCATTGCGTTGCAAATTGCAAAAAACAAAGTGCATTCGCAAACTGTTGTGATTACACATTCGGTAGATAAGTCAGGTGTCGTTGCTTACCCGCGATTGATTATTGACGCTGCAGAGAACAGCGAAATTGTTGTGGTCGAGCGATTCACGTCAGCTGACAACGTGCATTCACTTGTTATTCCTGTTGTTGAAGTGCATGCTGCGCAATCTGCACGCGTGACCTACTTGGCGATTAACGAACTTGGCAAGAACACTTGGCAAATTGGTCACCAGGTTGCAGTGGGTGAGCGCGACAGCAATGTGTGTTTATTCACCGTTGCGCTGGGTGGCGACTACGCGCGCATGCGTGCCGAAGTTCGTCTTGTTGGCCAGGGTGCGAGCGCACAACAAACTGCTTTGTACTTTGCTGACGGAACACAAATGCATGACTTCCGCACATTGCAGTCGCACGAGGCACCACGGACGCATAGCGACTTGTTGTTCAAAGGTGCTGTGAAAGACACGTCGAAGAGCGTGTACACAGGGCTCATCAAAATCACCGAAAACGGCACCAAAACCGAGGCTTTTCAGACCAACCGCACACTGACGCTTTCGCGTGGTGCATGGGCAGAAAGCGTGCCAAACCTTGAAATTGAAACCAACGACGTGAAGTGCAGTCACGCCAGCACCGTTGGCCCAATTGATGACGACCAGCGTTTCTATTTGGAAAGTCGTGGTGTGCCACCAGAGGTTGCGGAGCGCCTCGTGGTGTTTGGATTTTTCGACGAAGTAATTGATCGTCTTCCAAAGTCTGAATTCCTTGTAGGAATTCGCGACAAAGTGATTGCGAAACTTGGAGGAGCAAAATGAGCGCGGTAGCTGTGTGCAAGCTTTCCGAAATTGAATCGGGCAAAGTTCGCAAATTCACTGTTAACGGTCGCGCAATCGCTGTTGTTCGTATTGACGATGCCGTATACGCAATTGGCGATCGTTGTAGCCACGCTGATGTTTCACTTTCCGATGGCGATGTGCTGTGCGATTCGAAGGAGCTCGAATGCATTAAGCATGGAAGTGCATTCAGCTTGGTGACAGGTGTGCCAAACACGCTTCCTGCAACGCAACCAGTTCCGGTGTATGAAGCCAGCGTCGTGAATGGTGAAGTCATGATCTCGGTAGGAGATGCAAAATGAGCACGCTCGTTATTCGTGACCTGCAAGTTGAAGTTGCCGGCACACAAATTCTCAATGGCATCACGCTCACTATCAACAGTGGTGAAGTGCATGCCGTTATGGGACCAAACGGGGCAGGCAAGTCAACGCTGTCTGCAGCGATCATGGGCAAGCCTGGCTATGAAATAACAGGTGGATCAGTCACGCTCGATGGCCAAGATGTTCTTGCAATGCCAACGTGGCAGCGGGCAGTTGCCGGCTTGCACCTTGTCATGCAATACCCAACAGAAGTTCCTGGCGTGAAATTGAGCGAAGTTCTTAGCGAAGCGCTTACTGCGCGTCACGCAACATTGCCTAACTTGAACAAGACCATCAATGAAGAAGCGGCTCGCATCAGTTTCGACAGTGAACTGGTGAATCGCGCGGTCAACGTTGATTTCTCTGGTGGCGAAAAGAAGCGCAACGAAACTTTGCAGCTTGCGGTGTTAAAGCCAAAGATTGCCATTTTGGACGAATTGGACTCGGGTCTGGACATTGACGCATTGCGCGACTGTGCAAAGCGCGTTGAAGACGCCACTAACGAAA
>JAFMJR010000017.1 GCA_017853385.1 Ilumatobacteraceae bacterium | reverse complement strand
CAGCAAGTGCGAGACCCAAACCAACTGCGATTTGGCGTACTCGACGTGAACGCTTCACGTTCAATGTCATGAATTTCCCCCTATTCAGCCACCGGGGTGGTGGCCATTGAATGAGGGTAAGCCTAAAGGTGGGTTAAGCGTGCCGTCAAGCCACGAGGCCCAAGATTCCTTGGTATATCAGTGCTAACTGTTGTTAGCAGTACGCGTGAAAAGAAGTTTGATTACTTCTGTTGTGTTGCGCGTAATTGATCGAGTGGTATGTGGCAACGCATGAAGTGACCAGGCTCAACTTCTTTGAGTTCTGGTTCAACTGTGGTGCACAAACCTTCAACACCGCTACCAGCCATACGTGGGCAACGTGGATTCAGCACGCATCCTGTTGGCGGGTTGGCAGGGCTAGGAACATCGCCTTCCAGACGAATTCGTTTGCGCTGCGAGCCATCAATTGCAGGCACGCTCGATACCAGTGCTTCGGTGTATGGGTGATGTGGTCCGTTAAATACGGTTTCTGCGTTACCAAGTTCCATTACGCGGCCCAGGTACAACACAGCAATGCGGTCACTGATGTAGCGAACTACGCCAAGGTCGTGAGAAATGAACAAGTAGCTCGTGTCATCTTGTTTCTGCAGGTCAACAAGCAGGTTCAAAATGGTTGCTTGAACTGATACGTCAAGTGCCGAAGTTGGCTCATCGCACACCACCAAGTTTGGTGATCCAGCAAACGCACGCGAAATGGCAACACGTTGCTTCAAGCCACCCGACAACTGCGCAGGACGTGCATTGTGCAACGAAGCATCAACTCGCATGCCCGAAAGTAATTCGTGTGCACGGTTGTCTGATTCAGATTTATTCAGTCCGGCAAGACGCTCAACTGCACGTGAAACAATGCGCGTCACGCTATGACGTCGGTTGAGTGCTTGGTCTGGGTTCTGGAACACAATTTGCAAAGCACCAACATCTGCGACATCACGCTTGTTAAGAGTGCGAGCAAGCTTCTTTCCGTTAATGGAAATTACACTCGAAGGCTCTGCGGCAGTTAAACCAAGAATCATTTTGGCAATAGTGGTTTTTCCTGAACCAGATTCGCCTACAAGACCAAGAGTTTCACCTGGTGCAACGTGCAATGCCACGTCGTTTACTACTTGAACCTTGTGTCCGTCTTGGTTGAAAATCTTTGAGAGTTTTTCAATCTGAAGCAAGTCACCGCTTTGAGTTGTTTGCTTGGTGCGAATAGAAAGACCTTGCGAGGCGCCTTCGATGTTGCGCGCCATGCCTGGAGCTTGATCGTGATGGAAGCAACGTGCGATATGCGATGCGCCAACTTCAACCATTTCTGGTTTCTCGGTGCGACAGCGGTCATCTGCCAATGTGCAGCGCGATGCGAACACGCAACCATCAAAATGCAAACCAAGTGATGGAGGAGAACCAGGAATAGTTTCCAAACGGTCGGTGTTCTTGTGCAATCCACCGCGTGGAATGCAACGCAAAAGACCAACGGTGTATGGGTGCTGCGGGTTGGAAAGAATGTCGGCGGTAGTGCCTTGCTCAACGAGTGCTCCGGCATACAACACGCCAACACGGTCGCACATGTGGCGAATTACGCCAAGGTTGTGCGAAATGAAGAGCACTGCAGTTCCTGTTTCACGTCGAAGTTCGCGAACCAGGTCGAGCACTTCAGCTTCTACCGTTGCGTCAAGACCGGTTGTTGGTTCGTCCATGACGAGCAGGCGAGGGTTTGATGCAAGAGCCATTGCAATAACAACGCGTTGCGCCATACCACCAGAAAGTTGGTGAGCGTAACGACGCATCACTTTTTCAGGGTCTGCAATCTTTACTTTGACGAGTGCTTCTAGAGCCAACTTGTTTGCTTCTGATTTTGACTTTCCAGACAGCTCAAATACTTCTGCAACTTGATCGCCAACTCGAATAGTTGGGTTAAGCGCAGCAACTGGGTTCTGATACACCATGGAAATCACCGAGTTGCGCAGTGTGCTTACCTCTGCGTCACTCATGGTGACCATGTCGCGACCTTCAAACAAAATAGATCCGCCAGTGATCTTGCCGTTACGAGGCAAGTAGCGCATTGCAGCGTAAGCAGCAGTCGACTTTCCACATCCAGATTCGCCTACAAGGCCATATGCCTCGCCCGGCTGAATAGAAAGCGAAATGTTGCGCAGTACTTCTCGATCAATTCCGCGAACGGTGTAAGCAACTTCGAGGTTGCGTAGTTCCAGGGTAGGAGTGCTCATATTTCGAATACCTCGAGTAGACCGTCGGAAATGAGGTTGACGCTTACTGCCAATGAGGCAATTGCGATCGCAGGGAATGCAGTTGGCCACCATTGGTTGTTAAAAATCTGTGCCCAGTTTTCTGAAATTTGAGTTCCCCAGTTTGGTGACCCGTATTCAACACCAGCACCAAGGAATGACAGGGTGGCGATTGCAAAGATCGCGTAACCAAGTCGAACCGTGAATTCAACGATGATTGGTGGCATCACGTTGGGAAGAATTTCCTTGAACAAAATGTGCGCCGTGCGCTCGGTGCGAAGACGAGCAGCTGCAACATATTCAAACTCAGCTTCTGCCAACACTGCAGCACGAACAGTGCGGGCAATGTTTGGCGTAAACACGAATGCGATGATCAACACGGTAAGCGTTGGTGACTGGCCATCAATTGCTGCAATAGCTAGTAGTGCAATGATGATTGCTGGAATAGCCGAGATGGCCTCGAGCAATCGCATCACCACAATGTCGAACCAGCCTTTGAAGTAACCGGTGATGAGTCCAAGCGATGTTCCCGCAATGGTTCCAATAATCGTTGCCGCAAATGACATCACCAAGATGAGTCGTGAGCCGATGATTACTCGCGAGAATACGTCTTGTCCGTTTGGATCAGTTCCAAACCAATAAGTTCCATTTGGTGGAACACTCACAAATTCGTAGTTCTGTTCATCTGCTTTAAATGGCGTAACGAACTTGCCGAAAATTGCACATAGTACCCAGAAGCCCAAAATGCTCATGCCGATGATGAATGCCTTATTGCTGCGAAGCAGTGCAAGGCGCTCTTTGCGGATCTGGAGTCGTTCGGCGTTTGACTTCTCTGAAATGTCGGTGGTTGTCGCGGTCATTCGGAAATCCTTTGACGAATTCGTGGGTTCAATACAGCAAACAAAATGTCGGCAATGAGCTGGAACGAAACAATGACGGTGCTAGTCAAAATAACGCCCGATTGAAGAACGGCATAGTCACGACCACCAACTGCTGCAAGAAGCACAGTTCCAAATCCGCGATAGTTGAACACCATCTCTACGGCGACAAGTCCACCGATGAGGTAAGGAATCTGGCTGGCAACAACTGCAATGGTTGGCAGCATTGCATTGCGAAGCACATGCTTGGTAACTGCTTTGCGGCGCGAGTAACCCTTGAGTACTGCTGTGCGCATGTAGTCGGAGTCGAGCGCCTCAATCACACCTGCACGAGTAATGCGCGCGATATAGCCAAAGAGCACAAGAAGTAGGGCAATGGACGGCAACAGTAAGTGCCAAATGCTTTGCAAAAATCCACCATTGCCATCATCTGGCATCGCTGAGATTGGGAAAATTCGAATTACAACGCCAAATACCAGTAGCAAAATAACGGCCCATACGAATTCGGGAATCACAGCTGCAGAAAGTCCGCCTACGGTGACAGCACGGTCAACTTTTTTGCCGCGGTTCATGGCTGCGATAATTCCGCCAGCAATGCTGAGGGGAACGATTAACACGAATGCCACTCCTGCTAGTCGCGCCGAGTATCCCAATGCAGGGATCAGCGTTTCAGACACTGGGCGAGAAGTTGACATGGAAACGCCGAGATTTCCTGAGAGTAGATCTTTGATCCAGTTAAACAATTGAGTGAGCAATGGTTTGTCAAGTCCATACAACTTGTTAAAGGCGATGACATCTTCTTCAGTTGCTTGACGACCAAGACTTTGACGCGCAACATCTCCGGGGAGAATGTGTGTCATAAAAAACACAATGATCGCAGCAAGACCAACTGTGAGAACAGATAGTCCGAGGCGCTTAGCGAGAAACGATTTCATGAAGTTAGAACTCTACTCAAGGTCTTGTAGAAAATAAAAAAAGCCCCAGCGCGCCGAAGCACGCTGGGGCTTTTTACTAGTTATTGCTTATGCCAATGTGGTCTTCGTTGCAATGATTTGACCCATTGCGTTTACTGCGAAGTTATTGACTCCCTTGCGGGTGCAATAGATCAAGTTCGAGGTGTAAGCCAAAATGTATGGTGTCATTTCAAGCGAACGCTCTTGAATCTTCTTACTTGCAACCTTTTGCTTGGCTGGGTTTGGTGCTGCAATGTATTCATCAATTGCTGCGTCCAAAACATCGTCCCACAGCTGAGCTGCTGACCAGTCTGCTGTCGACTTCCATTCGCGCTGGAGGTATTGGTCTGGAACACCACGACCTGCCCAGTCAACGATTCCAAGGTTTGAAGCCAACCACGAGTTGTTGTCGTATTCAAATACCTTGCCCTTTGCCGATGGGTATGGGTTGTAGGTGTAGTAGACCGCGCCACCGCCGTCTGAACCGTCAATCTTGAGCGTGACCTTGATGCCAATCTTGGCGAACGAGTTCTTGATCAAGTTTGCGTACTTGTTGATGTCGTCACGTGACCAGGTTGAGAGTTCAACCGAGAATCCGTTTGGAACTCCAGCTTCTTTCATCAACTGCTTTGCCTTTGCAAGGTCTTGCTTGCGCTGTGGAACAGTCTTGTCTGCTGATGGGTAAGGATCCATAACGCTGTCGTTACCAACAACGCCACCGATGGTCTTCAACACACCCTTTACATAACCAACACGGTCAATGGTGAGGGCTGCTGCTTGACGAACGCGCTTGTCCTTGAAAGGACCGAAGTTGCAACGCATGTGTACGTGTGCGAATCCGGCGCCTGCCTTGGTGGTCAATACGTTGAACTTGCTCTTGTCGAGTGACAATGCATCTGCTGCGTCCATTGCCGCAATTGCGTCGAGCTTGCCGGTCTTGAGTGCTGGCAAAGCTGTTGCAGCTGAGGTGTACTGAACGAGTTCGAGCTTGTCGAAGTTTGGCTTGAAGCTCTTGTCCCAGTAGTAAGGGTTTGGAACGAACACAGTCTTTTCAAATTCTGTGTAGCTCTCCATCTTCCAAGGGCCTGCTGAAATCATGTCCTTTGTCCATGCAGCACCACCGTTTGCACCCTTCTTAATGACGCACATTCCGTACGACACTGAAGACACGGTGTAAGGGAAGTTACCCGAAGCGGTCAACAAGTTGAACACGATCGTTTCGCTGTCAACTGCAATGATTCCGTTTGCATCGAGCAAGCCAGAGAAGTTGCCCTTTGAACGTGATGGGTTAGCGGTGAATACGGACTTGTAGGTGTAGACGATGTCGTCAACAGTTACAGGTGTGCCGTCATTGAACTTCACGCCCTTGCGGATCTTGAATGTCCAGGTCTTTGCACCGTTTGATGACTTCCAGCTTGTTGCAAGGCGTGGTTCGAGTGAACCGTCTTGCTTCTGGAACGCCAACCATTCACCAACTTGGGAGATGATGAACAAACTTCCGTCTGATGTTTCCCATGGAGCAGCTGGGTGTACTTGCTTTCCAGTTGCAACACGGAGGGTCTTTGCGGTTGCTGCACTTGCAGCACCTGACCCAACAAGGCCGGTCAACGGAAGAGCAGCACCTGCTGCGCCCGCTGCTGCACCTTGAATGAAATGACGACGCGAGACACCTGTCTTCGCAACGTCATTCGATGTTTCGTCGATAATTGACATTTATTCCCCCATAGGTAGATGGACTAACGCTCCAGAGAATACGTCCCTGAAGTTGGGTAAACACTAGGCAAACAAAGGTGCAATCCGCAAGCCAATCCTGTGGATAACTTTTCGGGTCCAAAGTCGACAAAACGCTTAGTTTTCGGGGTTTTGGCAGCGAATCTGAAATTTGAGGTCTTGAGGGGGAGTGCGAGTTGAACAAAAATTAAACCGTTTGGGCGCTTAGGGCAGGGCGACAACCCGAGCGCTGTGGTGAGTCCACTTGCCTTTCGCGAGGGCTACAAATACTGCACCACAACTAGTACAGAGAAACTGTGGTACACCCACCTAACATCGTGGGCTGAATGTTTTCGTCACAACTTCCTAATTGGGTGCGTTAGTACACCGTGTCCGAAAATCCATTTGTCATTTTGGTCGCAGATCGCGACCCAGTTGTTGAAATTGTTTCGGCGCGTTTGCTTTCATCTGCACTTGAAACAGAGCACGCAATATTTCCTGCGCGTGTGCGCGTACTCGTACCACCAGATGAAATCGCTTCTATCGACGAACCCGAATTGCCACCCTCTGTAAAAGCGATCTCGCAACGAGTAGTCAGTGCTGATCGGGAAGACATTGCACTGGCAAGGCTCATCGTCGGGTTTTCGGGCTTAGATGGTGCAAAGGTCAATGCAGTACGCGATGCCGGTGTGGCGGCTCCAGCGGTAAATCTGTGTCAGTTTGTGCTGAACCTTGAATCGGTTTCAGATGAAATCAAGAAGCAAGATGCCATTGATGTAAGAGACGTGATTGTCGGTGCTGCGCTGCAATTTGGGTTTGGCGGAGGGTCTAGCCAATGTGAAATCTGTGCCGACAAAGTGGGCGACAGCATTGATTACTGGATCAATATTGCTGACACTTGCGCACGCTTTGCGCAGACAGTTGGAAAACTTCAGTCGTAGCGCTGAATTTATTTTGCAAGCAATGCTGATGGCGTGATGCCAAGAGCAACACTCAAACGCACGATGGTGTCTAATGCAGGTGAGAAGTGACCATTTTCAATTCGGTTGATGGTTTTGCGATCAACACCAGCAATTTCAGCAAGGCGAGCTTGGCTTAAGTCTGCTTCGGAGCGCAATTCAAACAATCGATCAGCAAGAACTTTGCGCATGTCTTTTACATCGCGCTTCAGGGTTGCTTCAGTTGCTTTGCGAACAGTTACTTTTGCCATGCATGAAACGATAACCAATTTTCGGACAAAAGTCCGAATTTTCGGAAACTAATTAAAAGACAGATGTCATACATACATATAAGGTGCTCATATGCGAATCGGCGTGTTGACAGGTGGAGGCGATTGCCCCGGACTTAATGCGGTGATCCGGTCCATCGTTCGAAAAGCTGAAACCCAGTTTGGTGCTGAAATCATTGGGTTTTATGACGCTTGGGACGGCGTTATGGAGCAGCGATATTCGTTGCTAAAAACCAACGACGTGCGCGGAATTGCGCCCAAAGGTGGAACCATTTTGGGCACTCGTCGTGGTGGTCCGTTTGACACCGATGACGGCGTTGCCAATGTGCAACAGGCTTTCCGTGATTTGGAATTAAATTCTTTAGTTGTAATCGGCGGTAATGGTTCGCTCACTGTTGCGTCACGGTTGTACGAGGAATACGGCCTTCCTACCGTTGGAGTGCCAAAAACCATTGATAACGACGTGGTGGGCACCGATGCCACCTTTGGCTTCCAGACTGCAGTGCAAATTGCAACCGATGCCATTGACCGCCTGCACACCACAGCTGAAAGCCATGATCGAATCATGGTGGTGGAAGTGATGGGCCGCGACGCGGGGTGGATAGCCCTCAATGCGGGGATTGCCGGAGGGGCGACCGCGATAGTGGTGCCGGAAGCACCTTTTGACATCGGTCAACTCACTGAGATCGTCAAGCGTCGACACGCCAACGGTCGATACGCGTCAATCGTTGTTGTTGCAGAGGGAGCAAAGCCCAAGGCAGGCACGTTGGAAATTCCACCGCCAACAGTTGATAAGAACGGACACGCATACAACGGCGATGTGTCGCGAGTGATTGCAAGTGAGTTAGAAACCCGAACAGGTTACGAATCACGTTTAGTGCAACTTGGACATGTACAACGCGGTGGCACTCCAACAAGTTATGACCGTGTGTTGGCAACACGATTTGGTCTTGCTGCTGTTGATGCTTGTGTGAATAAAGAATTTGGACAAATGGTTGTTTTGCGTAGCGGAGAAATTAAGCGCGAATCAATGAAGGTGACGAGCGGAAAAACCCGAACAATCAGTTTGGATCTGTACAACGACGTCGTGGCGTCGTTTGTCGGTTAAAAGAGCTCTAAATAATCTTGATCAGTTTGGCGGACCGAATTGACGGTCACCTGCATCGCCAAGTCCAGGAACGATGAATGCGTGTTCGTTGAGACGCTCATCAATTGATGCTGTCACGATGTGAAGATCCATCCCTGATTTTTCTAAGTAGGCGATTCCCTCTGGTGCGGCAAGCACGCAAGCAATGGTGATCGGTTGAGGTGCTCCACGTGCTGCGAGCAACTTGCATCCGTATTCAAGCGAGCCGCCAGTTGCGAGCATTGGGTCGAGCACGATGCAGTGTCTTCCATCAAGGCGCGAAGGAAGCTTGGCTACGTATTCACTCGGCTGATGTGTTGCTTCATCTCGTTGCACTCCAACAACAGCAATGTCTGCATCCGGCAGAAGTTCCATCGCGGCGGGAAGCATGCCGAGACCTGCGCGCAAAATTGGCACAAGTACTGGTCGCTGCGAAATCTTTATTCCATCGGTTTCGGCAAGCGGTGTTGTTACCCGAACTTTTGTAGTGGGGACGTCACGTAACGCTTCGGCAATCACCACTAGTGAAAGTCTGCGCATTTCTGCTCTAAAAAATTGATTTGACGAATTTTGGTCACGCAAGTGCGTGAGTGCTTCGGCGGCAACAGGGTGGTTAACAACGGTGACTTTTACGGACATGTACCTATCTTTGCCGATGGATAGAGTTTTGACCAATGTCGAATCCTCTGCGATTTCAGCTTGCGCATACCCCTGCAGATGCGGCAGTGATTTCACGGGTTTTTGATGAGGTGTGGTCTGTGAAGACGATGGTTTCTCCAGAGATCATTGTTGCATCGATTCATAACGGCGCGTATGGGTCTGTGGTGTGGGACGGTGAGCGTCCTGTTGGCGCGGCATTCGCCATTGTGGGAAAGTCGCTTTCACATGACAAGGGGCATCTCAACTTGCATTCCCATGCGGCAGGTGTTGTTGCGACGCATGCCGGTCAAGGAATAGGCGCACAGTTGAAGATGCATCAATGGCAGTGGGCGCGTACTAACGGATTTGCCACTATCACGTGGTCATTTGACCCACTGGTGCGCCGAAATGCGTGGTTCAACATGGTCAAGCTTGGGGCAAGAGTCACGAACTACTACCAAAATTTTTATGGCGAACTTGATGACGGGATCAACGCCGGCGAACAAAGTGATCGGGTTCTTGTGCGTTGGGATGTAATCGCTAACGAGGAGCCAAAATCACTTTCACTGGTTGAGCCCCAAGAGGAAGATCTCGTGATTGCAACTCCAGGCGATATCGAAAGTTTAAGAAAAACAGATCGCGCAAATGCGCAACGGTGGCGAGCTGAGCAACGTGCGGCTTTTGAATCCGCAGTGAGCAAAGGATATTTCGTGCGAGGATTAAGCGCAGATTTTTCATACGTATTGAGTAAAGGCCACAAATGATTCGCAGAATTGAACTTGTTCGTGCTCACATCAATTTGGTTTCGCCGTTTCGGACTTCGTTTGCCACTGAAGTTGATCGTGATTTG
This sequence comes from Ilumatobacteraceae bacterium, assembly GCA_017853385.1. Taxonomy (GTDB): domain Bacteria; phylum Actinomycetota; class Acidimicrobiia; order Acidimicrobiales; family Ilumatobacteraceae; genus UBA3006. The sequence continues at coordinate 14,943 of JAFMJR010000017.1, read as the reverse complement.
CTCTATGTCCATGTGATTGGCGACGACGAAGAGGGATGGGGCGAATGTGTAGCTATGGCTGCACCGTTGTATTCATCTGAATACGTAGATGGATGTGAAGAGGTGATGAAGCGCTATCTCATTCCCATGGTGAAGAGTACGACAACAGCTGAAGAATTTGTGCAAAGTGCTTCGGTAATTCGTGGCAACTTCATGGCTAAAGCCGCGATTGAAGCGGCGTTACTTGATTATCAACTGCGCAAGGCATCCATTTCGCTTGCAAAGTTTTTAGGGGCAACACAAACCAAGGTTGCGTCTGGTGTTTCGGTTGGGATTCAGCCGACAATTGACGACTTGCTGAAAGTCGTTGCCGATTATCGAGCCGATGGTTACGTGCGAATCAAACTGAAAATTGAGCCAGGTTTAGACATTGACCGTGTTCGCGCAGTTCGTGAAGCATTTGGCCCTGACATGCTTTTGCAAGTAGATGCAAATGCCGCATACACAGTTGACGATGCGGCGCATCTTGCCAAGCTTGACGAGTTCAATCTTTTGCTCATCGAACAGCCTTTGCCGGAGGAAGACATCGTTGGGCACGTTGAACTCAGTAAACGAGTGGGTACTCCAATTTGTTTAGATGAGTCAATCACGTCGTACGACGTTGCGCGTGGTGCGCTTGATATCAACGCGTGTTCCATCATCAACATCAAGCCTGGTCGTGTTGGCGGATATCTCGAATCAAAACGGATTCATGATCTGTGCATGTCGCGAGGTATTCCGGTGTGGTGCGGGGGAATGTTGGAAACCGGAATCGGTCGTGCAGCGAACTTGGCACTTGCTGCACTTCCTGGATTTACTCTTCCGGGAGACACGTCGGCTTCGAAGCGTTACTTCACGCAAGATGTAACAACGCCATTTGAGTTGGTCGACGGATACATCGAAGTTCCTGACACGGTTGGTATTGGCGTGCGACCGATCAGCGAAGTGCTTGATTCAATGACGTCGCGAATTGATTCGTATTCAATAGCGAATTAATGACTACGCCGTAAGCGTCACAACAACTGCAGTTTCGGGTTGATCTTTGCCTTTTCCGAAGTGTTCGGAGAACCACAGGTACACAGAAAATAATTTGTAGGTGAAGCCGTATTTATTGGCGATGGCATCGCGTACTTTTTCAGCCTCGGCGCCACTCACAACAACAGCCGTTCCGGCAACTAGTGGTGAGCCGGGTGAAATGCGGCCACGAACATCGCATGGCTGAACCGTGACAGTGTTGGTGTGTGCAAGCCGTTTTGCTTTTCCAGCGTTCGCGTCAATGGTGAAACCGAAAACATGAGGCCCTAGGTAAGGAAGCGGTGCAATCCACACTGGTGTGGCAACTGGCGTGCCGTTCTTGCGTGTTGAAACAAACGAGACGTACTTTGCAGCTCGGATCGCATTGATCGTTTCGTCTGCAGATTCTGAAGTGCTCATGAAATGGTCGGAGTGGCAGGATTTGAACCTGCGGCCCTCTGGTCCCAAACCAGATGCGCTACCAAGCTGCGCCACACTCCGTTAGGCCTTCATCCTAGCGATGACAGATGAAATAACGGCGTGAGAAAAATTATGCGCGTTTTGCTGCGCGTGCCAATCGGCGTGCAGTTTTTCCAATTGGTTGCAAGTGGCGATGATCAAGGTCGCCAATTTCAACGCCGTTTGTGAAACGCACGCGATAACGAAGCCAGTTAAAGCCGTTGGCCAAAATGACCTTGCCCTCTGTGCCAACAGGAATGCCATCCACTTCGGTGGTCAAGGAGACCTTGTCTCCCATCTTTAGGTTGATCTGGCCCTCATGGGGCGTTGCGAGTGCATGAGGTTTCCACGAGGCTGTCACGAATGCAAAGGGTACACTTTGCGCCCTGTGAAAACCATTATTGAGACCCTCGAGGGCAACAAAGTCAAAGTATCGGTGGAAATTGACGAGGTCGAATTTGACCGCAATATCGACCAGGCATTCCGCAAAATCGCGAAAGAAGTTCGCATTCCGGGCTTCCGTCAAGGCAAGGCGCCTCGCCAATTGCTGGAGGCACAAATTGGAACTGGGGCAGCGCGCTCCCAAGCGATCCAAGACGCTGTTCCTGAATACCTCTCACAGGCAGTTCGCGAACACAAGATTGATCTCATTGCAACTCCTTCAATTGAAGTAACAAAGGGTGAAGTCGAAGGTGTTGTTGGTTTTGATGCAACGTGCGAAGTTCGCCCGGTCATCACCGTAAGTGGTTATAAGGGTTTGCGTGTTGAACTTCCTTCAATCGAAGTGAAAGACAGCGAAGTTGAAGATGCAATGCGCAGCGAACGCTCGCGCCACGGCAAGTTGGTCGATGTCGATCGCGCAATCGTAAAGGGTGATCATGTTTCGCTTGATCTCAGCGGAGTTCGAGAAGGTAATCCTGTGCCAGGACTCAATGTTGAAGATTGGGCTTACGAAGTGGGCAAGGCGTGGGTTTCACCAAGCTTTGATGACAAGTTGATCGGCAAAAAAGCTGGCGACAAAGTGGAGTACACCGAAGCGCCAAACGGCACCACTGAAGATGCAGACATGACAGTGGTGATCAAGAAAGTGCAAGAGATGGTGCTCGAAGATCTCACTGATGAGTGGGTGTCAAACCATGTTGCAGAGTTCGATTCGGTAGAAGCATGGAAGACCGCGTTGCGTACACGATTGGCTGACATGAAGTTGAATCAGGCACGAAGTGTGTTCGTTGATCGAACAACAACTGCGCTCGCTGAACTCGTTGACATTGAATCACCTGAGTCAATGGTGAATAGTGATTTGCAGTCACGCGTTCGCGGAACGGTTGAGCAATTCCAAGCACAGGGTATTGCGCTTGAGCAGTGGCTTTCAGCAACGCGTCAAACGCCAGAAACCTTTGTTGAGTCGCTTCGTGGTGAATCGGTAAAGGCAGTCAAAATTGATCTCGCATTGCGCGCAGTTGCACTTGCCGAGGGTTTTGAATCAGACGCCGATGACCTTGAAGCAGAACTCACACGCATTGCAACCCAAGCTGGTCGCAAGTTGGCTCAGGTGCGCAAGGTGTACGAGCAAAATGATGCGATTTCAGAGCTCGAAGCGCAGATTCGCAAGTCGAAAGCTGTGGATTGGTTGTTGCGTAATTCAACCTTGGTAGATGCAGACGGCGCATCAATTAGTGCTCAAATCTTGTTTGGCGAAGAAGACGGCGAATAACGCTTTCTGTCGTAAATCAGATTTTCTGCCCCTTTTCGTGACAGTTGTTACGCAAAATGGGCAAGTGGCACACCTAATTGACACAAGGGCGTGAGCCCCCGCAACTATCATCGTTTCCAGACGGTTCGCCCTGAGGAGATGCACCATGCGTGAAAACAATGTGATGCGGAATTACTACATTCCGAGTGTCACCGAGACAACAAGCCGCGGTGAGCGTACGTCCGACCTGTACAGCAGGTTGCTGAAGGAAAACATTATTTTCCTCGGTACACCTATTGACGACACCATCGCCAACTTGATCTGTGCTCAGCTCATTCACCTAGAGAGCGAAAACCCAGACAAAGACATCAACATCTATATCAATAGCCCTGGTGGAGACATCACTGCACTATTTGCTATTTACGACACAATGCAGTTCATTAAGAACGACATTGCCACCATTTGTTTGGGCCAAGCAGCATCTGCGGCAGCAGTGTTGCTTGCTGCCGGAACAAAAGGCAAGCGCTTGGCTTTGCCGCACGCTCGCGTTTTGCTGCACCAGCCGTACGGTCAAGTTGGCTACTCGCAAGTGACTGATCTCGAGCTCGCGGCGCGCGAGATTTTGCGCATGCGCGAACTGCTCGAACAAATTTTGTCGAAGCACACCGGACAAACCATTGACCGCATTCATGTTGATACTGATCGCGACTTCACGCTTGAAGCTCAAGCAGCTCTTGACTACGGCGTTATTGATGAAATCATTACGACCCGCTCACTGACCGACCGTTCTGGTCCGATTCGCTGAAGTACGGAAATAACTCATGGCAAAATTTGGTGACACCGCAGAATTGGTGAAGTGCTCGTTCTGCGCAAAGTCACAAAAGCAGGTTAAGAAACTCATCGCTGGTCCTGGTGTGTACATCTGCGACGAGTGCATTGACCTGTGCAACGAAATTATTGACGAAGAATTTACGCAGACTCCAACAGTTGGCGTAGAGGAATTGCCAATTCCACGTGACATTCGTGCGTTTCTAGACGAATATGTAGTTGGTCAGGATCAAGCAAAGAAAGTGCTTGCGGTTGCGGTGTTCAATCACTACCGACGCGTGATGCATAAAGCGACCAGCACTCGCAAAGATGAAGTTGAATTGCAAAAGAGCAATATTTTGTTGCTCGGTCCAACTGGTTGCGGTAAAACGCACATGGCGCAGACACTTGCAAAACTGCTTAACGTTCCTTTCGCCATCGCTGACGCGACAGCGCTCACTGAGGCTGGTTACGTTGGCGAAGACGTTGAAAACATTTTGTTGAAATTGTTGCAAGCTGCAGACTTTGATGTGGCACGAGCCGAAAAGGGAATCGTGTACATCGATGAAATCGACAAGGTTGCCCGAAAGAGTGAAAACCCTTCAATCACGCGAGATGTTTCTGGCGAAGGAGTACAGCAGGCACTGCTAAAAATCCTTGAAGGTACGGTTGCCGCAGTGCCGCCTCAAGGTGGCCGAAAGCATCCACATCAAGAGTTCATTCAAATAGACACCACAAATGTGCTCTTCATTGTTGGTGGAGCTTTTGCCGGCCTTGACACCATTATTGAGCAGCGAATCGGCCACAAGGGTGTTGGATTCCACGCAAATGTTCGCTCAAAAGCCGAAAAAGACCCTGGCGAATTGTTCGCGCAGGTATTGCCAGAAGATTTGCAAAAGTTTGGAATGATCCCTGAGTTCATTGGACGACTACCAATGATTGGTGCTGTTCACAGTTTGGACAAGAACGCGCTTATTCAAATACTTACTGAGCCAAAGAACGCACTAATAAAGCAATATCAAAAGTTCTTTGAATTCGAAGACATTGAATTGGAAATCACGCCTGATGCCATGGTCGCAATTGCTGATCAGGCTCTTGCCCGCGGTACTGGTGCTCGAGGGTTGCGTGCAATTCTTGAAGAAGTACTACTCAACACCATGTATGAACTTCCAGGTCGTACTGATGTTGCAAAGGTAATTGTTGAGGTGGATTCAGTGGTGAGCAAAGCCAATCCAACCATCGTTCCTCGCACGGCACGTGTTGCCCGTCAGCGTCGCGCTGCTTCTTAACCCATAGTCTCGCCGTTATGAATTACGCGGAGGCTCTCGTTTATTTAGACGAGCATGCAAGCTACGAAAAAACTGGTCGTGTTGAATCGCCTTCATTAAACAACATTTCGGCATTCATGGATGTCATGGCGCATCCAGAACTCAGTTACCCAGTTATTCACGTAACAGGCACAAACGGCAAAGGTTCAACCACTCAAATCATCACCAAGTTGCTAATGGCGCACGGTTTGCATGTTGGCACTTACACAAGTCCACATCTTGAGCACCTCACAGAACGTATTTCGCGCAATGGTGTTCCAATTACAGAGGAAGCGTTTGCGGAATGTGTTGCTGCAATCGCTGATGCAGAAGCAATATGCGGAGTGAGGCCAACGTATTTTGAAATTGTTACTGCTGCGGCATTTCGTCATTTCGCAGACGAAGCCGTGGACGTGGCAGTAATTGAAGTGGGCATGCTCGGCAGGTGGGATGCAACAAATGTGGTGCGTTCTGAAGTTGCTGTCATTACGAACATTGCTCTTGACCACATGGAGTTTGCTGGGCCAACACTTGCTCATATTGCACAAGAGAAAATGGGAATTTCGAAAGAACACAGTTCGCTTGTGATCGGTGATATCAATCCAGAACTTGATGCAGTGTGGGGAAGTGCAGTTTCTGCAAAAACACTGAAACGAAATGAAGACTTTGAATGTGTAGATAATGAGTTGGCAGTTGGCGGAAGATTGCTCGATGTGCGCACTCCGCGTGCGTTGTATCAAGAACTCATGGTTCCACTTCATGGAATGCATCAAGGAGACAATGCGTCAATTGCCTTAGTTGCAGTTGAAGAGTTTTTTGATGCTCAACTCAACATCGATGTCGTTCGTGAAGGTCTTGCAATGGTGGAGATGCCAGGCAGGTTTGAAGTGCTTGGGCGTCAACCGATGGTCGTTGTTGATGGCGCGCACAACCCAGCTGGAGCCGATGTGTGTGCGCAAGTCTTCTTTGATGATTTTTCTCCAGAGGGTCGACGAATTGCAGTAGTAGGGCAACTGATGGGGCGCGACCCAGAGCAGTTGTTGTCAGCATTGCGAATTGATGAATTTGATTTAGTGGTCTGTTGCACTGCTCCTTCACCACGTGGAATGAGCGGGGAACAAATTGCGGAGCAGGCGCGCAAGATGGGTTGTGATGACGTGGTGGTCTGTGAGACAGTTGAAATGGCGTGTTCACGAGCGCTCAAGGACGCACGTGCAGAAGATGCCGTATTAATTGCGGGATCTTTATATGTAGTGGGTAGTGCGCGCACCTATTTGCGCCGTAACCTGTAGTCCGTGAGCAACAGAACCCTCGTCCTCCTTAAGCCAGATGCAGTCGAACGCCAATTGGTGGGCAGCATCGTTTCCCGTTTTGAGACCAAAGGCCTCAAAATCGTCGCAATGGAACTGCGCACACTTGATGCCGCAATTCTCGAGCGCCACTATGAAGAACACAAGGGCAAGGGTTTCTACCCAGAGCTGGTTTCCTTCATGTCGCGTGGTCCGGTGGTAGCCATGGTTGTGGAAGGACCAGAAGATACGTGGGAAATTTTGCGCAACATGATGGGTGCAACAAACCCACGAAACGCTGCTCCTGGAACCATTCGTGGTGATTACGGCACATTGTTTACCGAAAACCTCATTCACGGAAGTGACTCTGCAGCATCTGCAGCCCGTGAAATTGGTATCTTTTTTCCAAACCTGTAGGCGAAAGGCGCGCGTCGCCTGCTGAGGAGACCTAATACATGGCTGGTGGAGGCTCACTTTCGTTGGGGCGAGATATCGCCATCGACTTGGGTACTGCGAACACGCTGGTCTATGTCAAAGGCGAAGGTGTAGTTCTTAACGAACCAAGTACGGCAGCAGTAGATAGCCGTACCGGCCAATTGGTTGCGGTTGGGTTTGAAGCAAAACGGATGTGGGGGCGTGCTCCACAAAACATTCGACTCGTTCGACCTCTTAAAGACGGTGTGATCGCCGACTTTGACGTGTGCGAAAAGATGTTGCGATTCTTCATTCAAAAAGTGCACACCAGTAAATGGAACAAGCCGCGAATGATCATTTGCGTTCCTTCGGAAATTACAGGTGTTGAAAAGCGTGCCGTTCAAGACGCGGCGGAATTTGCTGGCGCTCGTCGTCCGGTCTACATCATTGAAGAGCCGATGGCTGCTGCGATCGGTGCCGGCTTGCCCGTGCATTTGCCAAGTGCAAATCTCATTGTCGACATTGGCGGCGGCACAACCGAGGTTGCTGTCATTTCAATGGGTGGCATCGTTACCGCCCACTCTGCTCGGGTTGCTGGCGACGAATTGAATGACGCAATCGTTGCGATGTTCCGCAGAGAGTTTTCATTGGAAATTGGTGAGAACACTGCAGAAGAAGTGAAGTTGCAATTGGGCTCTGCTTGGCCACTTGCAGAGGAACTCACTGCTGATGTTGGTGGTCGAGATGTTGCTACTGGACTTCCTCGCACTCAAGTGATCACAAGCGAAGACGTTCGTGCTGCACTTGACGAACCTGTTGGCACCATTGTTGCTGCAATTAAGACGACTCTCGAACGGACACCACCCGAATTAGCCGCAGACATCATTGGTCATGGCCTGGTGCTGTCGGGTGGAGGTGCGCTGCTTGCTGGTTTGTGCGAGAGAGTCACCTATGAAACAGGTATCCATGCGTACCTTGCTCCAGAGCCGCTGTACTCAGTGGTTCTTGGTTGTGGACTTACTTTGGACAACATTGAAGCGATGAAGGGTCTGACCACGCAGACCTCATTCGACTAGGTCGAATTGGTACACGATTGTGTCTGCAATTTCGGCAAAACGAAAACGAGCAATCGCACTACTGTCGCTGACCTCAATCATTTTGATCACGCTCGACCTGCAGGGAAGTGCTTCGACATCTGTATTGCGTGGAACATTTGGCGTGTTCTTTCGGCCAATTGAAGGCGTAACTCGAGTAATCACTCGTCCAATTGGCAATGCATGGCATGGCATCACTCATTACAACGCAGTAACCAGAGAAAACGATTTGCTTCGTGAAAAGATTGCTCAACAAGAAGGCGCTGCCGTAGCCGCTGCCGCTTCTGTGCGCCTCTCGCAAGAGTTGTTAGCACTAAACGGATTGCCAACACTTGCGGGAATCAATTCAGTGAGCGCTCAAGTGATCGGTGACTCTCCGTCGAACTATTCACAGAGTGTGGAAATCAATCAGGGCAGCGATAGCGGCGTAAAAGTGGGCATGCCTGTGATGAACGCTGCAGGACTTGTTGGGAAAATCACAAAGGTATTTCCTCGACGTTCAATCGTGATGTTGATTACTGATCCCGAATATGCGTTGTCGGTAAAGGTGATTAATAACCCTGAAGCAGCTACACCAATTAATGATCCAGAAGCTTCGGCAACCACAACCACGTCAACTACGACGACAACGACGATCCCAACCACTCAAGCAACGTCAAACATTCCTGGATTTACTCCTGGCACAACCACGATGCCGTTGACCACGGTTAATGTCACCGTCAACGTTCCGCAACTCACGCCTGCATTGACCATTCCAGCAAGTGGCAACTTGCCAATTCGCGAGACCGGAATTTTGGAAGGCCGCGGTCCTTCTCGAGTTCCAATTGTGCGATTTATCGATAGCGCTCAGCGATTTGGCACCATTCTTCCTGGCGCACCAATTGTTACTTCGGGTGGATCGCTAAGTCTGGCTCCGCCAGACATTGTGGTGGGAACTGTGTCAAAGGTGAATGACAGAATTGGCACGTCTGGACCTGTGCTTGAAATCAACTTGGTTGCAGACTTGGCAAACCTTTCATTTGTTCGAATCTTGTTGTACCAACCAATTACTGAGCAGGTGAAGCCTTGAGTGCACGACTGTTGCGCGTGTTGGCTTCGCGCTGGACACGTTTGGTGTTGGTTGCGTCGGTATTGCTTGGCTTGCAAACAACCTTGCTCAACGACATGCGACCATTTGGCGTGATGACGCAGGTCATGGTTTTGTTCGCAGCATGTGCTGGTGTGGTGTATGGAGCAGAAATTGGAGCAATTGCAGGTCTAGTCATCGGATTGATGTACGACTGTGTCTTGACAACACCGCTTGGGTTGGCTTCTTTAGTGCTGGGCGCCACAGCACTTGTTGCCGGGGTGTTTCCTTATTTCGTTCGCGAATCAAGTTGGTGGAATAAAGCGATTGCCGTTGGTGTGGCAAGTGCTGTTGGCGAGATTTTGTTTCCTGTTTCGCAAGCGATGGTCGGCCTTGGTGGGTGGGTGCAGTGGCGCGTGCTGCTCGTTGCACTGATTGTCGGAATCATGAATTTGTTTCTCGCTCCTTTGCTTTTGCCGGTAACACGCTGGACGCTTAAAGAAACTTTGGTTGGGTAGTTAGGAAAATGCCGCCAAATAATCAATCGCGACGATTGCTCTCACTTGGTGTAGTAGCTCTTGTACTGCTTGGAACTCTCTCGGTGCGAATGTGGTTCTTGCAGGCTGTAAAGGCTGAATCTAACGAACAAATTGTGTTGTCAGTGCGAACCCGAACCATTCGCTTGTACCCAGAACGCGGCAGAATTTTGGATGTCAAAGGGCGAGTTGTTGCCGATAACAAGCGAGTACTGACGGCAACTATTGATCGCGAAGTTATTCGAGATCCCGAAGACCGTCTGTTGATGTTTCAGCGACTTTCTGGACCTCTGCAAATTTCAGTTGAAGGCCTTTTTAAGCGATACGAAGATAAACGATTTGGGCCGCTTGAAGCTTTGCCGTTAAAAGAAGATATTTCAGAAGAGACTGCTCAGTTTCTCATGGAAAGATCAGAGGACTATCCGGGTATCTATGTCCGTGAAGATTGGAAACGCAATTATCCATACGGCGCAATAGGAAGCCATGTCATTGGCTACATGGGCGCGATTTTGGAGAAAAATCTTGCGTACTACAAATCCATTGGCTACGACCCAAACGAACGTGTTGGCGGTTACGGGGTAGAGCAGTCATATGAAACCGTTCTCCGTGGCACGCCTGGGTATGTCCGTTACGAAGTGAACGCTCAAGGAAAGTTGCTTCGTCTGGAAGAGCGTGTTGAGCCAATAGTTGGCAATGACATTGTGTTGTCAGTTGATATGGAAATGCAGCAATTTGCGGAGCAAGCACTTGAAACGCAATTGGCGATGCGTCGACGTGTTGAAGCTGGCATCATCAAACTTGAAGACGGAACTCCAGACCCTGCATTTCCGGACCCCGTGTATTACAAAGCACCAGCAGGTTCAGTAGTGATGTTGCATCAAGACACGGGTCAGGTGTTGGCGATGGCTTCGTATCCGCGCTTTGACTCTCGTTGGTTTACTGCTGGAGTTACAACTGAAAAATTTGCTCAAGTGTTTCCAAAGACCGATGACCCTGACTTGTCAATTTTGGTAAATCGCGCAGTGTCGGGAAGGTACAACCTTGGATCTTCGTTCAAACCATTTGTTGCCTATGCGGCACTGAACACTGGGCAGCTTCCAGGTGGCGCTGACTACAAATATCGCGACTTAGGTTCATACAAACTTGAAAGTATTCCTAACGGTCGCTGTCAAGACGGTGTGAAGTGCGTATTCCGAAATGCAATTTGTGCATCAACTGGTGCCCCATGTCGCTATGGGGAAGTGAATGTTGAAAGTGCACTCGCAGTTTCGAGTGACGCATTCTTTTACAAAATTGGTGAACAAATTTTGACAGAGCGCGGATATCAACCAATTTTGGAAAATGAAGTTCGAAGATTTGGGTTTGGATCTCCAACCAATATTGACTTGCCATACGAATACGCGGGCACGATTCCAAGCAAAGCGTTGAAGAAACGAATGGCAGATATCGGCGCAATTTCTCAAGAGTCTGGCAAGGCATATTACGTGGGAGACCAAATTCTGTTTTCCATTGGTCAAGGATTGCTGTCAGCAACACCGATACAAGTTGCAGCTGCATATGGGGTACTTGGTAATGGTGGAAACCTCATGCAACCGCATGTGGTGAAAGCAATTTTGCAACCAGGTACGCAAGACATCAAGCCAGGAATTGCAAATATCAGTTTTGTTGATATTCCGGGTTCATCTCAAGTAGTCGAGCGTTTTGATGACGAGCAGCCCGTGAACACAGTTGATATGTCTGGAGATCGTCGAGACCCAATCGTGCGCGGACTGCAGCGAGTGATTCGTGGTCCAGGTGTGAATTTTGATTCGTATCACAAGACCACTGGGGAGTTGCTGTTCCGTGGCTATCCATATGCAGAGTTGCCCATTGCGGGCAAAACGGGAACTGCTCAAGGTTTTGGAAACCTTCCGTGGAATGACTCTTCGGCCTTTGGCGCTTTTAGCTTGAGCCCGAGAGGCGAATACAAATATGCGGCCTTTGCTTATTTAGAAAAGTCTGGTTACGGATCTCAAGCGGCTGCTCCTGTTGTGAAGTGCTTATATGTTGCGCTTGCAGGGAAGTATCGCTTTGACCCAGTTAATGCAGCTGATCCGTTAAATACCAACGCCAGCCTTGCTGCAACGCCAACGTATTTGCGCAACCCGTCATGTTTGGTTGGTGGGCGATCGGATAGTCGCGACTAATGGATTTTTCATTTCTATCGCGGGTGCTACCGCGTAAGCCGTCATCAAACCCGCTTGGTCTTCGCGGAAGTTATGCCGACCCAATTCGCAACATTGACTGGATTTTGTTGAGTGCAGTGATTGCTCAAGTCATCATTGGGCTATTTACTGTTTTCAGTGCGACCAGACAGCGTCTTATTGATCAGAACCTTGACGTTTTTGTCTATGTTCAGCGACAAGTGCTATTCATCATTATTGCTTCGGCGGTGATTGCTGTAGTGATGTCACTTGGGCACGATTGGTTTAGAGCGCAAAGCGGTTTTCTGTACGGCGGGGTATTGCTGTTGCTGGTTATGGTGCTTGGCGCTGGAGCGGTAACCGGTGGTGCTCGTTTGGCATTTGACTTTGGGCCGTTTTCTGTGCAGCCAGCAGAATTAGCAAAGCCAGTCTTGCTTGTTCTGGTAGCAAGTTACTTAAGTGAATCAGTTCCAGATCGAATTGATTGGCACCACTTTGTGATGACGCTGTACATCGTTCTCATACCGTGCGGATTTATTTTGATGCAACCAGACTTGGGCTCTGCGTCGGTGATTCTGGCCGGTACTGCAGGCGTGTTGTATATCGGTAATGCACGCCGCCGATACCTTGCCCTAATCGGTGGACTATTCGTTGCCACAGCGTTGGGATTAATGGCAGCAGTTCCAAGTTTGCGCTATCAAGGCGATCGATTCGTTGCTTGGTTCTTGCAAAACTCCAACAACAAAGACTTGGAAAACATTGTGTTGCAGGTGCGCTATGCAAAGCGTGCAGTATCAACAGGTGGATTTTTTGGCAAGGGCTATTTGCAGGGCCCATTGACGAACGGAAAATACGTACCTGTTCAGTTCACCGACTTTCCGTTCTCAGCAATCGGGGAGCAATTTGGCATGTTGGGTGGTGCAGTAGTGCTCGGACTGTTCGGCGTCATTTTGTGGCGCATTTGGCGAACAGCACAAATGGCTCGAGATCGGTTCAGTTTCTTTTTGGCAAGTGGTGCATTCACCATGGTGATGTTCCAGATTTTCCAAAACATCGGAATGACCCTTGGTGTAGTTCCTGTGAGTGGATTGCCACTGCCGTTCATTTCGTACGGTGGTTCGCACCTCATTTCCTCGGCAATTTTGATTGGTTTGGTGCAAAGTATCCACATGCGCAGGCTGTAGGAAGGCCTACCCCTATGGGGTAGCCTGAGGGGACGGATGGGCGCTTTGCCCCTCCCAAGGTCGATCACGCGATAGCGATTCGAAACCTGCTGGCGACACTCACTGTCGCTGCTGGAAGAAGCGCTGGACCGCGACGATATTGCACGGCGTGGGCAGCGTTGCCGCACTGGTGCGATATCCAATACAGGAAACGAGCTAGCAATATGAGTGAAATGAGCGCAGGGGCGCCAACCCCCGAGCAGCCGCAGTCAAACGCGCCACAGTCAGGTCAACCACGTACTCCGGGTACGCCAGGTGGGGTAAAAAAGCGTCGTCGCGGAAAGCGCGGAGGTCGCAACCGCAATAAGACTCGCGTTGAAGGTGCTACTGGCACAAGTGGCGTAGCAGGGCAGACAACTCAGCCGAGTCAGGCCCGTCCGCCGCGTCCACCGCGTGAGGCTGCTGCTAATCAAGATGTTGAACTGCCGGATCCACCACGCGAGGGAAAGATGGCAAGTCCAGAAGCAGCAGATGCCGCATTGGTTCGTAGGCCACAAATTGGGGACACGCGCCCCGCTCCTGCTGGAGCGAACGCGACAAAGCCTGCTGCAGCAACTGCCGACTCTGAACCAAAGCCGAAGAGTCGCAACCGTCGTGGTGGAAAGCGCGGAGGGCGCAATCGACGAAAGAGCACCGGTCGTAGCGAAGATAATTCAGTTGTTGGTACTGACGCAGAGTTGATTGAGCGCCGCCGTGGCAAGGAGCGCAACGGCAAAGCAGTTGGCCGCTACATGATGTGTGTACAGGTTCGCGAAGAGTTCACTCAAGTTGCCATGCTGGAAGGCCGCAGCTTGATTGAGCATTACGTTTCGCGCCCTGCAGATGACGAAACGCAAATTCACGGAAACATCTATCTGGGTCGTGTGCAAAACGTGCTTCCAGGTATGGAAGCGGCGTTCGTCGACATTGGAACACAAAAAAATGCAGTGCTGTATCGCGGCGACGTGCAGTTTGATAAAGACGACGTTGTCGAGCAAGGACCAGATCCGCGAATTGAGCAGGTGTTGAAGTCGCGTCAAATGATTTTGTGTCAAGTGACGAAGAACCCAATCGCTGCAAAGGGTGGTCGATTAACGCAAGAAGTTTCGTTGCCTGGTCGCTTCGTAGTGTTGATACCTGATTCACGCACTTATGGAATTTCAAAGCGCCTTCCAGAAGGTGAGCGTCGTCGTTTGCGTGGAATTCTTGATCGCATCAAGCCAGAGCAGCACGGAATCATCGTGCGTACTGCAGCTGAAAACGCAACAGAGCATGAACTGACAACAGACCTCACACGTTTGATTGAGCAGTGGAATGAAATTCGCGCCAAAGCAGAAAAAGCAACTTCGCCTACTTTGCTATATCGCGAACCACCTCTTGCAGTGCGCGTAATTCGTGAAGAGTTCAGCAGCGACTATCGCGGAATTGTTATTGATGACGCATCGCTGTACGAAGAAGTGCGCGAATACATTCAGGCGTTTAATCCTGAGTTTGCCGATCGTGTTGAGTATTACGATGCTGAAAAAGAAGGCTTGCCGCTGTTTGAGCAACATCGAGTGCACGAACAATTGCGAAAGGCTCTTGATCGAAAAGTGTGGTTGCCATCGGGTGGCTCGCTCATTATCGAGCACACTGAAGCACTCACCGTGATCGACGTCAACACAGGAAAAAATGTTGGCAAGTCAAACCTTGAAGAAACCGTGTTTCATAACAACCTTGAAGCAGCAGATGAAATCGCACGTCAATTGCGTCTGCGAGATATTGGCGGCATCATCGTGATCGACTTCATCGACATGGAGATTCGCGAAAATCGCCGAAAGGTGCTTGAGGCGTTTAAAGATGCTTTGTCTCGCGATAAGAC
>JAFMJR010000063.1 GCA_017853385.1 Ilumatobacteraceae bacterium | reverse complement strand
CGCGCAGCTTTGACGATCGTCCAGCACGTCCTCAAACTGACGCGCAACGTCGTGCCGATCAAGTTCGTTCACGCACAGGTGGTCGTCGCAACGATCGTGATGCGGCACCACGCAATGATCACCAAGTTGAGCGCTGGAAAGACGAAGGCTCAACGCGAGCACCACGTCGTGGATCAAGTAGTCGTGATAACGATGCTCCAATCCGTTTGGAACGAGATGAAAAGCGTGCATCGGCTCCGGCCCTTGCGCACGTAGAGGCAACCGTCGGCAAGAAAATTGCTGGCATTGTTGGCGATCAAGCAGCAAAGCGTTTGATCGGAAAACTTGCTCTTGCGCTCGATGCATTTGAAAAAGGTCGTTATCAAGATGCAAAGCGCATCATCATCCCAATCACGCGCGAGTGTGAGGGAGTGCATCTCATCCACGAGATTGCAGGTTTGTCGCTGTACCGACTTGGCCAATGGCGCGACGCTGCAGACCATTTAGAAAAGGCGCGTGCTGCAATGCCAGCATCCACCTTGAATCATCCTGTTCTTGCTGACTGTTATCGAGCGCTGATGCGTTACGAAAAAGTTGATGAATTGTGGAAAGAACTTAAGGATGCTTCACCTGATCCTGCAATTGTTGCTGAAGGTCGCATTGTTGCGGCGAGCGCACAGGCGGATAAGGGCGACATTCAAAATGCAGTTCGCATCATGCAGCAAACTAAGAAAGATCCTGCGAAGGTTCGTGAACATCACTTGCGCGAATGGTATGTACTTGCAGATTTGTACGATCGTTCAGGCGACGTCATTAACGCCCGTGAATGGTTCAAAAAGATCGCAAACAATGATCCTGGATTCTCTGACGTCCGCGATCGTTTGGCGGCAATCGGTTCGCACTAGTGCGTATGTAACTCCCGAATTACAAAGCCAGTTCGTAGTTTTGGCGTAAAGAAAGTTGACTTTGGTGGCATGAGTAGACCCTCGTATGCCGTGCGCTGAATTTCGGCAACACTGACAGGACGAATCAATATTGCCGCTGTTGCCTGCGAGGTGCTGAGCTCATGCTGCACTTCATGAACGCCATGCTGGTAGCGCACTTCATGTTTGACGTGTTGCAATGCATGTTCAAGGAACATGCTGTCCAAATTTCTCACACCTTCGAACTTCGTTGCAATTGGGGTGAGCCAATGCGCGGCTCCCGATTTACTCACCAAGCACAATGCACCACGTTCGTTCATCTCGCTCAAGGTAGTTTCGTCGACTGGGTGAGCATCTGAGATGGTAAAGAAAGGCGACAGCGCTGAAGCCAATTCGTTGTAGGTGATGCCTTCGTATAAACGATGAATTGCTGCAACGCTCAATTGTTCGTCAATGAGTTCATTGACGTAAGTCATCGTGAGTTCTGCAGCGGTGTCATTGCTTCCGGTGCGCGATCGCGTTTCATCGCGGAAGGTGCGACTAATTGCATAGCGGTGATGACCGTCAGCTATGACAACAGGTTGTGATGAAATCGCAGATGAGATAGCGGTAATTCGAGACTTATCGGTTACACGTTCAACGCTGTGCTCCACGCCATTGTTGTCGGTAACTGATCCCATCAGCTCTGCGGGCTCTGCGAGCAGTTGGGAGAGGCCATTGGCAAGTGACAAGCCCCAGACTGGCGAAAGGTTGGCATCGGTTGCGCGCGTGAGTTCTAGTCGATCGGTTTTTGCCTTTGGGGTAGTTCGCTCATGAGGCAACACTCCACCAGCGCCTTCATCGACCACCTCAAGAGCACCAATAACTCCAACGACATTTCGTTGCTTTCCTGTGGAGTCAACGAACTTCATGCGATAGATGGTGAACGATGGGGATGCGTCGCGTACGAGTACGGCCGAATCAATCCACTTGTTCATCGTTGATGCTGCAAATTCATATGCATTTCCCGTTGACGAAACCGGCATATCAATATGCACGATGTTGTTCGGATGCTGGTTCGCTAGAGCAGAACGATCGCTTTCCGACAACACGTCGTATGGGGGTGAACACACTTCGTTCAGCGGAATGCTTTGTCCGTAACGAAGCGCCTGAAAAGGTTCAAAACGAGGCACAATTACAGTGTGCCATTGAAGCCTGCTGTTTTGTGTGATCTAGATGGTGTTGTTTGGCTGATGCACCAACCCATAGCGGGATCTGTCGATGCGATTCGACGAATCCGTGAAGCCGGTCACCGAGTTCTATTTGTTACCAATAATTCGCACGCAACTGCCGACGAGCAGGCGTCGGTGTTGGAAGGCATCGGAATTGAAGCAATGGGTTCGGTGGTGACTGCCTCGCAGTCTGCGGGAAAATTATTGCGACGTGGAGACCGAGTGTTGACGTGCGGTGGTCCGGGTGTAGCGCAAGCAATTGAACAATCTGGCGCCGTGATTGTGGGGCGATCTGACGATCCAAATTTTGATATGAACACCGAAGTAGATGCAGTGGTCGTTGCGTTTCATCGAACATTTGATTTCGCGGGACTAACAAAACTGTCGGCAAAGATTCGCAGTGGCGCGCGGTTCATCGCAACAAACGATGATGCAACGTATCCAACACCACATGGGGTGATTCCTGGCGGTGGTTCAATTGTTGCGGCCGTTGCTACAGCGAGCGGAGTGCAACCAACGATTGCTGGAAAGCCATATGCGCCTATGGCGACATTGGTCAAAGCAGTACTTGGAGAAACAGATTTATCGAATGCCTGGATGGTTGGAGACAGGGCATCGACAGATGGCGAATTTGCCAAAACGGTGAATTGCAGATTTGCACATGTGCAAAGCGGAGTTGCAAATGCAAGCACCGATCTCGCACACGCAGCATTCACCGGCCCCGATCTTGCTTCGTTTGCAGATTTTCTTCTTGGCTCACAGAATTAAACAATGAGTACACCTCGTTTATCAGTTGACAAAGCGCTCGTGCAGCGTGGGCTTTGTCAGTCAATTGAGGAAGCTCGTAATCAGATCCTGCATGGATCCGTTCGAGTCAACGGGTCAATTGTTCTCAATGCCGCACGTCAAGTATCTGCGCAGGACGAATTAATCATCAAACTCGCTGACCAATTTGTTTCCCGTGGCGGACTGAAATTGGAAGCTGCACTTTCAGTTTTTGACATCGATGTTTGCGGTAAGCGAGCCCTTGATGCAGGCGCATCTACTGGTGGATTCACTGACTGTCTTTTGCAGCGTGGAATCAATGAAGTTGTGGCTGTTGATGTGGGTAAAGGGCAGTTGCACGAAAAGATCGCGAAAGATCCACGAGTCAAGGTGATTGACTCATTTAATATTCGTCAACTTGTCGAAGCAGAATTGCCAGACGAGTTTTCGAAACCCTTTGACATTGTTGTCGCTGACCTGTCATTCATTTCTTTGAAGTCTGTTGCACCGGCGTTGCGTGCACGACTCTCAGACACGGGTGATTTGGTAGTGCTAGTGAAGCCGCAGTTTGAGGCAACAAAGCAAGAGGTGGACAAGGGAAAGGGCATCATTTCAGACCAGGAAATCCGTGATCGCGTGCTAGTTGAAGTTGGTGAATCCCTAGAAAATCAAGGATTGCACGAACGCGGGAGAATCGAATCTCCGATCCGAGGCGCAGAGGGCAATGTTGAATATTTGGTCTGGTATAGGTTTGAGGCGTGATGACATCGAAGGCGTTTAAGTAATGGCAAATATTTTCGTTGTAGCTCATCACTCTCGTCCTGAAATTCCAGGTCTCATTGCCGAACTTCGTAAATGGGCCAGTGATCGCAAGCATGAACTGTGGATGAATGAGTTGGATGCGCAAGCATTGCGCTTTCCCGATTTAGCTCATTCCCGTCATGCAATGGACGCAGATCTCGTCATCAGTTTGGGTGGTGATGGAACGGTTCTGCGTGCGGTGCACATGCTGGATGGCGCACCGGTGCCAATTTTGGGTGTCAATGTGGGAACGCTTGGCTATCTCACCGAGATCGACCCTGAAGAATTAATTGAAGCTCTATCGAAGTGGGAGTCTGGCGTATCGGGAACCGATTATGTGATCGACGCTCGAATGATGCTGAACGTAACTTTGCATAAGTCTGATCGATCAGGTTCTATTTCGTGGCGTGCGTTAAATGAGGCGGTTCTCGAAAAACATCAATCGGGTCACACCATTTGGCTGGATCTTGTGATCAATGGCCAAGATTTTGCACGTTATTCGGCTGATGGACTGATTGTGTCAACGCCAACAGGAAGTACTGCATATTCAATGAGTGCTCGCGGTCCGGTGGTTTCACCACGACATCGTGCTTTGCTCATCACGCCAGTTTCGCCACACATGCTCTTTGATCGTTCTTTAGTTCTCGATCCGCATGAGTCGGTACACATCAAGGTTGTGGGAACCCGTCCGGTTGACTTAGCAATTGATGGTCGAGGTGTGGCAAGCCTCACTCAAGACGATCTTGTGGTGTACGCGCCCGACACATGCCAAGCAATTTTCATCAGATTGTTTAAAGAGCCAAAGTTCCACCAGATTGTTAGGGCCAAATTTGGCTTAGGTGATGACTAGTGCTCACCGAGCTGCATATTGAAAATCTAGGAGTTATTGAAACTCTCGATATCCAATTAGGTCGAGGATTGATGGCACTCACTGGTGAAACAGGTGCCGGTAAAACCATGATTGTTGAAGCAATCAATTTGCTCGTAGGTGGTCGAGCGGATGCTGGAATGATTCGCCCTGGCGCAACTGAAGCTCGTGTTGAGGGGCGATTTGTTTTTGGTGATGACGAAGTCATCTTGTGCCGAACAATTCCACTTGACGGTCGATCGCGGGCCTATGTCAATGGACGCCTAGCAACAGTTGCCCAGTTGGCAGAGTACGGCAGTGACTTGGTTGACATGCATGGTCAGCATGCGCATCAAAGTTTGCTTGGAGCCAAGGCACAACGCGAGGCATTAGACGTATATGCCGGAGTCGATCTAGAGCCTTTGCGTGCAGCACGAGCCGCAGTGACGGAAATTGATGCGGCTCTGGCAACTCTCGGCGGCGACGATCGTATGCGCGCTCGCGAGATTGATTTGCTGCGATTTCAGGTAAACGAAATCCGTGATGCTGCAATTAGCGGTCCTGATGAAGACGATGAACTATCTCGCGAAGAAGATGTTCTTGCCGATGCTGTGAATTATCGCGAAGCTTTGTGGAAAGCAGTTGCCTCACTCGCCGAGGAATCTGGCGCGACCGACAATCTTGGAACGGCGATTGCTGCATTACATAACAAGGAGCCTTTCGCTGAATTTGTCATCAGAATGAAGGCATTGCAGAGTGAGTTAGAAGATCTTTCCGCTGACGTTCGAGACTCCGCCGAATCGATTGAGGAAGACCCTGCGCGCCTTGATGAAGTTCGACAAAGGCGGCAGTTGCTCGTGGATCTGCGGCGCAAATATGGAGATTCGCTCGTCGATGTCATTGCCTTTGGTCATGAGAGCGCTAGCAGGCTTGCCGAGCTGGAATCCTTTGAAGCTCGTGCGGCAACGCTTGATGCCGACCGCGTGGCAGCAGTTCGCGCACTTGAAAAAGCCCAGGCGGTTGTTGGCAAAGCCAGACGAGAAGGTTCAGTCCCACTTGCAGAAAAAGTGCAGAAAAACCTTCGAACTTTGGCGATGGCACATGCTGTTATCGAAGTTCTAGTTGGGCAAGATCCAGGGGACGACGTGGTATTTCTGCTGGCGGCTAACCCAGGTTCCCCGGTTATGCCCTTAACTAAGGTCGCGTCAGGTGGTGAGTTGGCACGAACAATGCTTGCCTTGCGTTTGGTGCTGTCGTCGGGTCCCGAGACGCTGGTATTTGACGAGGTTGATGCGGGAATTGGAGGTGAAGCAGCAGTTGCCGTGGCGCAGGCACTGGCAGAACTCGGTAAGCGTCATCAGGTGTTGGTGGTTACCCATCTTCCTCAGGTCGCTGCAGCTGCTCAGAACCACATTCAAGTTTCTAAATCGGTTCGCGAAGGTAAGACATTTGCCCAGGCAACAACGCTTGGAGAGAATGAGCGCGTCTCAGAAATTGCGCGAATGTTGTCCGGGGGCGTCGCTGAAGCAACCGCGCTGGAGCACGCCCGAGAATTGCTCCGAGACAGTCAAAAAACAGTGTCGACCAAAGCGGCGACAGACAAGCGTTCTCGGCGGTAGTCGCCGACAGGTTATGCTTATCTCCCGTCGTGAGGTAACCGGTTTTTCGACAAAACCATGAGAGCGGACGGAGAGTAAAAATGCCAAAGCACGTGTTCGTGACAGGTGGCGTTGCTAGCTCCCT
>JAFMJR010000062.1 GCA_017853385.1 Ilumatobacteraceae bacterium | reverse complement strand
GGTGGATCGTGCTGATTGCGGCTGTTCTTGGCACTGCTGCAATGTGGTCACAAGAAAGCGACCTAGCAGCAACACCTTCGCTTACAGAAGTAGTTCGTGTTTACGAATCGCGTGATGAAACAGCAATGCTTTCACTTGTCGGGGTCGACCCGTCAACCGTAAGCCCGTTTCCAAGTTTTGAACATCAGATTCTTCGGATTCAAGAGGACGCAGCACGTGAAAAGATTTCGGAGCAATTGGGATTTAGCGTCAACGTTTCAATCACCAGATCCGAACAACGATTTTCACTCCTTGACACAGTTGAGGGTGACGGCAAAACAAAATTCACTTTTCTTTCTGTAGGTACTCCCACTTACACACTGTGGTGTTCTGATTCGTCGGTAGAACATTGCAATACTGCGCTTGATGCGTATCTTGTCGAACTTCAAGACTTACGGAAGACCAGCATCGTTTCGGGCTTAGAGAGGCTTCAAGCCATGCTTGAAGCTCTTCCCGCCCAGTCACAAAGTGTTGTTGAAAAAATTGATGGTATTAAAGCTGCAAAGCCGCTAATAACTGGAGAGCTTGCTCTCTTAACAACTACAAATACTGCTGTCGGTGCAACAGTCTCTACGGTAAAAACATCCACCTATGTGTTCGGTGCTTTGGGTGGTGCGCTGATAGGAATGCTTATTGCACTCCAGCTCACTCTTATTGACAAGCGTCTTCGTTCGCGCAGTCAACTGTTACAACACTTTGAAAGTGGTGACATATTGGGTTCTGTCACAACTAATTCGATTTCACTTCAGCATGTTGGTGCAGCGCTCGTAGCTCGGGCACGGATTCACTCGCTTAAAGCTGTTGCTCTTGTGCCTGTTGACAATCAGACGCTAGGCAGTGATCTCGCTAAAGGCCTTAATGACGTCACCTCTCCACTAGGAATATCAGTTGCCGCGCTGCCTGCCATCACTGAACTGTCTGCAAAAGATTTAGTTTCTGCTGAAACGGGAATGATTCCAGTCGCAACGCATGGTGTTTCTGTAGTGAACAACATCACCACAACGTGGTCGGTTTTATCAAGTGCGCAAAAAACTGTACTTGGTGTACTTATTACGGACCCTGCGAACTGATTCCCAATGACTGGCTTTAGCGATCGTGTGCGCATAGTTGCTGAGCGGTTACTTCGATCTCCTCGCTTTGTTGTGCTTAGTTCAATCGCTCAGTTTGTGATTGACATGGTGCTGTGGTCGCTTACGGCAATTGCTGCTTCGTACGCTCGATTCGAATATCAAGGCCACCACGATCCATTTGGTGCAACACAGGACTCAGTAATTCGTGTGCTTCCTGTTGTGCTCGTAGTGCATGCGATTGTTGGCTATGTCGTTGGCATCTATCGCCGCAGGTGGAGATATGGAAGTTTTGATGAAGTCGGTGGGCTCGTGCTCGCAACCGCAATCACAACTTCAATATTGCTTGTACTTCGATTTTTTGATAACTCAATCAATCCGTTTCCTCGAAGCGTGATCGTTCTTGCCGGTTTTGCAGGCCTGTGTTTTGTTGCATGCAGTCGTTATTTGTGGCGTTTGATTCGCGAACAAATTCGTCGACCTTCTGCTCTTACTGCCGCAAAAATTTTGGTGTACGGCGCAGGCGAAGGCGGAATACAAATGGTGAATACGCTCATGCGTAACCCGCTGTCGCCCTATTTGCCCGTTGGATTTTTGGACGATAACCCTGACACACATCGCTTGGTAATTTCCGGAGTGCCCGTATTGGGTGGGCGCGAACAACTTGCACAAGCCCGTGCTCGTACTGGCGCAACCACCTTGCTCATTGCCATTCCATCAGCAGACAGCACATTGATCAGCGACATCAGCGCTCGAGCTCGAGCGTTTTCTATGGATGTAAAGGTTTTACCTGCAGTTCAGAACTTAAATGAACGCCCACTTGACACCAGCGATATTCGCGACCTGACAGACGAAGACCTACTTGGTCGCCGAAAAATTGTCATTGACCTACAGCAAATTTCTGACTACCTGGTGAACCGCCGAGTTTTGGTAACCGGAGCTGGAGGAAGCATCGGAAGCGAACTATGCAGGCAACTAGCGAGGTTTAATCCTGCTGAATTGATCATGCTTGATCGCGATGAAAGCGCTTTGCATGAAGTGCAGTTATCGATTCATGGTCGTGCGCTTTTGAATACTCCACAAACTGTGCTTGCTGACATTCGTGATGCAACAACAATCAAGCATATTTTTGAAACAAGAAAACCCGAGGTGGTGTTTCATGCCGCAGCATTGAAGCATCTTCCGTTGCTTGAAACGTATCCATCTGAGGCATACCAAACCAACGTTCTTGGAACTCTCACCATGCTTGAAGCTTCTGCCGAAGTCGGTGTGAAAGTATTTGTCAACATCTCAACCGACAAAGCTGCTAACCCAATCAGTGTGCTCGGATATTCAAAGCGAATTGCCGAACGAATTACCGCTCACTTTGGTAACACTGTCTCAACGGGAAAATATATGTCGGTGCGATTTGGAAACGTGCTTGGGTCACGCGGAAGCGTTTTGATGTCGTTCCGAGACCAAATTGCAAACGGCGGACCACTTACTGTCACCCATCGTGGCGTTACTCGCTATTTCATGACCATTTCTGAAGCTGTGCAATTAGTGATTCAGGCTGGGGCAATTGGTAAATCTGGTGAAGCCCTTGTGCTCGACATGGGAACACCAGTCAGTATTTATGACGTAGCTAAACAGCTAGTAGCTAACTCGGGAAAAAATATTGAAATTGAAATTGTTGGTTTACGAGCTGGTGAAAAGGTGCATGAAGAACTCTTTGGCGATGGAGAAACTGATATTCGAGCTGCTCACCCGCTCATTTCACATGTACAGGTACCCTCCGTTGCAACCGATGCGGTTCCTACCTCAACCACAGATGCTAAGCAGCTGATGATTGATCTGGTTGCTTCTCCGTAGTTACACCCGACGAAAGCATTGCAACAAAAATCATCCACAAAAAGTGGTTGCCGATAATGAAACTCTCTTGAGTAGCCATCGCAAGAAAGAAAAAAGCAAAGGCTACGGGCCATGCATCAATCGGATTATTCAAATTTGTGGGAATAATTCGATATATTCCCCACACCACCGCGCAGACAAATATCACAACGGCAAGTACACCACCACCAAGAAGCACATCTAAATAAGCATTATGTGACCAGGAAACGCCCTCTACGGTCCACCACAAATCCATTTTCATAAATGCCCACGAGCGCCAGGCGGAAAGCCAACCCCAACCCAACAACGGCCGGTCAAGAAAGCCATTCCAGCTGTATTTCCAAATAGAGCTGCGCCCATTGAAGTCAACCGTTTCACCAAACAGCCTTAACACCTGAGATTGAAACTGCATGGCAAACCAAGAAACCAGTCCGACAAGGGCAATAAATGCTGAATACATGCGAATACGGGATCGCGAATCGTGTAGCAACGATGCAAGCCGAGTTCGACGTATGCCTTCCCAAAACATGAATACTGCACTACCAGCAAGCAACCCACCAAATGGGGTATTTGAACGAGTTCGAATAACAATCACCAATGCAAAAATTGCTATATCTGCCAGCACGCATATTTTGAAAATTCGAAGTTTGTCAAATTTTCTGAGATACACCACATACATCAGCGTGAGTGCTGTAACGAAACTCACCATGGCAACTGGGGCGAGTGAATTGCGATTGAAATAAATGCCGACCCAATACCCTTCAATACTTTTTGACATTTTCCAGTCGTGAGCAATTGCATATCGCGAAAGCAAAAGTCCGGGTTGCATCGCAACCACAATGATGGAAAGTTTTTCCACTAACGAAAAGCGTTTTGCAAAATACACTCCACAAATAAAAGTGGAAATTAATGAAACAGATTCGATGATGGTGTGCTGGCTGTTCGTTGCCCACAATGTGGAAGCCACCATACATGCACAAAAAAGGCCGAGGAGCCCTATTGGACCGACAAGATCGAAGCGGTCAAACTTTTGACGAGAGACAAGAATCAAAGCAGGCATTTGAACGACTAAAAAAGTTGCTAGCTGGGGAGCAAGCGCGGGTTGAAAGTTTGCTTTTTCGCTTGCAAACCACACCGATAACACAGGCCCCTGAGTAAGGAAGAAGATCAGCGTCGCTACATAGGCATACTCAGCCCACCGAAGAATTGTTCGGGTGCTGACTGGCGCAAGATGCATTGCTACACAATCTACTTCGGTATTGAATGTGACTTCGTTATGGCTTATAGGGCTCTAGATATGATGATTGCGTGTCCACTGGCGAAGACGACCGCGACGAACTCATCACCGAGTTACTCGCGGAAGCCCATGGCTTGCGCATGAAAAATGAGCAAATCAGCCAATACACCGAAAGCAAAATTGCAGAACTCGTTAAATTGCAACGCGAGTTAGGAACTATTCGCGATGGGTTTGAAACTGTCGTTGAGCAGCGTAATGAACTTGAAAGCAAGCTCGCGCAGGTAACCACCGAGTTAGAACACCTTCGCACGATTTATACATCCATGACTGACCAGCGAGATCGATTGCGTGGGCGTGTTGCAGAAGTTGAAACTTCGCGTGCATTCAAAATTGGCCAACGCGTAATTCGTTTTGTCCCATTTCTTCACGAAAAACAGTCGCCCAAACAATGAAGCAATACCCGATCATCATCAATGTGCGAGATCGGGTAACTCATCTCAAACAATTAGTGACCTGGCTAGAACAACAAGGTCAAGAAAATATCTGGTTGTGTGACAACGCCAGCACATACCCGCCACTGGTTGAATTTTTAAAATCGTCACCACATAACGTGCGCTACAACGATGTCAACCTTGGGCACCGAGCCCCCTGGTTAAGTGGCCTCGCCTTTGAACTTGGGCTTGACACGCATTTCATTGTGACTGACCCTGATGTTGTTCCATGTGAGGAATGCCCTGCAGATGTGTTTCAACATTTTGAACACGCCTTAAACACTTTTCCAGATATAGACAAAGTTGGCTTCTCGCTTCGCATCGATGATTTACCTGAGCATTATGCACATGCACAAGATGTTGTGAAGTGGGAGTCGCAATGGTGGATCGACGAACGTTTCCCCGGCTTTTATTATTCGCCAATTGACACAACATTTGCCATGTACCGGCCAGGTGAGGGACAACTAAACCATCGTTCGCTACGCACCTCTCCACCATATGTTGCGCGCCATATGCCGTGGTATGAAAATTCTTCTCAGCCAAATGAAGAACTCGAGTATTACTTGGAGCATGCAGATTCTTTAGTGATTAACTGGGACGCAAAGGTGCTTCCTGCAAACCTGCGAGCGCAACTCAACAACATGCGTAGCCGCTTTTCGCAAGCACGTAGTCGCTAAAATCATTACTAATGACAACTCCAGCGATTGCCGTTGATTCGGTATCGAAAAACTTCCGCCTCTATCACGAGCGAAATCGCTACATCAAGGCTGCAATGCTTCGTGGTCGTCGTGCTCGGTATGAAGAATTTTGGGCACTAAAAGACGTTTCGTTTGATGTAGAGGAAAGCGCAACGTTTGGAATAATTGGCTCCAACGGTTCTGGAAAAAGCACCATGTTGAAATGCCTTATGGGCATTTATCGACCTGAAAGCGGGCGTATTTCAGTTCGAGGCAAAATAGCCGGATTGCTCGAACTCGGAGCTGGATTTCACCCTGAATTATCTGGGCGAGAAAACGTATTTCTCAACGGTGCAATTTTAGGAATGAGCCACAAAGACATCACACAACAATTTGACAGCATTGTCGAATTTGCGGGACTTGAACGATTCATCGACACGCCGGTAAAGAACTTTTCTTCAGGAATGACCGTGCGGCTTGGGTTTTCAATTGCCACTCACGTTGAGCCAGAGGTATTACTGATTGACGAAGTTCTTGGTGTAGGTGACCAAGCGTTTCAACGCAAGAGTTCAGAAAAAATTGAGGAGTTTCGACGTGACGGCAAAACCATCATTGTCGTCAGTCACTCACTTGCTTCAATGCAAAACATGTGTCAAGAAGTTATTTGGCTCGAAAAAGGCACCCTAAAAATGCGTGGTCCCTCTGCTGATGTGATTGCTGCCTACACGGGAGAAAGCTATGCAACACACACCGAGCGGGATGCAGATTTCAGAGAACGCTGGGGTACTGGCGAGGCGCACTTCAATACCATTCGCTTACTTAACCAAAACGGTCATGCAGTTGAACGCATCAATACACTTGACCCCGCAACAATCGAAATTGCAATTACTCCGCAAACTCGCTTGGTTTCGCCAATTGTCAAGGTGTCTATTGCCAAAATTGGTGGCGAAACAGTGTGGTCAACCACTTCTCAAAC
>JAFMJR010000061.1 GCA_017853385.1 Ilumatobacteraceae bacterium | reverse complement strand
ATCCACATGCTCGAAAAAGAAGGCATTCCAGTGAGGAGCGAGGTTTTACATCGTGCTTAGCGGATCATCAATTCTGATCACTGGTGGTACTGGCTCCTTTGGTCACACATTTGTGCCCATGACTCTCCAAAAATACAACCCACGACGTTTGGTTATTTTCTCACGCGATGAGATGAAGCATTGGGAGATGGCAAAGAATTACGTCAATGACGAACGTGTTCGATTTTTTGT
The DNA here is from genome assembly GCA_017853385.1 of Ilumatobacteraceae bacterium. Lineage (GTDB taxonomy): Bacteria > Actinomycetota > Acidimicrobiia > Acidimicrobiales > Ilumatobacteraceae > UBA3006. Next base: position 6,143 of record JAFMJR010000061.1, on the reverse strand, counting down.
TGGTGATGTGCGAGACAAAGACCGCCTTTCAAGAGCGCTTAAAGGAATTGACTATGTAGTTCATGCAGCTGCGACAAAAATTGTGCCCACTGCTGAATACAACCCATTTGAGTGCGTAAAAACAAATGTCATCGGTGCGATGAACCTCATTGATGCCTGTATTGATCAAGGAGTTAAGCGAGTAGTTGCGCTATCCACCGATAAAGCAAGTAGTCCCATCAATCTTTACGGGGCAACAAAACTGACCTCTGACAAATTGTTTGTCGCGGGCAATTCATACGCGGGTCCAAATGACACTCGATTTGCTGTTGTCCGTTATGGCAACGTCATGGGTTCACGCGGGTCAATCATTCCTTACTTACTCTCAATTGCTGATCAGTCTTCTGTTCCAATCACCGATGAACGAATGACCCGTTTCATGATCACGCTTGAACAAGGAGTTGAACTTGTTTGGAAGGCCTTTGACGATATGACAGGGGGTGAAATTTATGTGAAGAAGATTCCTTCCATGAAAATTACCGATGTCGCAAAAGCGGTAGTGCCAAATGCCAAGCATGAAATCGTCGGAATCCGTCCTGGAGAGAAGCTCCACGAACAAATGATCAGTCCCGATGACGCTCCACATACCTACTCATATGGCGACTATTACAAAATTTTGCCTGCGATCCATAATTGGAGCACCGATGCCGGACGAATCGGTGATGGCAAACCTGTTGGCGAAGGATTTGATTACTCATCAGACAACAATTCAGAGTGGATGTCGGTTGAGGAATTACAAAAATGGATCAAAGACAATAGGGAAAAAATAGGTTCTATTTAGCCCCATGGTGATCCCCTACGCCCGCCAATCAATCAATCAACAAGATATTGATGCAGTAGTTGCCGTACTGCAATCGGACTATTTAACTCAGGGGCCAGCAGTTCCCGCATTTGAACAAGCTGTTGCTGATCTTGTTGGTGCAAAACACGCAATTGCTGGCAATAGCGCCACTTCCTTGCTTCATGTTGCCTGTCTGGCGCTCGATGTAAAGCCAGGCGACCTCGTTTGGACTTCACCAATTTCATTTGTGGCAAGCGCAAATTGTGCTTTGTACTGCGGCGCAGAAATCGACTTCGTAGACATTGATAGTGAAACCTTCAACATGAGTCCTTCTGCACTCGAAGAAAAGCTCGAACAGGCGCGGAAGAAAAACAAGTTGCCAAAAGTCATCATTCCTGTTCATATGGGTGGACAATCATGCGAAATGCAAACCATCCATTCTCTTGCCAAAACATACGGCGTGAGAGTAATTGAAGATGCCTCACATGCAATCGGTGGCTCATACAACGGAAAGCGAATTGGCGATTGTCGCTACAGCGACATCACCATCTTCAGTTTCCACCCAGTCAAAATCATCACCTCTGGCGAGGGTGGTATGGCGACTACACAAGATGAACATCTGGCGAAAAAAATGCAGATGTTTCGCAGCCATGGAATAACAAGAAATTCGCAGGAATTCGTAAATGCCAATGACGGCCCTTGGTACTACGAACAGCAAGAGCTTGGGTTTAATTATCGCCTCACCGATATCGCGGCTGCTCTCGGGCTTAGCCAACTTCAACGAATTGATCGCTTCATCAATCAGCGCAATGAGATTGCTGATCGCTATAACAAAGCATTTACTGGCACTGCAATTACTGCGCCAAGTATTTCTGAGAATGTAATTTCTGCATTTCACCTGTACATCGCTCGCTACGAGTTTTCAAATCACGACATCACCAAGGGCCATCTTTTCTCAGCAATGAAAAAACATGGAATCTTGCTCAATCTTCATTACATGCCCATTTATCGCCAGCCTTTCTTCCAAAAATTAGGATTTGATGCAACGAATTTCCCCAACGCTGAGAAGTATTACGCAGAGGCGTTTAGCATTCCGATGTATGCGGATTTGCAAGAATCCGACCAGAATTCAGTGATTTCAAGCCTTCTGAATGTGCTCTCAGCCCAATAGGGTTGACGGCTGATGAATCGAATTGTGCTCGGTGGAGCCCAACTTGGTCTCCCCTACGGAATCTTGAATGGTGGAGAGACACTCAGTCGTGAAGAGGTTGCATGCATTCTTGATCTCGCCGCAGAAAAGGGCATTGACTGTGTAGACACAGCAATTGCCTACGGCGAGTCGGAGTCGCTTCTTGGAGAACTTTCTCGTCAGCGTTTTGATTTCATCACCAAACTTCCGCCGATTCCCGTCGACGCAACCCAGGTCACCGACTGGGTTCAGACACAGATCGAAGCATCGCTTTCACGGTTGAAAGTCAATGCGCTACACGGACTTTTGCTGCATAATCCGAGTGACTTGAGTGGGCGTCATGGCAGAGAGCTATACGAATCAATTTGCCAATTGAAAGAAGATCGAGTTATCGGAAAGTTTGGAATTTCAATTTATGAGCCTGACGAACTTGAAAATTTGATCAACTCATTTGTAATTGACATTGTTCAGGCTCCTCTAAATATTTTTGATCGTCGGATTCTTTCGGTGTCGGAGTTATTGAAAAAGTTCAACATTGAGTTACACGTTCGTTCTGTTTTTTTACAAGGCGTACTTATTGCTCCACCGCACGAGCGACCAAAGAGATTCCATACCTGGTCAAACCTCTTTACAAAATTTGATTCGTGGGTTGAATCAACGGGTTTGTCACCGATTTCCTGCTGCTTGGGTTTTGCACTTCAACAGCCAGTTGTCAAGAAACTTGTCATTGGAAGCACCAGCGCCGATTCACTTCGGCAAATCGTGACATCAATACCAAATGGTGAGATTTCATTTCCAGGAGATTTAGAGAGCACCGATCCTCAACTCATTGATCCTCGGGTTTGGAGCCGATCGTGAACATCGTTGCAATTGTTCAGGCACGACTTGGTTCTACGCGCTTGCCAAACAAAGTGATGGCTTCTTTACAGGAAACTCCACTCATTGAGTTTTTGATCAATCGCTTGTCAAAATCTCAGCTGATAAACAAAATTGTCGTTGCCACATCGACTAATCCAATTAATGATCCCCTTGCGTCATTCATTGAAAACTTGGGGTATCAAGTGATTCGTGGTTCGGAAGACGATGTACTTCAGCGATTCATTGATGCAGCAAATGCAACCTCTGCAGATGTCGTTGTGCGAATAACCGGTGACTGCCCACTCGTAGACCCACAACTAGTTGACGATCTAGTACGAGAATTTTTGCATGCACAAGTTGACTACCTCTCCAACACCAACCCGCCGACATACCCAGATGGGTTTGATATTGAGGTATTTTCAGCCAATTCACTGAAAATTGCAGGAAAATTGGCGACCGCTATTTTTGATCGAGAGCACGTAACTCCATTCTTACGATCACATCCAGATTTCACGAAGCAGAACTACACAGCTCCGGTGGATTCGTCGCATTTGCGTTTGACTGTTGACGAACAACGAGATTTAGACGTAGTTCGTGCCGTTGTGGATCACTTTGCACCAAACAAATATTTCACTCTTTCTCAAATACTTGAGGCGATAGACCACAATTCGTCGCTTGTGGCTGGCAATCTAGATATAGAACGAAATGAAGGCGCAACTATGAACACGGGACAAAAACTTTGGAAGCGAGCCAAGAATGTCATTCCAGGTGGAAACATGTTGCTTTCCAAACGTCCCGATCAGTTCCTGCCCGAGCATTGGCCTGCATATTTTTCTCGTGCTAACGGACATACGGTTTGGGACTTAGACGGCAACCCATTAATTGATATGTCCATCATGGGAATTGGCACCAACACATTGGGGTATGGCCATCCAGAAGTTGATGCTGCAGTAGCAAAAACTGTTCGAGATGGAAACATGAGCACCTTGAACTGCCCAGAGGAGGTCTACCTTGCTGAACGCTTGGTCGCGATGCATCCTTGGGCTGAAATGGTGAGGTTTGCGCGAACCGGCGGAGAGGCAAATGCCATTGCGATCCGAATCGCACGAGCAGCTACTGGTAAATCAAAGGTTGCTATTTGTGGTTATCACGGCTGGCACGATTGGTACTTGGCAGCAAACCTCGGAACAGAGAATTCACTTGCTGGACATTTATTACCTGGTCTAGAACCAAAAGGTGTTCCAGAAAACCTGCAAGGTTCAGTACTCACGTTTAATTACAACAAGATTGACGAGCTCGAAAACCTGATCGCCCAACACGACATTGGTGCAATCATGATGGAAGTTTCACGCAATTTTGGTCCCGAGGACAACTTCCTTGACAAAGTGCGTCAACTTGCAACAAAGCATGGGATCGTACTGATGTTCGATGAATGCACTTCCGGCTTTCGCCAAACTTTTGGCGGACTACACAAAATGTTTGGTGTGGAGCCCGATATGGCCATGTTCGGTAAAGCACTTGGCAATGGTTACGCAATCACAGCGGTAATTGGTCGACGACAAATAATGGAAGCTGCTCAGAACACATTTATCAGCAGCACCTTCTGGACCGAACGAATCGGACCTACAGCTGCACTAGCAACACTTGATGTGATGGAGAAAATGAAGTCGTGGGACATCATCACTGAAATGGGTAAATACATCACCGATCAATGGAATTCTCTTGCCACTTCAACTGGTGTTGCCATTAAGACCAGCGGGCTCCCCGCACTCACATCTTTTTCGGTCAATTCTCCGAACGCACTTGCATATAAAACACTGATCACGCAAGAAATGCTTAAGAAGTCTTACTTGGCAGGAACAAGTATCTACGTTTCAACCGTTCATACAAAAGATCTTGTTGATCAATACCTAGTTGACCTAAAGCCAATTTTCTCATTAATAAAAGAATGTGAAGACGGGCGAGATGTCAATTCATTGCTCAATGGTCCCATTTGCAGCTCCGGATTCGCACGTCTGAATTAGGTCAAAATTTCCTTGAATTCGACAAGAAGCCAGTGGTTTGCGGAGACTGAAACCGTTTATCGCGAAGTAGTTGAGCAGCTTTCAATCAACCTAAATTCAATCCATTCAGTAAATCGCAGCGGCCGTTGCTGGGAAATATTCATTGGGGCTTGGCTACAACAATTTGTTGACATGGTGATGTTGCGTGTTTACGAAATTGAAAACAATGTAGTTATTCAAAAACCATCAACCAAGTTTGCTCCAGCAAATTCACTTGTTGAGTTTCAACAATTTTCAAAAAATACAAACTTTGTTGAACAACTTCACGAAGACGTTGTAGCAACCATGGATTCACGTTTAATCGAAGAACTCAAAGATCAACTAGCTTCCTGCATTTCCAGCCCCAAACGTAATTCAAAGCATCTAGGTCACTCGTATGTTTCGGCTACATACCTGCCCCGAATGACAGAGTTTGCTTTGCAGATGCGCTTATTTCGTATTCCACGCAGAATGCGAAGTCAACAAATGATGCAATTCGAATTAGATGCATCAAAGCGAAGTCTTATTGCTTTAAGAACTAAATCAAGCACTCGTCACGCTGATCTCATAATTTCTCTTGCTCAGCGCTACATGCCGCGAACATACATTGAAGGATTCTCATTATTAGGCCACACACCAAAACCTTGGAGGGGTTCAAGATCGCCAAAGGTAATTTTCACTGCTAATCGTCATCTTTATGACGATTCCTTTAATTATTGGGCAGCACATGCTGTCGAGAATGGTGCACGCCTCGTTCTCGCTCAACATGGCGGCCAATTTGGTATCTCGCAATTTCCTTCATTTTCTGAACGTCATGAACTCTCGGTTTCGGACAGATATCTGACCTGGGGCTGGACATCGGGAAAGAAGTGTTTGCCCGCATTTGTATTTACCTGTACAAAAAAACCAACTAAGCCAGCCATCCGAGATGGAAAACTTCTCGTCGTTACTGATCAACTGTGGAAATATCCACGTTCAATCTTCACTGATTTAACCGATTTCTCCCAGTATTTACCTCACTTAGCAAAGACACTCAATGGCCTGCCGAAAAAGGTTAAAGATCATGCACTCATTCGAATTCACCATGGAGACGCAGATGCTGGCGCACCCCAAAAAAGCTACTGGAACGAACATTGTCCTGAAATCAAACATGATTCTGGTCAAGTTGACTTCACTACTCGCCTTTTAGAGAGCAGGCTCGTTCTCATCGCACACAATGGAACAACAATTCCTG
>JAFMJR010000060.1 GCA_017853385.1 Ilumatobacteraceae bacterium | reverse complement strand
CCGTTTTCGTCCCACATAATTCCGTCTTCTTCAAACAATCCACCTTGAATTTCTTTGGCGGTAAATTCACAACGCAATGGCCCCGGTGCTGGCACTGCGCGAACATGCACGGTGAACTCAACTGTTGGCACCCAGCCTGGAACCGCGAGCAAGTTGAACACCGGTGGCGGAAATGCGTCTGCGGCAAGCAACACAGACAATGTGTCGTTTGGGCGACCATCGGCAAATGTGAACCAACCACGAATTCGCGGCACACCGCTTGGCTGACCAATTGCAAAACCTCGATCGTCTGGGTGCAATCGCAAGTCAAGTTTGCTCATTAGTGCAAGTGGAATGTTTTCGCCTTCTGGCGTGCGACGCTTGCACTCTTCAAATGAAGGAACATCACTGAGCGGAGTTCCATGATGCTGAATTCCGCTATCTATTGATGGCGCTTCACTAAATGCACCGATCGCGCGCACTGCTTCGCGTCCACCAAACATCATGCTCGCACTTACCGTGGTAAACCTTCTGCCCTGTTTCACTACTTGCGTAATGATTTCAAAATCTCCTGGCGGCAGCGGAGCAAGATAATGCAAGGTGATTGAAATTGGGTCAGGCCTATTTGCTGCACTGCGCATTGCATTTGCGAGTAGCGCCATGACGTATCCACCATTTGCGTTTCCACGAATATCCCAACCGTCGTGCACAGCGCCTGCATACACGCCATCGCTCTTGTGTGTTACTGCTGTCGCTAAATCAAAGGCAAAAGTCACCTAGTCAGACTATTAGTGTGGACACGTGACAAAGTTCAGTGCGACGACCCCCATTTATTACGTCAACGCCAAACCGCACCTTGGCCACGCCTACACCACCATCGTTGCCGACGCTGTTTCCCGCTGGCATCGCCTGCTTGGCGAAGATGTGCACCTACTTACTGGCACCGACGAGCACGGTCTCAAAATTCAGCAAGCCGCTGATGCAGCAGGGGTTTCACCAAAGGAATTTGCCGACTCCATTGCCCCACTATTTGCTCAGGCCTGGGAGCGGCTCAACATTACACACGACGATTTCATTCGCACCACCGAGCCTCGCCACGCTGCCGGCGTGAAGAAGCTGCTGCAAGCTTGTTACGACGCAGGCGATATTGAAGCCGACATGTACCGCGGTCAATATTGCGTTGCCTGCGAGGCGTATTTCATTGAAGAAGAATTGATCGAAGGCAAGTGCCCCATTCACATGAAAGAAACCACGTATGTGGAAGAAGAAAATTATTTCTTCCGTCTTTCACGCTTTGAAGACCGATTGCTGAAGTGGTACGAAGATCATCCAAACGCAATCACTCCTGGCTTCCGCATGAACGAAGTGCTCGGGTTCATCAAAGGTGGGCTGCACGATTTTTCGGTTAGTCGCAAAACTCTCACGTGGGGAATTCCACTTCCGTGGGATCCATCGCATGTTGCCTACGTATGGTTTGATGCGCTTGCCAACTACATCACTGCAGTTGGCTACGGCACCGACGACAAAGCATTCGCAGAAAATTGGCCAGTTGATTACCACTTCATTGGCAAAGACATCATTCGTTTTCACTGCGTGTATTGGCCAGCAATGCTCATGAGCGCAGGCATCGAGCCACCAAAGGGTTGGGCTGTCGGTGGCTGGCTCCTTGTTGACGGAGAAAAGATGAGCAAGACAACGGGCAATGTGGTCAATCCCCTTGACCTCATTGATGTAGTTGGTGTTGATGGTTTCCGTTATTACGTGCTTGCTGAAACCACCTATGGCAACGACGGCGACTTCAGCGATGAAGGATTGATCAAGCGTTTCAACAGCGACCTTGCAAACAACCTTGGCAACCTGGCTGCACGTGTAGCAACAGTTGTGGAAAAAAAATGCGGTGGCGTTGGTCCTGCATCATCGTCCGATAGCCCGCTTGCAGAAATTGCAGCCACTGCAGTTGCCGAAACCTCGCAAGCGTGGGCAGCAGTTCAGCCAAGCAAAGCGCTTGAAGCAACATGGAAACTCATTGGCGCTACAAACTCATATTTAGAAGACAACGAGCCATGGAAAATGGAACCAGGCGATGCAGTCAACACCGTGATGGGCAACGCGCTCGAAGCATTGCGTATTGTCGCGATCTTGGCTAACCCAGCATTGCCGACCACAACCCAAGAAATTTGGAGTCGCATTGGTCTTGCAGGAAAAATCACTGACTTGCGAATTGGCAAAGATACGCAGTGGGGCCAATACACGGGTGGCACAACAGTGGTGAAGGGTCAGCCGCTCTTTCCACGTCTTAGTGCATGAGTACAACGCTTGAGTGGGTCGACACGCACTGCCACGTGTACGAAGAAAACATTCCTGGCGGTCAACAAAATGCGATTACAGCAGCACGTGAAGTTGGCGTAAGCAAAATGATCGTGATCGGCACCGATGCCGACACAACACAGCAGGCAATCGCCATTGCTGCACAACACGACAACGTGTGGGCAACAATTGGTCTTCACCCACACGATGCAAAAAACGGTCTCGACACCATTACGCCTTTTCTTGGATCAAAAAAAGTAGTGGGCATCGGTGAATGTGGTCTTGACTATTACTACGACCATTCCGACAGAGCTGTGCAGCGTGAAGTATTCGCCGCTCAAATTCAGCTAGCAAAAGAACACGATCTTCCATTAGTTATCCACACTCGCAATGCGTGGCAAGACACTTTTGACGTTCTTGATGCTGAAGGCGTTCCTACGCGAACAATCTTCCATTGCTTTACTGGTGATGAAACTGAAGCTCGTGCATGCGTTGAACGCGGCGCATATTTGTCGTTTAGCGGAATTGTGACGTTCAAAACAGCAGACGATGTTCGGCGTGCCGCAAAGTGGTGCCCGATTGATCACGTGCTACTTGAAACCGATGCACCATTTCTTGCTCCTATTCCACATCGAGGCAAGCCGAATCAACCTGCGCTTGTTCCAATTGTTGGCACCTACATTGCCGACCTTCGCGGCGAACCTGTTGCGCAGTTTGCTCAGCACACCACACGCAATGCTTGCCTTGCGTTTCCCGGTATTGCTCCGTAGCGTTTAGCGAGTGGTTCTTTCGGTTTACGAGCGTCGACGAATTGGAGCACTCTCAGTGCTCACCTTGTTTGCTCTCACCGTGTTTTCATTTGCCGCTGGCGGATCTTCTGCATCAACCACCACAACTACCACCACGGTTCCGCCCGTTGTTGAAGACGAAATACCCGAGTCGGTAATTCTTGGTGGACCACCACCAATCGCACCTGTTGGCTCTGCTGCAGTTGCTTACCCAGCAACAAGCGCCAACTCGCTTACTGGCCGCGCCACATTTACCGAACTTGGCTATTCGTCAAACCCTGTGTGCTTTTCTGCAATGACTCCAGTTGGAGTGCAGCTGACTATCACCAACATCAACAATGGCCGTACGGTGAAATGCACGAGCGCATTTGGCGTGAATGTTCCTGCAGGTGTCACCTTGCAATTGCACTCTTCTCAATTCACTCAACTTGCCGACCTTATTGATGCACCAATTCCCGTAAAGATCACCTGGTGACGCACTCACACAACGACATTTCACAGTTGCTTACCCAGCACGGCCTAGCTCCGCGCCGAGCTTTTGGTCAAAACTTTCTTGTTGACCCAAATACCGTTCGCAAAATTGCACGACTAGCCAATGTTGGCCCTTCTGATTTTGTTCTGGAAATTGGCGCCGGACTCGGTTCGCTCACTCTTGCTCTCGCAGAAACAGGAGCGCAGATCGTTGCAGTTGAAATTGATAACGGCGTCGTTGAAGTGTTGCGCGAAGTGGTAAAAAACCTGCCAAATGTTGAAGTAATTCACGGTGACGCCATGCATCTGGACTGGCGACCGCTCGTTGCTCGATCACCAAAATGGCATGTCATAGCCAACCTTCCATACAACGTGGCCACACCTCTTGTTGCCGACTTGCTCGATGGCGCCCCAGCAGTTGATCACCTGCTGGTGATGGTTCAAAAAGAAGTCGCCGAGCGTTTTGTTGCCAAGCCACGCACACCTGCCTATGGTGCGGTCAGCGTAAAGATCGCATATTGGGCAGATGCGTTTATCGCCGCAGATGTTCCTGCTTCAGTGTTCCTTCCTAAGCCAAATGTGTCATCGGCAATGGTCGACATTCGACGCAAAGCAACACCTGCAGTGGAGGGAGTAGATGCGCAAAAATTGTTTGCGCTTGTGCGCGCCGGGTTTGGTCAACGCCGCAAAATGTTGCGCCGATGTTTGTCAGCAATGGTGACTCCTGCGCAGTTTGCTGCTGCAGGCGTTTCACCAGAGTCCCGTGCAGAAGAACTAGATGTTGCCGCTTGGGGCAGACTATGCATTGCAACTCAGGAACCATAAATTCATGACACTGGTAATCGCTCCCGCAAAGCTCACTCTGTCACTCAAGGTGACGGGTGTTCGCAACGATGGATTTCATCTCATCGATGCAGAAATGGTGTCTCTTGAATTACACGATGTGCTCACCATAAGAGATGGCGAACCTGGCATGTCAGTGAGTGGTCCGTTTGCCGAAGGTATTCCAACGGACGGAAACAATTTGATCGCGCGTGCATTGCAACTTGCAGGCAAATCTGCTCATGTTCATGTTGAAAAAAACATTCCGCATGGTGGCGGACTTGGTGGTGGATCGTCTGACGCAGCAGCAGTTTTGCGTTGGGCTGAATTTGATGATCTAGTTGCGGCTTCGAAACTTGGTGCAGACATTCCGTTTTGCATGCGCGGTGGACGCGCACGAGTTACAGGCATTGGAGAGATACTTGAACCTCTTCCATACATCGCTCGCGACGTCACACTTGTTGTTCCACCGTTTGGCGTTTCCACACCAGCCGTGTACAAGGCATTTGATTCCCTGAACGCCAGGTATAACGGTGTCAATGATTTAGAGCCAGCTGCAATTACCGTCGAGCCCCGACTCGCACTGTGGCGCGATCGAATTCGCGAAGCAAGTGGTGTAATGCCGATCCTGGCCGGCAGTGGTGCAACGTGGTGGTTAGACGGTGCGCATCCACGCATTCATGAAGCGTTAAGCGAAGCAACCGTTGTTGTCACCCGCACTCGCCCTTTGTAAATACGAAGGCGAGGGGCGAAAACCGGGTTACTTGCGGCGCTGGTGGCGGGTGCGACGAAGCATCTTCTTGTGCTTCTTTTTGCGCATCCGCTTACGACGACGTTTTACAAGTGAACCCATAGCGCACGACACGCTAGCGGGAACTCTGACCAAATAAGCAAACGGCAACGAAATTGAGTACCGTGTAGCCGTCTCTCCGGGGTCGTTCAATGGCAGGACAACGGGTTTTGGTCCCGTCTATAGGGGTTCGAGTCCTCTCCCCGGAACTCGATGAATGTGTTCGCTCGGCGCAATGTTGCTCAGCGGATCGGAAGAAAGCCGAATTGGCCTTGCGATCTATGATGGCAAATGAAAAGTGCCAAGATGTTTCTGAGGGGGCCTCGTGAACAAGACAATTGACAAGGTCACCACGAAACGAATGGCGTTGTATACGGGTCGTACTCACCCAACACTTGCCGAAGAAGTGGCACAACATCTTGAAGTGCAATTAGGCGAAGCAAACATTGTTGAGTTTGCAAACGGAGAACTTCGTCCACGCTTTGGCGAGTCAGTTCGCGGTGGCGATGTATTCATTATGCAAACACATTGCGGGCACGACGGCCGCAGTGTGAATGACTCAATCATGGAGCAACTCATCATGATTGACGCCGCTTATCGCGCTTCAGCAAAGCGTGTAACTGCAGTATGTCCGTTTTATGGATACGCACGCCAAGACCGTAAAGCCGAAGGACGCGAACCAATTACTGCGCGCCTTATTGCCGACATGTTTAAAGCAGCCGGTTCAAAGCGCATGGTCTCGATCGACTTGCACAGCGGCCAGATTCAAGGGTTCTTTGAAGGACCAGTCGATCACCTCACCGCAATTCCTGTGCTTGAAAAATATGTTCGATCAAACGCTCGCGACGGAGTGGTAATCGTTTCTCCAGACGCAGGTCGCGTAAAAGTTGCTGAACGTTTCGCGCAACACCTTGCCGACATGAATGCCGACGTTGCATTCATCAACAAGCGCCGACCAAAGAACACCGCCAACGTTGCTGTTGCAAAAGAAGTCATCGGTGAAGTTGAAGGTCGCTTGTGCATCTTGACCGACGACATGATTGATACCGGTGGCACCATCGTGAGTGCAGCCGAATTGCTCATGAATCGCGGCGCAAAAGAAGTCTGGGCTATGGCCACACACGGAGTGCTTTCTGGCCCAGCTATCGAGCGCCTAGAGAACTCGCCGATCACCCGCGTGGTTCTCACCAACACCCTTCCGCTACCAGAAGAGAAGCGAATCGCCAAGATCGAAGTGCTGTCGGTAGCCAAAATCCTCGCCGATGCCCTGTCTGCGGTGTTTGACGAAACCAGCGTCAGCGACCTGTTTGACG
>JAFMJR010000059.1 GCA_017853385.1 Ilumatobacteraceae bacterium | reverse complement strand
GCATCTGCGCCAGCAAGACCGATCAATTCGCTTCCTGCCATTGGATGACCAGCGATAAATCGCGGGTCGTGTATCTCGTTGACGATATTTGCCTTCACACCGCCCACATCGGTGACTAGACCAGACGTTGAAGAAAGCGCCTTGCGAACTTGATCTACCACCGAAGAAACGGGAGTTGCGACAAAAGAAATTTCGGCGTCCGCATCAACTCCGCGAGCGGCAATGAGACCTAGGTGCAATGCTTCATCTTCAGTAGATGAAGCCATATCGCTTCCCGTGACATGCCAGCCTCGTGATGTCAATGCTGCTGCCAGCGATCCACCAATCAGCCCAAGCCCAAAGACATTTGCTCGACGCTGATTCACAGAGAAATATCGTACCCGAGCACTACTGCGTGACGGACTCTATTAACAGCTTCACTTCCGCCTGCGTGAGATTGCGCCACTGCCCAGGTCGCAATCGCTTGTCCATTATTGGACCGATACGTGTTCGAACAAGTCGAATAACTGGATATCCCACAGCATCACACATACGACGAATTTGGCGGTTCTTTCCCTCGTGAATGACGAAACGCAAAACACCCTCTTGTAATCGACTTACTTCCGCGGGCGCGGTCATTCCGTCTTCAAGCTCAATCCCGTTTCGCAGACGATGGATTGCTGAATCACTAACGTCAGCAGCACCTATTTCAACATGAACTAGATACTCCTTTTCAAGTCCATACTTTGGGTGCGTAATTCGATTGGTGAGTTCTCCATCATTTGTTAATAGCAAAAGACCTTCCGAGTCACCGTCGAGTCGACCAACGGGATACACACGTGGGGACTGAGGCACCAGATCAACAACAGTCTCTCGGTCGTGGGTGTCAATTGCCGTGCTAATGACATCAACGGGTTTATTCAATAGGTAGTACACCAAATCTGGCTTCACCCCAACAGGAGCGCCATCTATTTCAACAATGTCGGTTTCTACATCTACACGACACCCGAGAATGGCAACTTTGCCATTTACCGTGACACGCCCCTCAGCAATAATTTCTTCGCAGGCTCTGCGACTTCCCCATCCACGTTGGGCAAGAACCTTTTGAAGCCGCTCTCCGTCTTCACTCATTCTGCTTGTGGCGTTATACGCAAACCTTGTTCGAGTGCTTCAACAACTGCCGCATCGGGTACGAAATCAGCGATTGGTGGAAGTGCGGCCAGTGATTCCAATCCAAGACGTTCGAGAAATAACGGCGTCGTGCCAAATAGCACTGCCTGTCCTGGTCCATCATCGCGAGCACTTTCAGTGATGTAGCCACGTGCTTGCAGTGTGCGCATTACAGCATCTGGGTCAACTCCGCGAATTGCAGCAATCTGACCTCGAGAAATTGGTTGCTTGTAAGCGATGATCGCCAATGTCTCTAGCGCTGCAGATGAAATTCGTGCTTGCTGACTATCTAAAACAAAACGCTCTACATACGACGCCACATCGTGGTGTGATTGAAACCGATACCCGCCAGCCACCTTGACGAGCTGGAAACCATGCCCCGCTTCTTCATACGCATTTGCCAAGCGCTCACATAAACCCTCAACTGATGCAATCGATATCTCCAGTAATTGAGACAACAGCGTCGGATCAACCGGCTCCATTGCAACAAGAAGAATTGCTTCTAATGCTCTGACAGTTTCTTGAGAAATGTCATTTGATGGCGAGGTGTTTTCTTCACTCATAAATTCTTGCTTGTCACCCTTCGTAGTCGTCAATGCTCATCGCGGCGACAAATCCGGTGTCGTTACCAGCTGTCCATTGAACTTCAATGTCTCCGAAACGATCCGTCTGTTCAAGACTTACGCGACCCTGTTTATACAGCTCAAGAATTGCCAGGAACCTAACGACTACTTCAATGCGGTCATGAATGGCTTCGGTAATTTGACGGAACGTAACTTTTCCAAGCTTTGGCAACGTCTCAAGCATTTCCATCAACGCTTCGGCAACGCTTGCCCGAATTGGAGCAACGTGGTAAAGATCAATTGATGTTGGCGGCTTTGGTTGAGTGACACGCAGGAAAGCGCGTTGCAAACGAGCAGGCGTCACTCCATCGAGCATGTCCGGAAGCAAGTCGGCGAATCGTTCGTCCGGACCAGAGCGTCGAGGAAAACTCAAACTTGCTCGTTCGGTTAGCTGGCTAAAAACAGTCGCAACGTCTTTAAATGTCTTGCAATCGAGCAACCGCGCAAGCAGAAGATCTCGTTCAGACCACAAGGCGAGCTCTTCGTCTAGATCCAAATCATCTCGTCCGGGAAGCAAACGGCGAGTTTTCAGTTCGACCAGTGTTGATGCAATAAGAAGAAATTCGGTCGCTATATCAAGGTCCAGCATTTGCATACGCTGAATTTCTTCAAGGTAGGCCTCAACAATTCGGGTCAACGACACCTCATGAATATCCACTTCTTCTTTCAAAATGAGGTGAAGCAAGAGGTCAAATGGACCGTCGTAAACGGGGGTCGCCACCTCATAAGCCATGACGACAGAATAGTTCACGCCAGCAAAATGTCCTTAGCCCGTAAGGTCATGTGCACTAGCGTTACACCGTGGCCCGTGTCCTTTCCTGCATTCAACCCACCGGCGCCGTTCATTTGGGCAACTATCTGGGCGCTCTACGCAACTGGGTCACTGGACAGCACCAAAACGACGTTTTTCATGGCATAGTCGATCTTCACGCATTAACCGTGACCGACACTCCAGGAGTTCTTGGTCAAAATACCGTCGAACTTGCAGCCATGCTTTTTGCTGTTGGGCTCGACCCCAATGTGGCGACAGTCTTTGTGCAGTCGCATGTTCCAGAACACTCTCAATTGGGTTGGATCATGGAATGCACCGTAAGTTTTGGCGAACTTAGTCGCATGACACAATTCAAAGACAAGTCCGCTAAACGAGAAGCAGATTTTGTATCGGCTGGACTGTTTACGTACCCTGCCCTCCAGGCTGCCGACATCTTGTTGTACGACGCACAAGAAGTTCCGGTTGGCGATGATCAGCGGCAACACATCGAAATAACACGCGATATAGCAATTCGCTTTAACCACCGCTTTGGTGAGACGTTCGTTCTGCCAAAAGCCGTCACTCCACCAGCAGGCGCTCGCGTTATGGATTTACTCGATCCAACATCGAAGATGTCGAAATCATCCGAGACCGAAGCTGGCTGCGTGTATCTGCTTGACCCACCCGCAGCTATAGAAAAGAAATTCAAACGTGCTGTAACTGACTCGGAAAACGAAGTTCGATATGACCGCGAAGCAAAACCAGGAATTGCTAACTTGCTCGACATCTTAAGCGCAGTTACTGGATCACCACCTCAGCAACTTGCTGAACAGTATTCGCAATATGGAGCGCTGAAAGTTGACTGCGGTGCTGCTGTCGCTGCGATGCTCGCACCTATTCAGCAGCGCTACAGCGAGTTAATGAATGACCCAGCCGAATTGGGTCGACTTCTGCGAATAGGCGCACAGAAAGCTGGCGAAGTTGCGCAAGCCACGCTTGCTCGTGCACAAAGCGCCATTGGTCTATACCCGCGCTAAATATTGTCGGCGCGCAAAAAGGCTTTGTAAATACCAGTCTCACAGGATCCATCGAGAATAGAAATAGTTTCTGCCTCAGAGTTGATTTCACGCAGCAGCTGCACACCAACTTTTTCGTGATTGTGATAGGTCGTAAATCGTTGGCCACGCGGACCAACAAGCGTGGCAATTACGCGCATGAGCGTTGACAAATTGCTCTTGATTTTGCCGATGTCATGGAGCATTACTCCGGCCAAATGTTTCCTACTTGCATTCGGAACTTCTGCGATAAATCTTCTTGCAACCATCACGCTATGCCGCTTATCCGGATTAGTGAACTGCTGCCATAATGCAAGTTCGTGATCATTCAAGGTGTTGGCAATCCACTGCTGATCTGTGGATGAAACCGAAGCGTTACCTATCGAGAACAAAGCACGCTTTACAAGATGCAGCGGATTCATGATCGTTATTTCGCAAACCCAATGCGGGCACGGGGATGTGCTTCGCGATACATCGTGAATAGCACTTCGTTATCTACACGCGTATACACCTGTGTCGTGCTCACCGATGCGTGGCCGAGTAGTTCTTGAACGATGCGCAAATCAGCTCCGTGAATAAGCATGTGAGTTGCACATGAGTGACGCATCACGTGAGGCGAAATCTCATCTCCAATTCCAGCAATTTGCGCATACTTTCGAACAATGCCCCATGCCGCTTGACGACTTAAACGCGTTCCACGAGAACCGAGAAAAACCGCATCTGCGTGGTCGCGCTTTGCCCATTGATCGGGAACAAGCATTGGACGCCCACCTGCCCCCAACCAATCCTCAATGGCACTCTTTGCGTGACTCCCAAACGGAACAATTCTTTCTTTCGAACCTTTGCCAAACAAACGAACTAGTTGAGATTCCATATCAAGATCAGAAAGAGACAGTCCGCATGCTTCAGAAATTCGAGCCCCTGTCGCATATAGAAACTCAAGTAACGCACGATCGCGCAGAGCAAACGAATCCACGCCTGTTACTGATGCAAGCAAGCGAGAAACCTGGTCTTCACTTAGTGCTTTCGGAATACCACTTGGCACCTTTACTCCGTCAACCCCAGAAGTGGGGTTATCTATCCGAATGCGCTCCTCCACTAAAAATCGATGCAACATTCGAACCGCCGCATACATTCGAGCCACGCTCTTGGAGGCCTTACCCTCTGCCCGCAATGAAGCGATAAATTTCTCTACGCCCTGTGAATTGACCGACAATTCGTCTAGTGAATGTTCTAAAAGGAAATTCTGATATCGAACCAAATCTCGGCGGTACGCCTCGATGGTACGCGGCGAGCGACCCTGCTCGATTGTCATCCAAGTCAAAAAACGTTCGCTGTTTGTCAGCGACGACATCACCAATTCGCTATGCGTTAATGGACGATGTGGGAACCGAATCGGTCACCGGAGTCACGTTCTTCAATCGCGAAACACGATGTTGCAATGAAGCACCGATGAGTTCACGGAACAACGGATGCGGGCGATCTGGGCGACTCTTGAACTCTGGGTGAGCCTGTGTGCCAACCCAGAACGGGTGCTCAGACAACTCAATAAATTCAACCAGGCGACGATCCGGCGATGAACCACTGCAAATGAACCCAGATTCCTCAAAGCGTGAACGATAATTCGAATTGAATTCATATCGGTGACGATGGCGCTCACTCACAACAGATTCACCGTACGCGGCTGCAACTTTTGTACCCGGCTCAAGCTGCGCATAATAAGCCCCAAGTCGCATCGTGCCACCCATGTCAGTGACATCTCGCTGATCAACCATGAGGTCGATTACTGGGTTTTGCGTTGTTGGATCAAACTCGGTTGAATGCGCATCAGCAAGACCAAGCACGTGTCGTGCGAACTCAATGGTCATAACTTGCATACCTAGGCACAACCCCAAACAAGGCACACCGTGTTCGCGCGCATATTGAGCGGCGCGAATTTTGCCTTCAACTCCGCGAGTACCGAATCCACCCGGAATCACAATTCCATCAAGGGTTGCTAACTGCTCGTCTGCAAGTAGACCTTCAACATTTTCAGCTTGTATCCACACGATTTCAACTTTTGCTGCGTGGTGAAAGCCTGCGTGCTTCAAACTTTCTACAACTGACAAATATGCGTCTTGCAACTCAACATATTTACCGATCAATCCAATTCGTACAGGTGCAGTTGATGCCTCCACACGTGCAACCACCTCGCGCCATGGCGTGAGGTCAAGTGGCGCATCGATACGGAGTACTTCGCATATCTGAGTGTCAAGCCCTTCGTCGTGCAAAATGAGTGGCAACTCATAGATGTTGCGCGCGTCGGCGGCATTGATAACACTCTTTTGCTCAACGTCGCACTGATTAGAGATTTTCCGCTTTAGCTGATCACTGATTGGCTCGTCGCTTCGGCACACAATGATGTCTGGCTGAATACCTCGCGCACGCAATTCCGTGACGCTGTGTTGCGTTGGCTTGGTTTTCTGTTCACCGCTTGGCCCAATAAATGGAACCAATGTGACATGGACGTAGCAAACATTGTCACGACCAACTTCATTGCGAAACTGACGGACGGCCTCAAGGAACGGAAGGATCTCGATGTCGCCAACTGTTCCGCCAATTTCGGTAATCACCACGTCAACTTCGTCTGTTGCCAAACGCTTGATTCGACGGCGAATCTCATCGGTGACATGTGGAATGACCTGCACCGTACGACCCAGGTAATCTCCCCTGCGCTCGGCAGCCAACACTGCCTGATAGATACTTCCGGTTGTTGCATTTGACGAACGAGACAGGTTTTCGTCAATAAATCTTTCGTAGTGACCGAGGTCAAGATCGGTTTCGCCACCGTCATCGGTGACAAACACTTCACCGTGTTCAAATGGGTTCATTGTTCCTGGATCCACGTTGATGTATGGATCAAGCTTTTGCATCGTGACACGCAATCCGCGCATTTT
>JAFMJR010000016.1 GCA_017853385.1 Ilumatobacteraceae bacterium | reverse complement strand
CGGCACGGCTTCAACAGATTTCTGAGCGCGAAATTCTGGCGATCATTGATGGAAGATGTTCACGTGAGGTTGGAGAGTCTGGTTACTTCACTGAAATAAGACCAGGTGTTTACGGTGAGGTTATGGCGGTTTATGGCCGACGAAATATTGATCAGTATGGCGTTGGTTGGCAATCGGACTATGGGTACAACATTGTGTTTCCTGAAAGCAGAGACTCGTATTCTGCTGGGGTGTGGATCTCTGATGCAGATGGAGTTATCCACTCGCAAGAAATGACCATTCGCAACTCTTTCGTCACGACGACCACCTCTCAAATAATTCCAGCAACACCCGTTGTTCAACTAACTCCGATCACGCCGCCAGCCGAAGAAGTTGTGGCATCTGCGCCGACGACATCAATTCCTACAAAAACGTCAATTGTCATTATTGAAGACGATGGAATTGAAGATGAATTTGCCGAAATCGCAGTACGCGCTCTTGGCAATAAATGGTTGATCGAAGTTGATTCGAGTTATCGATCCGTGCCTATGAGTATTAAGTTTCGTAAATCAGGTGCACGAACAATTACATGGAACTTTGTGACGTTAAATGATGGGTCGCGGCGAATTTTGACCAGCCGAAATCTCGGCTCTGGATCACTATTGCTCATGATGAACGGAGAAGTTGTAGATCGAGTAGTCGTTCCTTAGGCGGAGCGAAGTTCGCGCCAAATCGCGCGGTAGTTGGGGTATTCGTATTCGTCGCTGACGTACCCAGATTTGCGTAATTCTGCGTGATATTTCGGAAGTGAACGGAATGGAATTCCGGCATCAGTGTGATGCGCAATATGCCAACCAAGATTGAAGGGCACAAACAAAAAGCTGGGCAGTGGGTGTTGCCGCACCGAATGTGTGGTGATGCGACGATCGTCGTCTGCACGTAAACCGCCGTGCTCTGCAATGGATCGAAGCCTGTTCATTACTCGCCACACCGTGAGTTGGGGAACAAACCAGAATGCGAAATAGACCATGGGATGAGACGCGAGCGAAATTGCAATCAACAGCGCTATTTGAACCAAGGCGATTTTTAATTGTGTTCGATTTCCAAAACCATCTTTGCGAAAAGGATGTCGAAATTGATCACGCAACATTTTGAAGCCCGTGATACCTAAGGCGTCTCGCCGCATTTTGCGCCAGAAACTATCGCTAGTTATCGGATAGTTGGCATACAGCGCAATGTCTGGTTCGTGTGGACCGAATTCTTCACGGTGATGCGCCATGTGTACGTAGCGGTAGGCATCTGAATTCACGAATGAGAGATAGCCGAGCAACCATCTTCCTGCGAAGTCGTTCAGTTTTCGATTGCTAAACAACAAGCGGTGAACCGATTCATGCATCATTGCCAAAATCTGCGCATGTGCTCTACCCATCAATACGAAAGCAATCATGTACGTAACAGGGTGATGGATGCTGATTGCAGCCCACACGATTGCGATGTTTTGAAGATAAATACCTGCAATAGAAATTGCATTTCGCATATTCGGAATTCGCCGAAGCTCTGCTCGAAACTCTGGCTTTGGATGCCCGTTGCTGGTGATTCGTGAGTCAGGCAATACGGGTGTGAGCGCAGATGCATGTGGTGTCATTCCACCAAGGCGGGGCGATGCCGATGCGCTCATTGAGAACTGTTTACCACCTGCGGTCAATCCATTCTTGAAGGTGAGGACGCTCTACACCGATGGTGGTGTCTAGGCCGTGTCCTGGCAGCACGATGGTCTCTGGTGGAAACGTGAACAGCTTGGTGTCTATGGAGTGAATAATGGTGTCGAAGTTTCCGCCTTCAAGCGAAGTATTTCCAGGTCCACCTGGAAACAAGGTGTCGCCAGTAAAAAGCAGTGGGGTATTGGCGACTGCGAATGAAATGGAGCCTTCGGTGTGGCCAGGATTGTGAATTGCATGCAGACGAAGTTTTCCTACTTCGATCACTTCGGCATCGTCAATAAACACGTCGTATCCGACATCTTTTAATCGTGGTGCATCAGCGGCAGTCACGGCCACTTCGTACCCTGCTTCACGCATTGCGGGAACCGCTTGAATGTGATCCCAGTGTCCATGCGTTTCAAGAACGCGCTTAACTCCGAGTTGTTTACACAAATCGAGAAGTTGCTCATGTTCGTTTGCGGCATCGATCAGCACTGCTTCACCTGTTGATCTGCAACGAATAACAAACACATTGTTGTCGTATGGCCCGACCACAACTTTATGCACCTCAACGTTTACATCGTTCCAATGCAATGTTGTACTCATGATGAAACAACCTCAAAACCAAGTGAAAGTGCAACAGGAATCTGCGCTGGATCAAATGTTACAAATGAAACTGGCTGTGGTAATCGTTGAGCTGCTGCAAGATGCAGTGCGTCGCTGATGTGCAGTGGTTGTTCGCGAACCAGATGTGAAGCATCATCAAGACAACGCTGATCGAGGGGCACGACCGCTATGTAGTCCCAGGTGTGACGAATTGAATCTTCAAGGTCGCTGCGAAGAATTGGTTCTTCGGTGAGACGATCAATGATTGCCAAAGCTTCGGTTAACGCAATTGCGCTCGCACACCAATGAGGGTCGCTTTTCAGTTTTTCATGAGTGATAGTTCGTGCTGGTCCAGAAATATGCAGGGCAACCAGCGCGCTGGTGTCGAGTGCAACTGTCATCCACGCACCTCGCGGAGTAATTGATCAATTCGAGCACCGCTATGCACTGCAACTGGTTCGGCGAGTTTGAACGTGTCTTTACGACGAGGGGCAATGAGCGCTGTCTTGGCAATGAGCTCAGTAATTGACACCTGCGTATTCGAGGACTCAAGTGGGCCAAGCTTGGCGACTGGTTCGCCATTCACCGTGACCACGATGTTTTCTCCGGCACCCGCTCGCTGCACATATTTGGCGGACTGTTCTCGAAGCTCTCGGATGCCAAGTTTCCGCGCAGATACTGGTTTTGAGGGTTTAGCCATAACGACAGGCTACGCGCTGAGCCGCAAATTTGTGTACATAGGTGTACACATCTGAATTGGCATAGTCAGTGCCCGATGGGTAAGGATGATGACATGAACTTTGCATTCACTGAAGAACAAGAAGAACTCCGTAAAACAGTCCGTGCGTTTCTTGACTCAAAGTCACCAGAAACTGCAGTGCGTGAACAGATGGAAACTGAAAACGGTTTCGATCCAGCAGTGTGGGCGCAAATGGGCGAGCAAATGGGCCTTCAGGGTTTGTCAATCCCAGAAGAATTTGGTGGCTCAGGATTTAGTTTCATTGAGCAAGGTGTAGTGCTTGAAGAAATGGGACGCGCATTGTTGTGCGCACCGTATTTCTCCACAGTTGTGCTTGCTGCAAACACGTTGTTGCTCAGTGGCGACGAAGCAGCAAAGAAAAAGTCGTTGCCAGGAATCGCAAGTGGTGAATTCACCGCAACGCTTGCAACAACAGAACCATCTGGCAAGTGGGACGAAAAGGGAATCACCATGGAGGCCAAGGGCAGTGGAAGCGATTTCACGCTTACCGGCACCAAGATGTTTGTTCTTGATGGCCACACGGCAGATTTGATCATCGTTGCGGCACGCACAGGCAAGGGTGTTTCATTATTTGCGGTAGATGGAAAAGCAAAGGGCCTCACACGCACTGCGCTTTCCACCATGGACCAAACTCGCAAGCAAGCAAAGTTGGAGTTCAACGCGACTCCAGCAACGTTGATTGGCACCGAGGGCAAAGGCTGGGAAGTGCTCAGCAAAGTATTTGACCTCGCTGCAGTTGCACTTGCTGCTGAGCAGGTTGGTGGAGCACAGAAAGTGCTTGAAATGGCAGTTGAGTACGCAAAGGTTCGCGTGCAGTTCGGCCGCCCAATCGGTTCGTTCCAAGCAATCAAGCACAAGTGTGCAGACATGTTGCTTGAAGTGGAGTCAGCAAAATCAGCTGCCTATTACGGCATGTGGTGTGCGGCAGAAATGAACGACGAGCTTGCTTCAGTTGCATCACTTGCAAAGGCATACTGCTCAGAGGCTTACTTCCATGCTGCTGCTGAAAATATTCAGATTCATGGTGGTATCGGCTTTACCTGGGAACACCCAGCGCACTTGTATTTCAAGCGTGCAAAGTCGAGCGAGTTGCTCTTCGGTGACCCTACGTATCACCGCGAACTTCTTGCACAGCGCATCGGCATCTAGGTGAGTCACGCAGCATGTCTGCGATAACTCTTGTTTTTGCTGTCCTTTCAGCAATTTCTACCTTTGTTATTGCCGCGGTTGTTATCGGCCGCGAAGCACATCGTTTAGACGCTGTTGCTCCGCGTGCCGTGTACGACCCCGACGAGGCAACCGAATATGTGGCAAATCATTTGCCCGCTGAAACTCAGGCACGACTTACTTTTGACGAGCTACGAAAGTTGCTTATTTTGCACATGCGATGGATGCATGAACAGGGTTTGCAACCTTCTGATGTGATTGATCGAAAGCAAGACATACAGTCAACTCTGGTGGTCGGGGAGGAAACTCTTACCGCATATCTGCTTGGTAAATCTGACGAAACCAAGATTGATGTACTCGATGATGTGGACGTGGTGCACGTGGTGCGTGCCCACCTTGATTATTTTGATGCGATTGGAGCCGTTGGTCCGAGCGCTTCGACTAACGATCTCTGACCCAACACGTTTTGCTTCCACACATCTTTGT
The DNA here is from genome assembly GCA_017853385.1 of Ilumatobacteraceae bacterium. GTDB lineage: Bacteria > Actinomycetota > Acidimicrobiia > Acidimicrobiales > Ilumatobacteraceae > UBA3006. Next base: position 21,030 of record JAFMJR010000016.1, on the reverse strand, counting down.
AGCGCTCTAGGTGTGGGTTGAAGTACGGATCATCATCAAGCTTGTCTCGCCAACGCTTACCGATTGCCGCAACTTCAAATGGTCGGAGTTTTGGCGATCGTGTTTTTGATTCAAAATGGAAAACCCGTGCGTGTGGTGTCCAAATAATTCGGTAACCCGCATCGCGAAGTTTGAGTCCAAAATCTACGTCGTTGTAGTTGGAAGGGAACAGGGTGCACAACCCGCCAACTTCCATGAATGCTGTGCGCTTAATGAGCACACACGCTGCAATTATTCCTGAGACCTCACGCTGAACGCGGAGCATGTTTTGTGCACCCACATGCTCAGGTGAGCGATGGCGGTAGAGGTCGTAGGGAATTGGATTCAAAATATGACCAGCACTTTGAATCATTCCATCTTCGTACAAAAGCATTGGACCGGCCATTGCAACTTCTGGGTCTTCTAACAATCCCATCAAGGTTTCAATGGTGTCTGGCGAAATGATTTCAGTGTCATCGTTGAGCAGCAAGATGTAGTCGCCATCTGAATGAACTACTCCCAGGTTTACCTTTTCGGCAAAATTGAACTCGCGATCATATTCAACGATCTTGTAGCTGTTTCCACATGCTGCCGTTATCTCCGTGCGTGCTGAAGGAGTGGTTTCTTTGTCAAGAACTGCGATTACTTCGAGGTTTTTGTAGTTGCAGGTTTCTCGCAAAGACCGCAATGCGTGCGCAGCCATCACAGTATTTTTGCCTCGTATCTCGTGCACAGTGCCGCGTGTTGGCATAATGACGCTGATCTTTGGCTTGCGAGAAACCTGTCGATTCACTCGAACTACTGGAAGATGGGCATCTTGGGTGCATTCAGCGTTAATGCCTGTACGCACGCAATGACTTTGCACTGCCTCAAGGTTTGCCGTTGGTTCGATGCGATTTTGACTAGAAATGCACAAGACTTCTGGAATACGGAATGCGTTCTTGCTGTGTTCTGAAAGGCGAAGCGAGCGGTCATGGCTTTCAAGTTTTGACAAGAAAGTGGCTCCGCCTGCAGAGGCTGCAACTCGCGCGCGTACTGCAACAAGGTCGCCAATGTAGTTATGCGAGCGAAGTCGCTCTGGCGACCAACCTGGGCGTCGAACGTTGGTGACCTCTTCAAAGCGCGAGGGGCGACCATGAGATGAATCCCCGTAGATGAAGTCAATGCCTGGTTGTTCGGTCAATTTTTGATCAATAAGAGAGAGTGCATTTGGAGCAAGTTGATCTCCTGCACGCAGAAACACAACGACGGCATGTTCAATCACCACAACATCGCTACGCGCTATCACAATTGAGCTGGTGCGCATTTTGCGCTCTCTCGTCACGCGCTCGTGCTCAAGTGAAGAGTCGCTGACGATCCAGTGATTCGGGCAAATACTGCTTTCCAGCAAAGAGTGTGCTGTCTTGCGAAGTTGCCGATTAGTGCAGCCAGCACTATTTGTTACAACAATAAATGAATGTCTCATGAAGCCACTTTTTTTACTGCGAAGCGAATCCAACGCGGAGTGTGGCGGTAAGCGAATCGAATGGGGCGCATCCACCCTTGATGGACCCAGTCAACTTGTTGTGATGCTTGGCTTTCTCGAGCAAAAGATTTACTGAAGTGGTAGTCCTCCATAGACACTTCACTTCCGTATTTAGCAATCACGCGCTGCTGGGCACGATTACCGAACTCGGCGTCGCGCGCCGCGAGTTCCTCTAATTTTGCGTTAATCGCTGGATCTTCAGATAACGCCATGCCTATCAGCCTAATAAGGGGTGAAAGTACTAAATCATCATGTTGAGTTGCGAGACGATGCTGTTCGCAAGAGTTATATCGCCAGTGCTAGTCCAATTGACCTCAGTTGCATTCTTTCGTCCTGTAGCGAGCGCTGTAAATGCAGTGCTATCAAGCGATATTTCGCACAACAGATCATGTGGGGCGTTACTAACAATCTTCGCGCGACCATCAATAACTGAAATGTAAATAGTCCGTTCTACTGCGCCGGTAATGATGATGGCGACTGATTTTCCTTCTGGGGTAGCAGCTCGTTTGCCGACAACAATTGGCAATGTGCGAATGAGTCGATCAATGGTGTGCTCAGCGCATGGGCCACCGTGATTTCCAGAAAGGCCCAGTGCGCGTCGAATGTCTTGATCGTGAATCCAAATATCAAGAATGCGGATATCAAGAAAATCACCAAGCGTTCCAGGTCCTGTTGGCATCATCATTGGCCTTGCAAAATACTCAGCATCGGCTTGACGCAGTTGATTTGCTCTCTCTTCAACCGTGGCCTGCCACTCCGTGAACACTTCGCTTCCCGAAAGTGAACGGCGTGCATCAATTTCGTGTTCGTTGTGTTCGCCAATGGGGTTCTTGATGTAGTCAAACTTCGGTGCACGATGTTCGGTGGAGGGCTTTCCAAGCAACATTCGTTCAATTCCAATGAGGTGAGAGATGTTGTCTTGCACTGTCCAACCTGGACAGTCAGTGTCGGTTTTCCATTGCTCTTCAGTTAATGGTGCACATAGTTCAGTTAAGGCATTAAGAGCCTCAATCGTCAAGGAAACTTTCTGTTCAATGCTCATTGCGCCTCACAGTGCTGGGTTCTGGACAGTCTTCCATTCACGTGCCTTCAGGTACGGGTTGAAGACATTGCCGATGTGTTCAAGGTCTTGCTGTGTTTTTGGAGTTTTCATTTCATACAAGCCAGGAAAGTGCGCATAGGCAACAGTGAGATCCCATAGTTCGAGCGCATCGCTACCCGTGGGAGCGGGAACTACAACCGGACCAAACACTGCTCGACCTGTTTGAAACTTGAGGATGGGTACTCCAAAACCACCCAGTTCGCTAACAGCAAATTCATGATCTCGTCGCACGTCGTCATGTGTGCTTGCGTCAGCAAGAGCATCTTCCCACGCGTTAAGAGGGGCGTTGATCTCTTTCAATAACGCATTGGCGGTTTCCGGTTCGTATGGTCGTCGACCTTCAATGTGCAACGCATTGCCAATTGCTTCGTACCACTTGTCGCAAAGGTCCATGTCAATGCGGCGAAGCCATGCACCAATGCGCATTGGTGTCCATCCGTAAGAAACCTCCCGTTCCCACGGGTGTTTCTTTCCTTCAACACGGTTGGTTTCTTCAAGGCTAAAAAACTTCCAGTTGATCGCGACGTTGTTTTGAGCCCGAACATTGCGAATCCAGAGTGAGGTCTGATGGGCCCAAGGACACATGGGGTCAAAGTAAAAGTCAACGCTAGAAACCGACTGGGGGCTGTGCTTCGAAGACGCCATGGTCTCAGACTAGATTTAGTCACTATGAAACGTCCTAGTCGGTTCGAACACACACGATTCCTTGGCGACAAGCGCACCCAATTGGTGTATGACCTAGATGAATGGACCGACGAAGATGTCGTAAATGAGATCTCCGAAAGTGGTGTTGGTCTGTGCTTTGGTCCAGACACACTTGCCGAGGCCCGCAATCGTGGGTACACCCTGGCAACTCCTGGCGTTTCGCGTCGTCAACGCAAGCCACGCGCATAAATTGTGGGCGCCGCTGACAGCGCTTCTCCAATGAATGGCTCATTCCTTTCAGGTGGGCTAAATCTTGCACGGTATTTAGTGCAGCCAACGGGCAAAACCGGTGCGCTTCCCGCCATGGTGCTGTGTCACGGTTTTCCTAGTGGTGGAATTGACGCGCGACATTCTGCGGGCACATTCCCAGAACTATGTGATCGAGTCGCAAGCGAACTTGGTTGGACCGCGATGACGTTTACTTTTCGCGGGTGCGCAACGAGCGAAGGCGACTTTTCGATGCAAGGTTGGATTGATGATTTGCGAGCAGCAATCACTCACGTTGTTGCTGAAACGTCACCGAGTGGAATTTGGCTTGTAGGAAATAACACTGGCGGGTCACTTGCATTGTGTGTTGCTGCCGATGATCCTCGTGTAAATGGCTGCGCGTTACTTGGAGCACGAGCAGATTTTGATGACTGGGCAGAACAACCTCGAAGATTTTTAGAACATTCGCGGGAAATTGGAACAATTCGCCGACCAAACTTTCCGCCTTCAATTGAAGAGTGGGGCCGTGAACTTCGCCGCTTTAGGCCAACTGATGCAGCGCGAAGATTTGCACCGCGTCCGCTTTTCTTGATGCATGGCCAAGACGATGACATTGTTCCTACTGCAGATTCGCGAGTTTTAGCGCAAGCTCACGGCGCCGCAGAGTTGCAAATTATTTCCGGCGCGGGGCACCGACTTCGTCATGATCCTCGAGCAATGGCGATTTTGCTTGGTTGGCTAGACCGCCAACGCACACTTGCGGCAATGTAACTAGCTGTTTGCTTCAGCTTTGCTGTGCCAGTTCCATGCACTGGAAATGATGTCGCGCAAATCGTGAGTCGCTTTCCAACCGAGTAGTGCGCGAACCATCGTTGGATCTGCAAAAACCGAAACCGGGTCACCTGGGCGACGATGAGTAATGACATGAGGAACTTTGCGACCGCTTACCTGTTCGGCCATGTCGAGAACTTCAAGTACAGACGTTCCCTTTCCGGTGCCAACATTGCAGGCCAAGCTCTTTCCACCCGTTGCTAAATAATCAAGTGCTTTGATGTGTGCATCGGCAAGGTCTTCAACGTGGATGTAATCGCGAATGCATGTTCCATCTGGAGTGGGGTAGTCGTTGCCAAATACATTGAGCGGACCGCTAAAACCGAGAATGGCTTTCATCACTAGCGGAACCAGGTTTTGCGACATTGACCAGTCTTCGCCAATAGTTGAATCGGCGCTCGCTCCAGCGGCGTTGAAATAGCGAAGGCTTACCGTGCGCAGTCCAATTGCCTCACAGCTTGCAAGGAAGCGTTCCATTACCGCCTTGGTTTCTGCGTACACGCTTTCTGGCTTCATCGGTTCTTCTTCGGTGACTGGCACGGAATTTGGGTTGCCGTATACGGCAGCAGAGGATGAAAACACCAGTCGCTCAACGCCATTTGCGAGTAGCGCACGAACCAAATTGATTGTTCCTGCCACGTTGTTGTTGTAGTAGCGCAATGGTTGCTCCATTGACTCGCCAACAGCTTTATATGCAGCAAAGTGAATGACTTCGTCAATGTCGTGTTTTTTGCATATTTTTTCGATCAGTTTTTCGTCCGAAATGTTTCCTTCATAAAAAGGAACCGAACCAATGCGACTTTTTGTGCCAAGTTCGAGTGAATCAAGAACCACCACCTCGCGTTGTTGAGCGACAAGTAGGCGAACGGTGTGGGACCCGATGTATCCAGCGCCACCAGTTACAAGAACAGCCATGTACTTACCCTAATGAACGAAGAGCTATTTCTTCGGACGGTCTTTTTTATCTAGATCATTTGCGCGCTGCATTTGCTTGTACGCGCGCACTTTTAACAGCGTTGCAGCGGAATAAATGTCTGCAACTGAGCGTGGCTGGTTGTCGGCGAATTCTCCGGCTTTTACTTTCCAACCCTTAGGACGAATGCCAAATCGCTTGCCAAGAAGCGCAATGAAGATTTCGGTTTTTTCTTCTCCGTAGCCAGGAAGTTTGCGTAGACGCTTGCGTAACTCTTCGGCGTCTTCAACATCTTTCCAAATGTTTTCAGCCTTGCCTTTGTATTCCGCAGCGATGATCGCGCACATGTCGTAAATGCGCTTAGCCATGCTGGCGGGGAAGCGGTGGATGGCAGGTTTCGTGCAACAAATGGTCACAAATTCATCTGCGTCCATTGCGGCAATCTTTTTTGCATCGCAATGACCAAGGCGTTGCTTAATGGTGTAACCACCAGTGAACGCCCATTCCATGGGAACTTGTTGATCAAGCAACATGCCGATCATGAGTGCAAGACCATTGTTGTGAAGCAACTTGTCGGCATCAGGTTTTCCCGTGATGTAAAGAGGTCGCGGTGTTGCTTGAGCAGTCATGGCTTCAAGTATCGCTTATGCGTAGAGCGCACCAAGAGTTTCAGTAGCAACTCCATAGCGTGCAATTGCTTCGGTAACCACTGATTTGCTGATCGATCCGGCCTGAGCCAAATCGTGTAGTACTGCAATGACGATATGCGGCATGTCCACCTCAAAGTGACTGCGCAACGCCTCGCGGGTATCGCTTCGGCCCATGCCGTCGGTGCCGAGAGGGGTAAATGTGCGGTTACCAACGAAACGATTGATTTGCTCGGGCACTGCACGAACAAAGTCGGTCACTGCAATGATCGGATCGTTTGATCCACTCAGCAGTTGGGTAACGCGCGGTATGCGAGGAGTTTCGGTTGGGTGTAAACGATTCCAGCGCTCAACTTCAATCGCTTCTTCGCGAAGAGTCTTATACGACGTTGCAGACCACAGTTCTACGCTGACATCAAAGTGCGCAAGCAATTCATCTGCTGCAGCCCGTGCTGCGGAATGTGCTGAACCAGAAAACAAAACAGTTGCTTGATGTTTTGCCGGCTTGTGATCACTCCACTTGTACAGGCCATTCATAATGTCTTGTTCGATGGAAGCGGTGCTTGGTCGAACAGGCATCGGATAGTTCTCGTTGTACAACGTGAGGTAGTAAAACACGTCCTCTGGATTTTCGCCGTACATGCGATGAATACCGTTTTTGACAATCGCTGCAACTTCGTAGGCAAATGATGGGTCATACACCTGACAAAACGGAATGGTTCCAGCAAGCACCAAACTGTGTCCATCTTGGTGTTGTAGACCTTCGCCAAGCAATGTGGTTCGTCCTGCTGTTGCTCCCATGAGGAAGCCCTTTGCTCGAGAGTCGGCAGCCTGCCAGATGAGATCGCCAACACGTTGGAAACCAAACATGGAATAGAACGTGTAGAAAGGCACCATTGGTACACCGCGTACTGCATAACTTGTTCCAGCTGCAATGAAGCTCGCCATACTTCCGGCTTCGGTAATTCCTTCTTCAAGAATTTGGCCCGAAGATGATTCGGTGTAACTCAACAACAACTTATGGTCTACGGGTTCGTATTTCTGGCCCTGCGCTGCATAGATCTTGAGCTCTGGGAAGAGTGCATCCATTCCAAAAGTGCGACCTTCGTCAGGAATGATTGGCACTACTCGTGAACCAAAATCCTTATCACGAGCCAAATTGCGTAGCAGGCGAGTGAATCCCATGGTCGTGCTCACTGCTTGCTCGCCACTTCCACTATCAAATTCAGCAAATGCTCGATCATCAGGAAGCGTGATTGGTTTACGAACAGTTGTGGTTCGTCGAGGTACTGCACCGCCGAGTGTGCGACGACGTTCCATCATGTACTGGTATTCAACACTGTCGTGCGGCGGGCGGTAGTACGGAGGTTCGTCTGCCATAAGCGCGCTATCTGGAATTTCTTCTTCCAGGTGCAATGTGTCTCGCAACGTGCGCAATTGCTCATCGGTCATCTTCTTGATTTGATGCGTAGCGTTTCGGCCTTCAATATCGTGGCCAAGCGTCCAGCCTTTTACGGTCTTGCAGAGAATTGCTGTTGGTCGACCCGAACCGAGATTTTCCTCAGCTGCCTTAAATGCGGCATATAACTTGCGGTAGTCGTGGCCACCGCGTGGAAGCGTGCGCAATTGTTCATCTGAAAGATGTGACACCATTTCGCGCAAGCGTGGGTCTGGACCAAAAAAGTTTTCGCGAATGTAGTTTCCATCTTCAACGATGTACCGCTGGAATTCGCCGTCAACGGTTGAGTTCATTTTGTTGAGCAACACACTCTCGGTGTCTTTTGCTAATAATTCATCCCAACGCGAGCCCCAAATTACTTTGATCACGTTCCAGCCGGCGCCACGGAAAGTTGCCTCAAGTTCTTGAATGATCTTGCCGTTTCCGCGAACCGGACCATCAAGTCGCTGCAAGTTGCAGTTAACTACGAATGTGAGGTTGTCTAGCTGTTCACGAGCCGCAAGCGAAATTGATCCAAGAGTTTCTGGTTCGTCGCATTCGCCATCACCAAGAAATGCCCACACGCGACTTTGCGAAGTGTCATCAATCTGACGGTTATGCAGATAGCGATTAAAGCGAGCTTGATAGAGAGCGGTAATTGGGCCAAGCCCCATTGACACCGTTGGGAACTCCCAAAACTCTGGCATCAGTCTTGGGTGCGGATAGCTCGAGAGTCCTTTTCCTTCTCGACCAATTTCGCGTCGGAAATGATCGAGATCGTGTTCGTCTAGGCGACCCTCAAGAAATGCGCGCGCATAAATTCCTGGCGCAGCATGTCCTTGGAAATAAATGTGGTCACCTGCGGTGCCATGATCTTTTCCTCTAAAGAAGTGGTTGAACCCAACTTCGTAGAGCGAAGCAGATGATGCGTAACTCGAAAGGTGTCCACCAATTCCTTCGGCCATCGAGTTTGCTCGCACCACCATGACTGCGGCATTCCAGCGGATGTAAGCACGAATTCGACGCTCAATGTGCTCATCACCTGGAAACCATGGTTCGTGTTCGCGCGCAATGCTGTTGACATATGGAGTTGACACAGTTGCAGGAAAACTCACCTGTGCTTCTCGTGCTCGTTCGAGCAGACGCGAGAGCAGGTAGCGAGCTCGGTTCTTGCCGTGAGTTTCAACTACGGCATCAAGAGAGTCGAGCCACTCGGCAGTTTCTGTTGGGTCTGCATCAGGAAGTTGATGAACGGAACCATCAAAGATCATGCGTTCATTCTCGCAGACTTACCGATGGGTACCCGTTCGGAGCGCGCAAATCAGCAAGTATCTATCCCGTGATTGTGATTTACACAGATGGCGCATGTTCGGGCAATCCGGGCCCTGGCGGTTGGGCGTGGGCAACTGCTCCGCACGGCGAGCCAAGTGACACAGGTGGTGAAGCTCACACCACGAATCAACGGATGGAAATCACGGCAGCCATGGAGGCGTTAAAGGCTCATGTAGATCATGAAGGTCCAATTGAAATTCGTTCAGACTCAACATATGTCGTTCATTGTTTCCGCGATTCATGGCATGTTGGTTGGAAAAAACGTGGGTGGAAAAATTCTCAGCGCCAACCAGTCGCCAATCGAGACCTTTGGGAGCCGTTCATTGAAATGGTGCTCGCTCGTGGTGATGTCACCTTTACTTGGGTGAAGGCTCATAACGGGGAGCAGATGAATGAACTCGTTGATGCCTTGGCTGTGGCTGCATCTACGGGTTATATGTCGAAATAACGACGCTCGCTCGGTTTCGCGGCAGCGGATTGGGTTGCGTAGTCTTGACCTATGGATCTCAACGGAACAAGCGCAATAGTCACTGGCGGAGCATCGGGAATTGGTGAGGCGTGTGTTCGCTTGCTTGCCAAGCGAGGTGCAAAAGTTGTCATCGCCGACATTCAAGAAGAAAAAGGCAATGCACTTGCCAAAGAAGTTGGTGGCGCGTACTGCAAAGTTGACGTAACCAATACTCAGGACATCATTAACGCAACCGAGATGGCAAAGTCAATGGGCCCAATTCGCGCACTCGTGAACTCGGCTGGCATTGGCTGGGCTCAGCGAACCGTTGGTAAAGACGGAACGTATGAGTCGGCAGCAAACCTTGATGCATTCAAAAAGGTTGTTGCGATTAACTTGATCGGAACTTTTGACTGCATTCGAATTGTTGCTACTGCAATGAGCACAAATGAGCCGCTTGCTAATGGCGAGCGTGGTGCAATTTGCAACATGGCATCGGTTGCAGCATTTGATGGCCAAATCGGACAAGCTTCGTACTCTGCATCAAAGGGCGGAGTAGTGGGTATGACATTGCCAATCGCGCGCGATCTTTCAGCAGTAGGTATTCGCGTGAATACTGTGGCTCCAGGCTTGATTGACACGCCTATTTATGGTCAAGGCGAAAACAGCGAACTGTTTAAGCAGAATTTGCAAAAGGGTGTGTTGTTCCCACAGCGATTGGGTTACCCAGAAGAACTTGCATCAATGGTTGTTGAGACCATTACCAATAGCTACATGAATGCCGAGACGATTCGCGTCGACGGTGGCATTCGTATGCAACCTAAGTGATCTAGCGAGGCGCGTGGCAATGACCCACGTATTGCATCAACATCCGTTCACGCCATGCGATCGTGAACCATCGATAGACATGGCGACATTTTCGGCGATGCCGATGATGGATGAGATGTTGCCCGTTGCGCTTTTTGACGAGTTTCGACATCGAGTTGGGGCACGTCCGCTAAATGTTTCGCAGTGGTTGCCTCACGATGCAGAATCTGATCCAACTATCGAAATGAAACGTGAATTGTTGCGTGATCGTCGCGATGAAGTTGTTGCGTTATTTCCTGGTGGAGAGCAAGCTGCTCAAGAGGCAGCAGAACTCGTGGCGCAATTTCGCGGAGCGAAACTCGAAAGCACAGGAATCGATGCATTAGTAGAAGCATCACTGTTAGTTGCCGACGATCTCACTGTTTTGGAGCCACGAATTGGCGAAAATGGTGAAGAACAGTTGCTTTTTGTTGCGGGTGTGGTGTGTTCGCCCTCGCGGTGGAATCTTGCATCAAAAATGGGTCAAGACATGCTGCAGGTTCATCAACCTGTATCGCGATATGCCGAGCACATCGGCACTGCAGTGAACACCACATTGAAAAGACTGAGTGTTGAAAGACCCGTATGGCGTTCGAACTGGACTCTTGAAGATCATCCAGCGTTGTTTCAGCCAACTTCACCAGCGGCGCCACTAGTTGATGACCCGGCGTTGCTGTGGATCCGAATGGAACGAGAAACACTTCGGCGATTACCTCAAACGGGTGGCGTGTTGTTTACGATTCGAGGCTTTCAGCAGCCTCTGCCTGAATATGTTGCTCGTGGCCCAGAACACGCAGAAGTGCTGCATTCACTGGTGAAGCGATTGCCTGACGATGTTGCTCGTTACAAATCGGTATTGCACTATCGCGAGATGGTGCTGCCTTGGTTGGAGCGATTCTTTTAAATCAGGTGGTGTAGTCAGCGTTAATTCGCACATACCCATCGGTGAGGTCACAGCCCCAAACTGTTGCTGTATCGCTTCCGGTGTTCAAACTGACATGAATGCGAACGTCGGTGCCTTTCATGTACTTGCTCAGTTTGTCCAAACCGCTTGCGTCAACCTGAGTTGGGTAAACCTCTTGCTCACCAAAACGTATAACTACATTTTCTTGTTTGATATCGCGGTACTGGTTGCATTTTCCAACCGCCATAGCGACCCGGCCCCAGTTTGGGTCTGCGCCGTGCACGGCGGTTTTTACTAGCGGTGAGTTAACAATCGACTTGGCAACAGTCTTCGCTTGTTCGTATGAGCTAGCTGAATCAACGTGCACCTCGATCAACTTTTCTGCACCTTCACCGTCGCGCGCAACTTGTTTGGTAAGAGATAGTGCCACTTCGTAAAGGGCATGCTCAAAAGCAGACTCATGTACAGGTCCTGCGATTCCACTTGCCATAACGATTGCCGTATCACTCGTTGAAGTGTCGGTGTCGACAGAAACACAATTAAAGGTTTTTGTGATTACACGCTGGAAAATTGCATCTAAGTCAGCTGGTGGAACATCGGCATCAGTAAACATCATGGTGATGAGCGTGGCCATATTTGGCTCAATCATTCCCACGCCTTTAGCAACCCCCACAACTCGTGCCGATGAACCATCAATTGCGCATTCAGCAATTTTGCTGACGGTGTCTGTCGTCATGATTCCACGAGCAACATCGTTTGCCGATGTGCCCTGCGGGTTGCTTGGCAGTGTCGCAAGCCCGGCACGCACTTTTTCCATTGGGTATTGCCTACCGATTACCCCTGTTGAGGCAATGAGTACGTCCGCTGCGCTGCAGCCAAGTGCTTTGGAAACCCCAGTGACAACCTCGCGAGCATTTGCCATGCCTGCTTCACCTGTTGCGACATTTGCATTTTTTGAAATCACCACAACTGCACGTGCAGATTTATTGGCAATGTGTTCGCGGCTGACCACCACGCTTGGTCCTGCAAATCGACTTTGCGTAAACATGCCGGCTGCTGCACAAACCGAATCTGCAACTACCAAAGTGAAGTCATCGGTGCTGTCTTTGATGCCGATGTTTGCGACATGGCAACGAAAACCCTGTGGGAGAGCGACATTCATCATGAATTCGCGAAGTGCCTCTCGATATTTTCAAGGGTCTTGGTCATCGCCTTCTCGTTATTTGGAATAGCGCGCATGATCTTGAGAAAAAGAGGCGAGCGGTTTGTTTTGTAATCAAATTGCTCAGTTACGCGTGTGCCGCCATCAACAGGCTCCAAGATGTAGCGCCAAATGTGTCCGCCAATATGGCGCCATGCAATACGTCGATTTTCTTCGAACTCAACAACAGTGTTCGTCATTTTGTAGGGGACGCCAATCTTCATATCCATTGCGAACTTGGCTCCAAGCGACAGCCGCGCAGGGGCTGAAACGCGCGCAGACTTCACACTTCCCGAACCATCAAATACACCGTGTTGGCGAGGGTCGGCAAGCAACTCAAAAATGAGACCTGGCGCCGCTGGAATAAATCGTTCTACGGAAACAATTTTGGCTGAGGCGTCGTGAGTCATGCACTCAGGTTAGGCGAGTGATTGAACGACAGCCTCGCCACATCTACGACCTGAATACATGGCCCCTTGAATTGAGCCCGTATCTCGGTGATCTCCGCATACAAAGCGACCTTCGCCAAGGTCGACACGTTGTTTTGGGGAAAATGGTGGTCGCTGCACTGGGCCGCCGTGATCAATGACGTACGTGCGCAAGTGTTTCCAACCATCAACTTGAGGCCCCCACCATGAACGCAATTGTTCGCGAGTGATCGACTCAAGGTTGCCCTCAGTTACTCCTGGAAGAGCGGCCACGATTAAGTGTTTGTTTGCAGGCGCATACGAAGGTGCAACATTGCTCAGCACTGCCACGTTGAGCACCGGCCCATTTCCAGTGCCGTCAAGCACAACAAGTTTTTCGCTAGTTGGTGGCGTGTCGGCAGAAAAATACACGCATCCAACTTTTCGTGATTCAACAGGTGGGAGTCCAAGAAGTTTTGACGCAGTTGGACCATCGGTGGCAACTACAACTGCTCGAGCAGAAATAGTCTCTCCCGAATCGAGTGAAACCGAACAACCCTGAATTTCGTTCACGCGGGAGTTAAGACGGATAGTTCCATCACTGAGGCGTGCCGCAAGCTGTAGAGGAAGAGCATGCATGCCTCGAGAAGGCAACACGCTTTCGCCTTCGCTGAGCGAACGAAAAATCACGTCAAACATTCGTCGCGATGTTGCAAGATGAGGGTCTAATTGAATACCACCAAACAATGGCCGAAAGAACCGGTTGATAATGGTGGTAGAAAAACCGAATGCGCGTAACGCAACATCGGTAGAAACATCTTGACCGGCAAGCAATGCTGGAGATTTTTTGCGCATTACTCGAGCGCGGAGTGCAACAATTCGTGCCTTGTCAAACACGTTGCCAATCGGCGCAAATGTCGTTGCAAGCAATGTTTTCGGTTTGCGAAATGGGTCAGATACGACGTGGCCTTTTCCGTTTCTCCACACCAATGCGCCTGGGTCAAATGGCCGAAGGTCGAGCGCACGCATATCTACTTGGTTCTGAAGTTCTGGGTAAGCAGTCAGCATCACTTGAAACCCGCGGTCAAGTTGAAAACCGTCAACTATGTCTGTGCGCACTCTGCCTCCAACGGCATCGCTTGCTTCAACTACAACAACAGAAAATCCCTTTTGTTGTATTTCCCATGCTGCGCACAAACCGGCAAGTCCGGCACCAACGATGACAACATCGCATTGCGATTGCTCAATCATTATTTAGACAGTAGTGAGCGCAATGCACTTTCAAGTGTTGAATGCTTGAACGCGTATCCACTTGCGTTCAATGCCGCTGGAATTACGCGTTGACCAGTGAAGAGCAATGCGTCTGCAAGTTCGCCACCGAGCACTATTTTCGGAGCAAAGGTGGGGACAGGCACAATTGCTGGACGTTTAAGCACGGAAGCCAATACTTTCGTGAACTCAGCATTAGTTACTGGGTTTGGAGCAGTGAGGTTGACCGCACCGCTGACATTTGCGGTGAGTAGGTGCTCAATTGCGCCAATTTCATCATCGATTGATATCCAACTTTGCCATTGCTTTCCGTTGCCGAACTTGCCGCCGACACCCAATTTAAAAAGCGGAAGGAGTTTTTTAAGCGCACCGCCCTTTGGGGTGAGCACAATTCCTGTTCGCAAGAACACAGTCCGCACTCCCGCATCAACTGCAGGCTTTGCTGCGGCTTCCCATTGTTCGCAAACGTCTGCAAGAAAACCAGTTCCGTGCGTGCTTACTTCGGTGAGCTGTTCATCATTGCGAGCTCCATAAATTCCAATTGCAGAACCCGACAAAAACACTTTTGGTTTTTGTGAAAGCGAAGCGATGGTGTTTGCAAGAAGAGCAGTGGTTTGTGTTCTGCTGTCAAGAATTTCCTTGCGGTAGGAATTGGTCCATCGCTTGTCACCGATTCCTGCGCCAGAAAGATGAATTACTGCATCTGAACCTTCGAGCGCCGCAGCATCAAGCGTTCCAGCTTTTGGGTTCCATTGCACCTCGCCTGATTTTGGCGAACGTCGAACTAAACGAACAACCTCGTGACCATTGCTTGCGAGATGTTTAACCAGTTGCGTGCCGATAAGACCGCTAGCGCCTGAGATAACGATTTTCATAATGTCACCTTATGGCGGATTATGAATTCAGGTGATGTTGTGCCCGCTTTGCCTGGCTAAAAACTAGGGAATCACAATCGGGACCGAAGTCACCACGGTGTTTGGACGGAACAATAAGCGTGCTTTGATTGCCAGTGCCGACTGATTGTGCAGCCATTGAGAGCGAATGCTGGTGACGAATTCGGGAATGATCACCGTAATGAGGTCATCATTGTCAAGATCATCGATTTCATTAATTCGATTCAGGATTGGCTCGGTGAGATCGCGGTATTCAGAAACGATGGTGTCGAGTTCGATATTGAGGCCGTACTTGTCCCATTCGTCGGTGAGTCGTTTGCGATCTTCTGGACTTTCAATTACTGAAAGCGCGACCAATCTGTCTGGGCGCAAGCTTTGTGCATAGCGAACTGCTTGTAGAACCCCTTGGTTTACCGAACCGACTAACACAACAACGGTGTGTGTGCGGAATGGGGCTTTGTATCCCTCTGTAGGAGCAAGAAATCCGCGAACTCTGGTGTAGTGACGATGTACACCTTTGAATCCAATCATCATCGTTGGAATAAGTACTGCTGGGATCCAGGCACCATCAACAAATTTGACGGTGACCACAATGCCGGCGACGAACATGGTCGTCACTGCACCGACGCCGTTAATAGCGATGTGGGCTCGCCAACTGCCTTCTCGATGTTTGAAATGGTGCACGCACATTCCGGATTGACTGAGAGTAAAGCCCGTAAACACGCCAACCGCGTAGAGCGGAATTAGCGCGTTGATTAATCCACCGAATGCAACGAGCAATCCAATTGATGCGGCACTGAGGAAGATCACACCGTTTGAAAAGACGAGTCGGTCGCCACGGTTCATGAATTGTCGTGGCAGGTAATTGTCTTTTGCGATGATTGACATGAGGCGCGGGAAGTCGGCGTAAGCAGTGTTTGCCGCAAGAATCAGAATTGCAAACGTTGCAAACTGGGTGATGAAAAAGAAGATGTTTCTGCCGCCATACACCTGTTCGGCCAACTGGGCAAGGACGGTATTGGCGATGATTCCTTCGTGGTCTTTAACTGGTTCAAGGTGTTGCGCAAGCACGCTTAGCCCAAAGAAACAACCGCCAAGAATGACCGCCATCCAAATGAGCGTGATGGACGCATTTTTTGACTCAGGTTTTTTAAATGCAGGAACACCGTTAGAAACAGCTTCTACACCTGTCAATGCAACAGCACCAGACGAAAACGCCTTGAGGAAGTAGAACAGCGTGACGGAACCTTGCATTTCAAGCAAATGCTTAGCTTCACCGGTGTGTTCAATTGGGGGGAGCCCCTGAACAAATACTCGGTACAAACCAACAACAATCAAGGTGATGAGCGAAGCAACGTATATATAGGTCGGTGGAGCAAACAACATTGCTGACTCTTTGAGTCCACGCAGGTTTGCAAGCATCATGATGAGCACGAAACCAACACAGATTTGAACGCGATATGGGGCTAGTCCGTTAAAGGCAGAAATGATTGCTGCCGTTCCTCCGGCAACCGACACGCAAACCGTAAGCACGTAGTCAATAAGCAGAGATGCGCCGGCGACTAACCCTGGGTATTCACCAAGGTTTTCTTTTGAAACAACATATGAACCGCCACCACTTGGGTACGCAAAAATAGTTTGTCGATAGCTGGTGACAACAATGATGAGAAGCGCAACAACGATGAGCGAAATAGGCACTAACTGTGAGTACGCAACTGCACCAACGCCAGCGAGCGAAAGAAAAACGATGAGAATTTCTTCCGTCGCATACGCAGTTGATGAAATTGCATCGCTCGCAAAAACGGGCAATGCAACTTTTTTGGAAATTCTTTGATGATGATCTTCAGATGTGGCGATGGGGTTTCCGATGAAGAAACGCTTGAGCCCGCTAGAACCAGATTTAGTAGCCATATGCGTCTAGAAGCCTGCCACATTGACTACCAGTTGGGTAGTTAAAACGCCTACGCTTGGTCTTCTTGGTACAAGATAGGCATTTGGGGCGGTGTGCGTCCGTGCCGCAAGGGAGAAAACAGTGCACGTCGTAATTGTTGGGTGCGGGCGAGTTGGTTCCACGCTTGGTCGTGAACTAGTCACCGCCGGTCACACGGTTGCCGTAATTGACCGAAAGTCAGAAGCCTTTTCACGACTTGGTGAAGCATTCACTGGTCAAAAAATTACTGGTATCGGTTTCGACCGAGACATCTTGATTGAGGCTGGGATTGAAAAGGCTGGTGCGCTTGCAGCAGTTACCAACGGTGACAACTCCAACATCTTGATTGCCCGTGTTGCTCGTGAGGAATTCGGGATCGAGCGAGTGGTTGCGCGAATCTATGACCCGAAGCGCGCAGAAATTTATGAGCGTCTTGGCATCGCAACTGTTGCGACCGTGAAGTGGACATCTGAACGCATTTTGCGTCGCATTCTTCCTGACCTACCTGCAGTGGAGTGGACAGACCCGAGCGCAAAAGTTGTATTGGTAGAGCGTGAATTGCCAAAGAATTTGGTCGGATCACGAGTGTTGTCACTCGACAGCGCAACTGCTCGAATTGTGGCAGTGCGTCGATTAGGCGCTGCAGTAATTCCAGGTGCAGACACCGTGGTGCAAGAAGGCGATGTGGCCTATGTTGCAGCCGAGATCAAATCGCTTGAAGCTTTTGATGCTTCGCTTGCAGCGACGAATGGAAAGGGCCACTAGTCATGAAAGTAGTAGTTGCAGGTGGAGGAAGTGTCGGTCGCTTTACAGCAGAGCAGCTTGTTGCTGCAGGCCATGAAGTAACCATTATTGAAAATGATCGTTCGGTTGTTTCTGAATATGCAGAAAATGAGCCAACAGGAAAATTGAAATGGCATCGTGGAGATGCGTGCGATGTCGCGGTTCTTGCAGCAGCAGGCGTAACAATGGCCGACGTAGTTGCCTCAGTTACCGGTGACGATGAAGACAATTTGGTTGTCTCGCTGTTGGCGAAGCAAGAGTTTGGTGTGCCTCGTGTGATTGCACGTGTAAACAATCCAAACAACTATTGGATGTTTAATGACATGTGGGGCGTTGATGTTTCGGTATCAACTCCACATCTCATCACCAGCTTGGTGCAGGAAGCCGTTGCAGTTGGAAACCTTGTTCGCCTGATGCAGTTAAAGGGCGGAAAAGCCGAACTCGTAGAAGTGACACTTGCAGACAATTCGCCAGCGCGCGACAAGATGCTGAGTGAATTGACCATGCCCCGAAGCGCGAGCGTTGTAGCGGTAGTGCGCGATAGCCGAGTGCTAATGCCAACACCAGACATGGTGTTGCGTGTTGGTGATGAAGTGATGGCATTGATTACTGAAGATGCTGAAGCTGCGGTGCAGCAAGCCCTGATCGGCTAATTCAGTCTTCGCTCATTGGGAGAAGCGAATACGCAGGATTGAGGAAAACCAAACGGTTTCCATCCGCAAAGGCAACTCCTTCAACAACAATGCAATGACCGTGCTCAATGCCGGCAACGTGGCGTCGACCGCTAAAGATCACTGTTGCATCACCAGTTCCATCATTGATCACAATTTCCATTGATGGAATTCCTGAACGTGGCTTGATGGTCATGCGCTTGACTTCGCCGCACACCTTTGTGCGGTCTCTGGCCTCTAATTCGCTAATTGGATTGAGGCGAAGTTTTGCAAAGCGGTCAACAAGGCGTTCGGCATCAATTTCGCGAACTGGCTTTGCCGAAATTTTCAAAACATCTTTGATGCCCATGACAACTTTCATCCTAGGCTGACTCGTATATGAGTACCCGAAAACTAATCATGTGGGCATTGATCTGTGGTGTATTAATTCTTGGCGCAGGAGTGTTTAAGTTGTGGCAGACAACTGGTGACAGCGCGAAAATTGAGCTATTGCAACTTGGAGAATCGGCCGTGCTGGGAGATATGACCGTTGCCGTGAATGCGGTAACTCAGTCAGAAACTCAGACTCTTGTAGAGGTTTCGATGCAGGGTGTGGAGGGTGCAGATGCGCTGAGCGGGTGGCGAATGTTGACAGGTGCGGTGATTAGCGAAGCCGAAGTGCCAACCGATGGCGCGGGAACCCCATGCACCATAACCAAAGCGGCACAATTGACTAACTGCATCGTTGCCTTTCCTGTGTCTGAAGGCACGCCAACAATTGCCTATATTCGCGCAGGACAACAAGAGCAGTGGGCTACGCAACCATAATCAGGAAGGGTTATCGTTAAGTACGAGCAAATATTTCTCTGAAAGAGGTGGTTCGTACGGCTGAGCAGTTTGATCTCGTGGTCATCGGAGGTGGCCCAGGAGGCTACGCGTCAGCGTTTTATGCCGCTTCTGCAGGCTTAAGTGTTGCCCTTGTCGAGCGCGACACAATTGGCGGAACTTGTTTAAATCGCGGTTGCATTCCTGCGAAGGCATTCCTTGAAACCGCCGCAGCAAATCGCCACGTGCAACATGCAGGCGATTTTGGAATTAATGCCTCAGTCGGTTCGATCGATTTCGGTGTTGCACAGACTCGAAAACAAACCATCGTCAATGGACTGGTGAAAGGGCTCACTGGTCTCACGAAATCAAAAAAAGTGACGTACTTGTTGGGAACTGGTTCACTTGGTCCCAACAGAACGGTGACGGTGCAGCTTGCTGACGGATCAACCAAGCAATTGCAGGGTCGCCATGTTGTAATCGCAGCTGGGTCAACACCGCGAACCATTCCTGGCTTCACGCCAGGTGGTCCAATCATGACATCTGATGAAGTGTTGATGCTGAGCAAAATTCCACAGCGAATTGCAGTCATTGGTGGCGGTGCAATTGGATGCGAATTTGCATCAACTTTTGCTGATCTTGGCTCGCACGTGACAATTCTTGAAGGCCTGCCAAAAATTCTTCCTGGACTTGACCCAGACCTGGCATTTGTTGTTGAAAAGAGTTTCAAGAAAAAGAACATAGACATTCGTACAGGAGTAAAAGTAAGTGGCCACGAACCGACTGGTACTGGCACAACGGTGTTGTTTGGTGAAGGCGAGCGCCTTGAAGTAGATGCCGTTGTGGTTTCAGTGGGTCGCAAACCATTTACCGATTTGCTCGGTCTTGCTGGAACTGCAGTGCGCGTAAGTGATCGCGGGTTTATTGAAGTTGATGGTTATTGCCAAACTGGAGAACCAGGTGTGTATGCAATTGGCGACATTATTAACACGCCTCAACTTGCACACGTTGCGTACTCTGAAGCAATTGTTGCTGTGAAGCACATGCTCGGAGAAGTGGTGTACCCGGTGATGTACGACAGAGTTCCGTGGGCAATTTACTGTCATCCTGAAGTTGCTTGGGCTGGTCCATCTGAAGAAGCCGCGATTGCAGCAGGACACGATGTGGTGGTTGCAAAGCATCCATTCCGATCAAACAGCAGAGCGATGATTTTGGGTGAGACAGACGGTCTAGTGAAAATCATCGCAAAGAAAAATGCTGATGGAACACCAGGACAAGTGCTTGGTGTGCACATGGTTGGCCCGTGGGTTACTGAACAACTTTCGGGTGGCTACTTGGCGGTGAATTGGGAAGCAACTGTTGAAGAAATTGCAGAGTTCATTCAGCCGCATCCATCGCTTTCAGAAACATTTGGTGAAACTGTGCTGTCGCTTACTGGTCGCAGCATTAACGGATAGTCGTTCGAACACAGGAGCTTTATGGCTGAGATCACACTTCCACAACTAGGCGAAACGGTTACTGAGGGAACCATTACGCGTTGGTTTAAAAAAGTTGGCGACACCATTGCTGCTGATGAGCCTTTATTTGAAGTATCAACTGACAAGGTTGACACCGAAGTTCCATCTCCAATTGCTGGAACGCTGACAGAGATTCGCGTCGCAGAGGGTGAGACTGTTGCTGTCGGAACGGTGATTGCAGTCGTGGGAGGTGCAGGTGCGACCCCCGCCCCAGCACCTGTTGCAGCACCAGCTCCTGCACCAACTCCAGCGCCGGCACCAGCTGCGGCTCCTGCACCTGCACCCGTTGCAACTCCAGCACCGGCTCCTGCGCCAGCGCCTGTTGCAACTCCGACACCTGCACCAGTTGCACAGTCTGCGCCAGTTGCTGCGCCAGTTGTGCAGTCAAACAAATTGTTGTCGCCTGTCGTTCGTCGCTTAGTGAATGACCACGGCATCAACATTGATGCACTTCAGGGAACAGGACCTGGAGGTCGTATAACTCGCGAAGATGTACTTGATTACATCGATCGCAATGGAATGACTGCAGCGGCTGCTCCTGTTGCGTCGCCTGCTCCAGTTGTGGCACAAGTGCCAGCACCTGCGCCTGTCGTAACTCCAGCACCCGCACCACCTTCCAGTCCAGCACCAGTTGCGCGA
>JAFMJR010000058.1 GCA_017853385.1 Ilumatobacteraceae bacterium | reverse complement strand
CCGCCCGAAAGAATGAGGCCCTTCATAACGGCTCTAGGTTAGGCGAACTAGCGTCATCTCCATGGCCGAACCCCTCCTGCACGCCTTTGCCAAGCCCACCAAGACCGATTTCGTGCGCATCGTGCGCGGAAGCGGGGCTCTGCTGTGGGACGACAAAGGAAATGAATACATCGACGCCATCGGCAGCCTTTGGTACAGCCAAGTTGGCCACGGCAACGCCGAAATCGCTGAAGCTGTCGCCCAGCAAATTCGCACGCTTGAAACGTATTCAATATTTGATCCATTCACCAACGAGTTAGCCGAGCAATTAGCAGCCAAGTTGGTAACACTTTCTCCGCTCCCCAACTCGCGCGTGTTTCTCTGTGGCAGTGGTTCCGAGTCGATCGATACCGCGATGAAACTTGCTCGCGTTGCACATGTGCAGGCAGGGCACCCAGAAAAGACCATCATCATTTCGCGTAATCGCGGTTATCACGGCACAAACTACGGCGGCACCAGTGCGCAAGGTTTGCCGCTCAACAAAATTGGTTACGGACAGTTACTACCCGAAGTCGTGCAGGTCGATAGCGACAACATTGAAGACCTTGCATCATTCATGAAAGACAACGGACCACGAGTTGCCGCAATCATCACCGAACCGTTGCAAGGAGCTGGCGGTGTATATCCGCCGGCCGATGGATATTTAGAAGGCGCGCGAAAATTGTGCGATCAATATGGTGCGTTTTTAATTTTTGACGAGGTCATTACTGGATTTGGTCGACTCGGCACATGGTTTGCTGCCAACTACTACAACGTAGTTCCCGACATGTTGTGTTTCGCAAAAGGCGTCACCTCTGGATACCAACCGCTTGGTGGAGTATTTGTTGGTCGTTCGCCGTTGGACGCACTTGAGCGCGACCCCGATTTCTTTTTACGCCATGGTTACACATACTCAGGACATTCAACTGTGTGCGCTGCCGCGTTAAAGAATCTTGAAATCATCGAACGCGACGGACTCATTGAACGTGCGAAGCATGTTGGCAAACGACTCAGCGATGGCTTGCATTCACTTGCGGCTGACGGCGTGATTGATTCAGTTCGTGGTGCTGGTGCTATTTGGGCTGCTGGGCTGAAGCCAGATCAAAACTGCGTGACCATTCGAGACAACATGATCAAGCGCGGCGCAATTGTGCGATCAATCAACCTAGATACCAATGCGTTCTGTCCTCCATTCGTCATCACCGATCAACAAATAGACAAACTGCTCGACATCTTTGCCGCGGCAGCTCAAGGAAAGTAGAAAATCATGGGTCAACTCACTGGTCAACGCGCATTCATAACTGGCGGAGCAAGCGGTATTGGCGCCGAAATGGCGCGCCGATTTACAAAAGAAGGCGCCACGGTTGTGGTTGCCGATGTGAATGACACACTTGGCAAACAAGTTGCAGCTGAGGTAGGCGGCGAATACGTGCACCTGGATGTAACGAGCGCAAAGGCGTGGGAAGAACAGTATGAAATTGACAACAATTTCGACATTGTTTGTCTAAATGCAGGAGTTTCAACACATCAAAACGTTCTCGGCGAACCAAGCACTTACCCACTTGAGCGAGTAGACAACGACTCGTATTACCGCATCATGAGCATCAACGTTGACGGCGTGGTGTTTGGCGCACGTGGAATAGTGCCTCACATGGTGGCGCGTAAGAGCGGACACATTTTGGTAACTGCATCGCTTGCAGGAATCATTCCGATCGCACCAGATCCGATTTACGGACTCACCAAGCACGCCATGGTTGGTTTTGTGAAAAGCATGGGTCAAGCACTTGAGCCGCATGGCGTGTGCATCAGCGCGTTGTGCCCAGGGTTTTTGGATACACCACTTGTCAGCCCGCTCGCACGTGAATTTGCTGCATCATTCAGCCTTGGCGTGATGCCTGTAGAAGTTGCAGGAGACCTCGCAATGCGCGCGTTGACCGAACGTATTAACGGATCACAGTGGGTCGTATCGGCTGGCTTCCCTATTGCACGGTACGAACACAAAGATCCGTTCGCGGGTTAAACACGTGGGCAAACCCGAGTTCAATCCGTTTAATCCAGAGTTTCGGGCACACCCATACCCGTTCTATGACGATCTGCGCAATCAAGAGCCAGTGCACACAACCGCATTCGGCATGGTTGTACTCACTCGCTATGAAGATGTGTCAACCACTCTGAAAAGCGCAGACTTCAGTCGAGATATTGAAAAGTATTCAACACAGGCGACCACCGAAGCACGCCAACGCAGGCGTGAAATGCAACGAGAACGTACCAAATCTATTTTGAATCTTGATCCACCTGATCACACTCGCCTTCGACGCATTGTTTCAAAGTCGTTTACTCCGAGTGCAATGGAAAAGCTTCGTGGCCGAATAGAACATCTCGTGAATACTGCACTTGATCATGCTCAAGAGCGTGGCTCAATTGAACTCATTGACGACCTTGCGTTTCCTGTTCCTTTCCAAGTGATTTCAGATTTACTCAATATGCCAACAGAGCGCGCAGAGGAAATGCGCGAATGGTCGCAAATCATCACGAATTCTCTTGAGCCAACTGCAACCGATGATGAGCTTGCGCAATCTGATGCTGCTCTTGCCCAACTGGTTCCGTATCTCACTTCAATTATTGAAGAGCGTCGCCGCAATCTTGGTGAAGACATGTTGTCAAGCTTGATCACTGCTGAAGAAGCCGGCGACAAAATGACCACCGATGAACTCATGGCATTTCTCGTGCTGTTGTATATCGCAGGTCACGAAACCACCGTCAACCTCATTGGCAACTCAACGCTTGCACTTCTTCGTCACCCCGATCAGGCAGCGCTCGTGCATCAACATGGTCTGAGCTCACAAGCCATTGATGAACTGCTTCGCTTTGATGGTCCGGTTCAACACACCGTGCGCGTTCCACTCAAGACAGTTCGTTATGAAGTGAACGGCACAACGATTGAGATTGAGCCGGGCACGGTAGTAATGACTTCGCTTGGTGCAGCAAATCACGACCCTTCAATTTTTGATGCACCACATGAACTGCGGCTTAATCGACCAAATGCGCACCGACATATGGCATTTGCGTCTGGCATTCACTATTGCTTGGGCTCAGCTCTTGCCAAACTAGAAACTGAAGTTGCTGTTGGAACCCTGTTTCAGCGCTTCCCCACTATTTCTATTTTGGGAACGCCTTCGTGGCGCGATCGCCTCACCATTCGAGGCGTCAATCAGCTACAGCTCAGTCTTTCCTGAGTCGGGCAATCAAACTGCTGGTGTCCCAGCGCTTGCCGCCCATAGCAACCACTTCTTCATAAAACTTGTCGACCATTTCGGTCATTGGCAGTTGCGCGCCATTGCGCTTTGCTTCGTCAAAGCAAATTGCAAGGTCTTTACGCATCCACTCAACCGCAAATCCAAACTCAAATTCGTCACGCACCATGGTCTTTGCCCGGTTTTCCATTTGCCACGACTGCGCTGCGCCTTTTGAAATCACATCAACAACGTCATCTGGGTTAAGCCCAGCACGCATTGCGAAATTCAATGCTTCGGATAGCCCTTGCGCAATTCCTGCAATGCAAATTTGGTTCACCATTTTTGCAAGCTGCCCAGACCCCGCTTTACCTAGTAGTTGGCAGCGCTTCGCATACGCGTCAATGATTGGGTTCACTCGATCGAATGATGCTTGGTCATTACTGCCACACATCACGGTGAGTTGACCGTTTTCGGCACCAGCCTGGCCGCCCGATACTGGAGCATCAACAAATCCAACACCGATAGCAGCGCACGCATCGGCAAGCTCGCGAGCAAGTGTTGCTGATGCTGTGGTGTGATCTACAAGCACAGAACCTTTCTTGAGACCGGCAAGAACACCATCATCGCCAAACACCACTGATCGAACATCATTGTCGTTGCCAACGCACATGAAGACGACATCGCTTTGTTGCGCAACTTCGCGCGGCGTCAACGCACGAGAACCACCATGTTCAGCAACCCATGAGTCTGCCTTTTCAGTAGTGCGGTTATACACCACAACGTGGTGACCGGCTTTTGCCAAGTGGCGAGCCATTGGCCCACCCATAATTCCAAGACCTACGTAGCCGACGTTTGCCACGATTACTTCTTTTTCGCTACGGCCTTGGCAGGAGCTTTCGCAACTTTGGCAACCTTTGCTGCTTTAGCAACTGGCTTCGCAGCTTCTTTAGCAACAGGCTTTGCATCGTCTTTAGGAATTTGTTTCACAATCTTTGCGCCTTTTGAAGGCTTCAACACACCTTGCTCAAGTGCTGCATCAAGCCACACTTCTGCTGCATCTGTTGACACCTTAAGTGCAGGTGAAATTTCAGAAATCAAGTTGATGCGAGCGCGGTCGTACATCGTTTTTTCTGCAGCCGACAATGCGCTGTCGCGGTCACGCGCTGCCAAGTTACGAACTACTTCAGCAACTTGATACACGTCTCCACTCTTGAGTTTTTCTTGGTGGTTCTTGAAACGACGCGACCAGTTTGCAGGTACGCGCGGATCGGCCTTTGATAGCACTGAGCGCAAGTCTTCAAGTTCTGACTTTGATACTGGCGGACGCACACCAACCTGGTTGGCCATTGCCGTAGGTACTGAAAGCGTCATTTCATTAATGACTGTCTTCAAAATGAGGTATTCCTGAACTGTGCCAAACGCCTTCATGCGCTTGATGCCATGAACAATGCATGCACCGTGCTGGGGGTAAATGACGGTGTCACCTTTATTGAATTTCACTGAAGCGACCTCTCTACAGACTGACCCCGAAAGGATAGGCGTTCTGAGCCCTCAAGCCACAATGCGTGCGCTATTTACTTACGAAATGACCGTTGCGCCCCCGGTAGGAATCGAACCTACGACCTACGGATTAGAAGTCCGCCGCTCTATCCATCTGAGCTACGGGAGCAATCTGTTCGCTCAAATCTACCGTCCACCCAACTACCGTTTAGCCGTGCGTTCACGTCTGTTGGTGCTTTTTGCTGCATTTTGCTTTGCAACGACTGGCACCTCTCGCGCACTCGGGCCAGATTCTGCGACATCACTTGGCGTTGCCGCTGTCAGATTCATCGTTGGCGCCGTTGCACTGTTTGCCATCACTTCGCTAACCCGAAAGTCGGATGTCACGAATTTCGGAGCGCCCCTATATATATGGGTTGTTGCCGGGTTTGGCCAGGCAATGTATGGCGCAACATTTTTTGCTGCCGTTCATGAAACAGGCGTCGCCATTGGAACGGTTGTGGCGCTTGGATCGGCGCCTATTTTGACCGGCCTGCTGTCGGCACTGCTCTTTCGATCATGGCCAACACGAAATTGGATCGTTGCAACTACTGCCGCCATTGCCGGAATGGCAGCCATTGTGCTTGCAGGCAGCGAGACAAATGTTTCACTCATTGGCATTACCTACGCACTCGGCGCCGGACTTGGCTACGCAGTTTTTGCACTTGCCAGCAAAAACATTGTTGCCTCTGGTGTGACGAGCGAACTTGCAATGGCACGTGTGTTCGGCATCGCAGCGATTTTTCTTTCCCCAGCTTTGCTCGTTGTAGATACTGAGTGGATTTTTACTGCGGGTGGAATCTCACTCGGTTTATGGCTTGGTGTTATCACGGTTGCACTCGCTTACTGGGCATACGCAAGTGGCCTCAAAAACTTAGAGCCACGCGAAACCACCATGATCACGCTTGCCGAACCAGTCGTTGCCACCATCCTCGGTGCAGTAGTTCTTGATGAACGACCAGCCGCACTTGCGTGGGTCGGCATTGTGGTAGTTATTACTGCACTTGCTTACGAGTCACTTTCCTCGACTAACAAAGCATCTACATGATCTTGCATCTGTTATCGCGAGAAAGCTGGCTTGAAGCTCAGTCACACGGACAATTAGTTGCGCCTTCTGTAGCAACTGAAGGTTTCGCGCACTGCTCAACCGAACATCAGATTGTTGATGTCGCCAACAAGTACTACCGCGGTGCCAGCAACATGGTGCTCATTCACATCGACCCCACAAAGTTGACGAGCACATTGAAGTTTGAACCACCTGCTCATATCGATGGATCGCCTGCGTTGCCGCACGAGGCATTGTTTCCGCATATTTATGGACCAATTAATCTGGATGCAGTTATTGAAGTGATTGATTTTTCCTGCGACGAGCAAGGATCCTTTTTGCTTCCATCTCAGTTGCATACCTTTTCAATCAAAAATATTGCTGACTCATTGCAACATTGGCAACGCGCAGCAGAGCTTTCAGTGAATGAATGGAAAAAGTACTTTCCCCACGACACTGTGCAGACTTACCTAGACCTCTATGAACAAACGGGTCAGTACGCAGGTCATTTCGCTGAAACATATATTGCCGAAAATACAAGTGGCGAACTATTGGGCATGGCATCACTTGTTGATGATGACGAATTGCCTGACTCATCCGAACCAGGTCCTTGGCTTGCAGCGGTGCTTGTTTTACCCGATCAACGCTCGCACGGAGTCGGCTCAACACTTGTCCAACACATTGTGCGAAGAGCACACCAACTTGGCCACCCAGCGATTTACCTATACACAAGCGACCAACAGCAGTGGTACGCCAATAAGGGTTGGAAAGCTATTCGCGAAACATCACTAAATGGAATCGCGCACACCGTAATGTGCCTGCACCTGCGTTAGTCCAGACTCCAACGCACTTCGACCGACACCGAAACTTC
>JAFMJR010000057.1 GCA_017853385.1 Ilumatobacteraceae bacterium | reverse complement strand
AGGCCAGGCACGACTACACCATTGTGGATGTAGTTGAGGCCGGCATTGTGCTGCTTGGAAGCGAAGTGAAAAGCGTGCGTTCTGGTCAGGTGCAACTTGCCGACGCGTATGCACATGTGGTGAATGGTGAAATGTGGCTTGACGGTATTCATATCGCTTCGTACGCATTTGCCCACGGAGTTGGCGCGCACGAGCCCATGCGCCGCCGCAAGCTGCTTCTTCACCGCGAACAAATTCGTCGTATGCAAGACCGCATCAACAAGGAACGCCTCACCATTGTTCCGCTTGAAGTGCGCTTCAGCAAGGGTCGAGTAAAGGTGGATATTGCCCTGGCCAAAGGTCGCCAGAAGGCCGATCGACGCCAAGCCATTGCCAAGAAGGAATCTGAACTTGAAATGCGTCGCGAGGCGGGGCGCCAAAAGAAACAGGCTCAATAAACCAAAAATTTCTTTGAGCACAATTTTGGACTATGTCCAGATAATGATACTGTCCATTTCATGGACAACAGCCCAGAAGGCCTCCTTCGATCACATGGTTTGAGTGTTACCGCTCAGCGGTTAACCGTTCTGCAGACCATTGCTGACTACCCACACATCACTGCCGACCAGGCCGCCGAAGTTGCACGCAAAAAGCTTGGCGCCATTTCGCGGCAATCGGTGTACGACACTCTGAACACGCTCGTCGAAAAGGGTCTTGCGCGTCGCATTCAACCAATGGACTCCCCTGCATTGTTTGAAGATCGCGTTGGCGACAACCACCATCATCTTGTGTGCCGATCATGCGGCGTAGTTGAAGATGTCGACTGCTCCACTGGATACCGACCGTGCTTGCAAGCATCGGACGACAACAACTTCATCATCGACGAAGCAGAGGTGACCTACTGGGGTCTTTGCCCCAAGTGTCAACCCAAGTCAACAAAATCTCAATCAAAACAAACCCCTATACGAAAGGCAAAATCATGACTGATACTGGCAAATGCCCATTCTCGGGCGGATCAACAACCGCACACGACATGGGAACCACCAACTCAAAGTGGTGGCCGAATCAACTCAACATCAAAGTGCTGCATAACAATCCAGAAGCTGGCGACCCAATGGATCCCAACTTTGACTACGCAAAAGAATTTGCATCACTTGATCTTGACGCGGTGGTCAAAGACCTCACCGTCTTAATGACCGACTCACAAGATTGGTGGCCAGCCGACTACGGCCATTACGGCCCATTCTTTATTCGTATGACCTGGCACGCTGCTGGTACATATCGAATTCAAGACGGTCGCGGTGGTGGAGGAACCGGCATGCAGCGCTTTGCTCCACTTAACTCGTGGCCAGACAACGGCAACCTCGACAAGGCTCGTCGCCTGTTGTGGCCTGTGAAGCAAAAGTACGGCAACAAGTTGTCGTGGGCGGACTTGTTCATTCTCGCTGGCAACGTGGCACTTGAATCAATGGGATTCAAAACCTTTGGATTCGCGGGTGGACGCGCAGATGTGTACGAACCAGACGAAACCTATTGGGGCACGGAAACAACATGGCTCGGCGACGAGCGCTACAAGGGCGATCGTCAACTCGACAACCCACTTGCCGCAGTGCAGATGGGTTTGATCTACGTCAACCCAGAAGGCCCGAACGGAAATCCCGATCCCGTGTTGTCTGCACGTGACATTCGCGAGACATTTGCACGCATGGCCATGAATGATGAAGAAACCGTTGCACTTGTTGCAGGTGGACACACATTCGGTAAGGCACACGGCGCTGGTGATCCAGGAAAGTTTGTTGGACCAGAACCAGAAGCTGCACCAATTGAAGCAATGGGTTTTGGTTGGATCAATTCAATGCGAACCGGAAAAGGTGTTGACACCATCACCAGCGGCATCGAAGGCGCGTGGACAACTAATCCAATTGCATGGGACAACGACTACTTCAAGATCCTTCTTGAAAACGAGTGGGAGTTAACAACGAGTCCTGCAGGTGCAAAGCAGTGGATTCCAAAGGGTGGCGCAATGGCAGGAAGCGTGCCCGATGCACACGACTCTGCACGAAGTCATGCTCCGATCATGACCACAGCAGACTTGGCATTGAAGTTTGATCCGGAGTACGCGAAGATTTCGAAAGACTTCTACGCAAATCCAGACAAGTTTGCTGATGCGTTCGCTCGCGCGTGGTTCAAGTTGACCCACCGCGACATGGGACCAAAGTCCCGTTACGTCGGAAAACTTGTGCCAAGAGAAGACCTCATTTGGCAGGATCCAATTCCGGCTCCAGCAAAAACTCCAACCGCATCTGACATCGAAGCCGCAAAGACCAAGATTCTTGGTTCTGGCCTCAGCGTGTCGCAGTTGGTTGCAACCGCATGGGCTTCGGCATCGACATACCGCAACACCGATAAGCGTGGTGGAGCAAATGGAGCACGAGTTCGTTTGTTGCCACAAAAGAACTGGGAAGCCAACAATCCATCACAACTTGCAACAGCACTGAGCGTCTACGAAAAAATCAGCTCAGAGACCGGCATGTCAATTGCCGACTTGATTGTGCTTGGCGGAAACGTTGGTGTTGAAAAGGCTGCACAAGATGCGGGTGTACAGGTCAGTGTTCCTTTTAGCCCTGGTCGTGGTGACGCAACCCAGGAACAAACTGATGTTGAATCCTTTGCAGTGCTCGAGCCAACATTTGATGGCTTCCGCAACTTCTTGAAGCCAGGCCATATTCAACCAACAGAACAGCTGTTGCTAGAAAAAGCAAACCTGCTGGGACTGTCGGCTCCAGAAATGACCGTGCTAATTGGAGGTTTGCGAGTACTTGGCGCAAACCACAATCAATCAACGGCGGGTGTGTTCACCAAGCGTGTTGGAACTTTGACAAACGATTTCTTCGTCAATGTTCTCGACATCAACACCGAGTGGAAGCCAACAGGTAAGGACGAAGAGGCCTTTGAAGGCCGCAACCGCAAGTCGGGCGAAGTGGTGTGGACCGCAACTCGCAACGACTTGATCTTCGGTTCAAACTCACAATTGCGCTCACTCGCAGAGGTATATGCACAGAACGATAACGCTGGCAAGTTTGTGAGCGACTTCGTGAAGGCATGGACCAAAGTTATGAACAGTGATCGGTTTGATCTGAAGTAATTCATACCGTCTACACACGTGGCCCTGCGGTGAAAAACCGCAGGGCCATTTTGTATTTTTGCGACGACTACATTGTTGCTGTGTTGACAATCGCAACTCATCCACCGTCTCCCAAATGGCATTTAAGGACTCAATGAAGCGAACACGATCTCTTTTCTGTCGCGTGCTTGCTTCGGTATTTGTCTCAATCAGCGTTGCCACAATTTCCTCCCCTGTCGATGCACGGCCAATTTTCAGCGTCACCAAAGATGACGATTGGAAGACCGCTCCGCTTCCACAAGGAGTAAACAAGAAGCAAATTGATGCACTTGTAAAAGCCGCCATGGGGCCACGCGATAACCGAATTCGTGTTCGTAGCGTGCTCATCACGAGCAATGACAAGATTGTCTACGAGCGCTATCACCCAATTGACAGCAAAGATTCAATTCTCGACACGTTTTCAGTTTCCAAAAGTTTTGTAGCGACCGTCATTGGCATGCTGATTGATGACGGAAAACTTTCTCTAGACCAACCCGCCCCTATTGCCGCTTGGTCAAACCCCAACGATCCGCGAAGCGCGATCACCATACGCAACCTTTTACACATGTCATCTGGACTGACTTGGAAAGAGGACTACTTAGCCGGAGATTCCTCCACCATTGCCATGCTGTTTGCTCCCGTTGCATCGGACTATGCAATTGCACTGCCGCTTGAATCCAAACCAGGAACACAGTTTGAATACAACTCGGGAAATAGTGCGATTCTGATGCGGATTATCACCGACACACTTGGTGGCACACCGCAAGCCGAGGCATACATCAAGAAAAGACTTCTTGATCCTCTTGGCATCAAGCGGGTTGATTACCAACGAGACTTGTCGGGTCGAATAGTTGGATTCATGGGCATAAACATGACGGCACGAGATCAAGCCCGTTTCGGTTTGCTCTATCTGCGAAATGGCATGTGGGGGAAGAAGAAAGTGATTTCACCTGATTGGGTGAAATTTTCGAGCACACCATCACCGACTTTTCAGGGCTACGCAGGTCATTGGTGGACACATAATCTGCTCGGAGCCAATGCATCACCCGGCGACTTCACTGCACTCGGCTACTACGGCCAATATGTAATCGTTTCACGAAGCAAGCGAATGGTGATGGTGATCAGCACCGCATTTGAAGGAACCCCAACGGAGCAGACCGCCAAAGCCCGCAATCTTGCACAAACTTTGTATGCATTATTCCCATTGAGGTGAACGGCTTCGGACACCCCCGCCATACACTGAAAAGGCAAGCAAAGTTAACGGGGCTGACAGGTTTCGACGTCAGTGTCGCTGGCCGAGCGTGCGACCCGAGTTGCTCAGACTCGTAAAACGGGGCAAAAAAACAACTGCCAACAAGCAGTTCGCTCTCGCCGCCTAATTAGGGGGTAGAGAGCAACCGTGAGCCGCAAGGTCGCACGGGGCCAATTCACCGCAGCCCGGCAACAGAAGCGGGGAATGACATTGGGAAAGACCGATGACGTTGAGAAAGACCAATGACCGAATGGAAAGACATTCCGCGGGTTAATGCTTCGGCATTAACCAATCGACCCGCCGATGTTGCTGCGTAGCAACGGTGTCGGGAATGGTCGTATCACGGGCGTTCAACGGCTGATGGACGGGGGTTCGATTCCCCCCAGCTCCACTAGTTGCAAACGGTAGTTTTGAGTTGTGAAAAAATCCCCCTCAAGGTTTGCGCCTATATCCGATCGTCTTTCCGGACTTGGTGCAGCAAAGTGGGCGGTGCATGTTGAAGGTCTAGCCCGTGCGGCTGCAGGCAAAAAGTTGACATTCCTCTCCATCGGTGAACCCGACTTGCCACCACCTGCAAGCGTGCTTGACCAAGCCGTTGCATCAATGCGTGGCGGACGCTTGAAGTATGCAGCCGGTCAAGGTGAACAAGTTGCACTCGATGCAATTGCCACACACCTTTCGCGTAGATCTGGTCAAGAAGTATCGCCAGATCAAATTGTGTATACCGCAGGCACACAAAATGGTCTCTGCACCGTGTTGATGACGTTGGTGCAAACCGGCGATGAAGTGCTCGTGCCAGACCCGTATTACGCCACCTACGAAGGTCTTGTTGCGGCTTCGGGTGCAACATTTGTTCCTGTGCCAACGCTTCCCGAAGATGGATTCCATGTAACCGCCAAGCAAATTGAAGCAGCGATCACTCCACAGACTCGAGTGTTATTGCTGAACACTCCAAGCAACCCAACTGGTGCAGTGCTGTCACAAAACGAGATTGATGAAATCGGCGAAGTGTGCGAACGACACGACCTTTGGATCGTTGTTGACGAGGTATACGCCGACCTCACCTACGGCGCCCCGTTCTGCTCTCCTTTTGATCGACCACATTTACGCCATCGCACACTTGCTGTGTCGTCAATTTCAAAGTCGCACGCACTTCCAGGGTTCCGCGCTGGTTGGATTGCTTCACCTATTGCAGTAACGCAACGCCTCGTGCTTGTTGCAGAAGCCATGCTGTTTGGTTCGCAACCGTTCATTGAAGACGCACTTGCAGTTGCGCTTTCTGAGCGTCACCCAGAAGTTGAGCGACTCAGCTCTGCATTCAAGGATCGTGCTCATCAATTGGTCAGTGCATTTGACGGATCGACTGCAGCCAAGGCACGTATGCCAGAAGGCGGCATGTTCATCATGGTGGACATTCGCGAAACGAGAATGTCCGGTGAAGAGTTTGCATGGATACTGCTGAACGACCATGACATTGTGGTGATGCCAGGCGAAAGCTTTGGTAAAGGTGGAGCAGGACATATTCGTCTTGCGCTCACCAATGATGCAGCAGTGCTGCGTGAAGCTGGAACTCGAATTCGTGCGGCTGCAGAAGCTGCGGCTGCTACTCGTTGACGCTACGAATTACGCGGTGCGATAGACCACAAACACTTTGCGCAGTGTTTCGTGAACTGTCCACACACCCTTCCAACCAATTGGAAAGATGCAGCTTGAGCCAACTGTGAGCAAGACAGGCTCTCCACCGTCTTCGTGCACGGTCATGCTTCCCTTGATTACATAAATCACTTCGCCGCGTGTAGTGAATTCCCAGCGCGATGCACCTGGTTCACACTCCCATGTTCCTGAAGTAACGGTTTCGTTGTCAAGAAACACTTGAGCCCGAGTCAGGATCTCGCCGGTGAGTGGCTCGGCAGATGGCTGGCCTAGTGGCTTTTCAGCAAGTTCGGATGCAGGAATTTCTAATGCGCGAAATGAAATTGTCATGCATGCATTATTGCAGTTTTGACTACAGCAACGTGGCTGGAACTGAACTCATTTCAAGATGAAGTTCGCTACCCGAATATGGGTTGGCAAGTGCAACTGTTTCGTTCAGTTCAATGCCAAGACCAGGCTCGGTTGGCGGAATGATGAATCCACCTTCGAACTTGATCGACGTTTTCACTAGTTCGGAATGGAAACCTTGCCACCCCTGAATGGTTTCAAGGATGAGGAAGTTAGGTGTGCATGTTGCCAACTGAATGTTTGCCGCTGCAACCACCGGACCGCAATACAGGTGTGGCGCGATCTGTGCGTGATACACCTCGGCCATTGATGCGATTTT
>JAFMJR010000056.1 GCA_017853385.1 Ilumatobacteraceae bacterium | reverse complement strand
GGAACTACAGGAGACGCCGATGACGACGAACTGTTGCGTCAGGCAATGGACTTAGTAGTGCGCAGCGGTCAAGGGTCAACCTCGATGTTGCAGCGCAAGCTCAAAATTGGTTTCGCTCGTGCTGGCCGAATTATGGACTTGCTTGAATCACGCGGTGTTGTGGGGCCAAGCGAAGGGTCACGCCCACGTGAAGTGCTCATGACCGTAGAAGAACTAGAGCAACTGCAGATGGGTAACTAGCGCCGTATTTTTGAGCCTCGAAAAGGGCGTAATGTTTGCCCATGGCTGAACTTACCGAAATCGCATCAGGACTCCGTTTTCCCGAAGGACCAATTGCAATGCCCGATGGCAGTGTGATTTTGGTTGAAATGTTTGGCAAGCGAATAACACGAGTAAAGGCTGACGGATCAAAGGAAACGATCGCAGACATTCCTGGTGGGCCAAACGGAATTGCATTTGGACCTGATTGCGGTTTGTACATTTGCAACAACGGTGGATCATTTAGTGAAGTTGATTTTCTTGGTCTTACTTTTCCCGGTCCATTTAATGAAGCCAATTACATCGGTGGACGCATTCAGCGTCTTGATTTAGAAACTGGCGAACTCAAAGATTTGTATACCGAATGTGATGGAAATCCATTGCGTGGACCAAACGACATTGTGTTTGATGCTCATGGGGGAATGTGGTTTACCGATCACGGTATTCGACATGGTCGACATGCAGATTTGAGCGGTATCTATTACGCAAAAATTGATGGCTCAATGATTAAAGAAGTGGTGTTCCCAACTGATTCGCCAAATGGAATTGGATTATCGCCAGATGGAAATACGTTGTATTGGGCGGAAACGCACACTGGCCGCGTGTTCAAGTTGGCAATCACTGCACCGGGCGAAACTGCGCCGTTTAGTGCCATTGATCCATCGGCATGTTTATGCGGATTGCCCGGCGTGCAGCTGTTTGACTCGCTTGCGGTTGACGGCGACGGCAATGTGTGTGTTGCAACGCTCGGTTTGCAGACGGCAGGAATTACGGTTATCTCTCCAACGGGCGAGGTGCTTGAACAAATTTTGACGGGCGACCCTCTGACAACAAACATTTGCTTTGGTGGCCCTGATTACAAGACTGCGTACATCACCTTGTCGGGTACAGGTCGACTGGTGTCAATGCCATGGCCGTATAAGGGATTGAAACTCAACTTCTAAACAGCACCGACAGGTAGGCTGTTTTACCGTGCAGCAGCGTTTTTATATCGAGACGTTGGGCTGTCCAAAAAATGATGTCGACTCCGACAAAATTATGGGCACGTTGCTTGCAGATGGTCTTGTTGCAACAGATGATCCTTCGCTTGCCGATGTAGTTGTTGTTAACACTTGCGCATTTATTGAAGATGCACGCAAAGAAAGTATTGACACTGTGCTTGCGCTTGAGTCACAGCGCAAAGAAGGTGCGCGCATTGTGGTTACTGGTTGTATGGCAGAGCGATACGGCCAAGAACTCGCTGATGCGCTGCCAGAAGTTGATCAAGTGGCTGGCTTTGGTGTGCCAGTGCAATTGGGAAAGAAGCCAATTTCGGTTTCGAATGCGCCGATACCTTCGTTTGATTTATTGAACCTGCCGCGACCTAAATCGGCATCTCCGTGGGCGTATGTAAAAATCGCCGAAGGCTGTGATCGCAATTGTGGATTCTGCGCAATTCCGTCATTCCGCGGGCCACAGCGCAGTCGCGATATCGATCAAATTCTGCGCGAGGTAGATGAACTTGAAGTGCAGGAAATTGTGCTCATTGCTCAAGACCTTGCGAGTTATGGCAAAGATCGCCCTAACGAATTAGGTGCAGGATCAATCGTTCCTTTGGTGAAAGCCGTTTCGCAGCGCGTGGCTCGCACACGACTGTTGTACTTGTACCCAAGCGATCTCACCGACGAACTGATTCACGCCATGTTGGAAACCAATGTGCCGTATTTCGACCTTTCATTGCAGCATGTAAGCAAACCGCATTTGCGACGCATGCGCAGGTGGGGCGATGGTGAGCGCTTCTTGAAGCGCATTGAAGACATTCGAAAACTGAGCCCCAATGCCGCGTTCCGCAGCAATTTCATTGTTGGATACCCAGGCGAAACCGAAGAAGATCACGATCAACTATTGCGATTTGTTGAAGAGGCGCAATTGGACTGGTGCGGTTTCTTTACCTTCAGCCCCGAAGAGGGAACTCACGCCATGACTCAGCCAGACCATGTTGCGCAGTCGTTGATGGATGAACGAATTGCCGAACTTCGCGAAATGCAAGATGCCATTACGGCAGCTCGTCGAGATGATCTAATTGGCGAGACGGTAAACGTTCTTGTTGACGAACGAGGAATCGGTCGCACCCATCGCGAGGCACCTTCGATTGACGGGGTGGTGCATGTGAGCGAGTCTCTCGAGGTGGGCACTTTTGCAGATGTAGTGATTGTCGATGCACTTGGGCCAGATTTATTGGCAGATGGTGCAAACATCGATGCTTTTGATGGAGAAGAATAGAACCAATGCCGACCGATCCAAACGCCATTCGTACGTGGGCAAATGCCATCACCGTAAGCAGGCTGCTCGTTTCGCCATTGATGTTCGCGATCATTCCTGATGACAACGTCGGTTCATGGGCGGCAACAGGATTGTGGTTCGTGTTGTGCTTGAGCGACCTTATTGACGGCAACCTTGCGCGGAAACAAGGTGTAACTCGCAGTGGCGCGTTTCTCGACCCGCTCGCCGACAAGGTGTGCGTGCTTGGAGCAATGTTCGTTCTAGTCGATCGCGGAATGCTCAACGTGTGGTTGGTGGGAATTATTGCCACTCGTGAAATCGCCATCAGTTTGTATCGCGTGTTTGCAGGCGCAAAGGGTGTCAGTGTTCCTGCTAGCAAGGCCGCAAAATTCAAAACTTTTGCACAGCAGGTTTCGGTTGGCTTTGCAGTATTGCCATGGAGTGCAGCCGATTACAGCTACTTGGCAAAGGGTTCGCTGGTAATTGCAACTGCACTCACGCTGTACAGCGGATTGCAATATGCAAACGTTGCTGTCAAAGCCCGCAAGCAGGCGTAACGCATGCGTTGCGATGTTGTCGCTATAGGTACCGAGTTATTACTCGGACAAATTGTTGACACAAACTCGTCGTGGCTGGGTGAACAACTTTCTGCTGCAGGAATTGATTCGTGTTTGCAGGTGAAAGTTGGCGACAATTTGGGTCGCATGGTGAAAGCCATTCGCTCAACTCTTGACGATGCAGACGCAGTGATTATTTGTGGCGGACTTGGCCCCACTCACGACGACATCACTCGAGAAGCAATTGCCGAAATCATGGGTGTTGAGTTGGAGTTCAATGACGAAGTAGGCATGGTGATTGCCGAAATGTTTGCATCACGCAATCGCAGAATGCCCGAGATCAATATGCGTCAGGCGATGGTCCCTAAAGGCGCAAACATTATTGAGCAGCGTCGAGGAACTGCGCCTGGTTTGATCTGCCCAGTTGGGGACAAAGTCATTTATGCGGTACCCGGCGTGCCTTATGAACTGTATGAAATGTTTGAACGCGGAATCCTTCCTGATCTGTTGAAGCGATCAGGGTCTGCCTCGGTGATTTCTAGCCGCACATTGCGCACATGGGGCGAAAGTGAAAGTGGACTTAACGAGCGGTTGTTTGATGTCATTGATGAACTTGAAAAAGTCGGCAATCCAACACTTGCATTTTTGGCAAGTGGATGGGAAGGCATCAAGGTGCGCCTAACCGCGAAGGCAACAACAGCTGCTGAAGTGACAAGTTTGCTTGATGAATGGGACGCCAAAGTGCGTCACGCCATTGGCGACATTGTGTTTGGTATCGACAACGACACCATGGAATCAGTGGTGTTGGACATGATGCGTAGTCGCGGACTCACGCTTGGTCTTGCCGAATCGGTGACGGGTGGTTTGGTTTCTGGTCGACTTACCAACATTCCTGGTTCAAGCGATGTGCTGCGCGGAAGCGTGGTGTCGTATGCGAGTGAAGTGAAGTTTGATGTGCTTGGTGTAGCAAATGGTCCAGTGGTCAGTGAAAGCGCCGCTATTGAGATGGCAGTTGGGGCAAAACGAGTGCTTGGCTCAAGTATCGGTCTTGCTCTCACTGGAGTTGCAGGCCCTGCAGAGCAAGAAGGCCTAAAACCAGGAACACTTTGCGTTGGCTTGGCAATGCCTGATGGTTCAACGCAATCTGCAATGTTGCAGTTGCCTGGCAATCGAGACACCATGCGGCAACTCAGCGTGATCAGTGCACTTGATATGTTGCGTCGCGCATTACGCGCGATTTAACGCTTTACATCCGTTGCGTTAGTCCGCCATCAACAACGAACACTTGTCCTGTTGCATATTTGGTGCGCAACAAACCAAGTGTTGCCTCTACGCAATCTTCCGGCGTGGCAGAGCGCCCAAGGGGAGCCAGTGCCCGAACGCCGGCATGTTGATCTTGCCAATCCATTGTCCATGGTGTTTCAACTAAGCCTGGAGCAACTGCATTCACGCGCACTGGGCCACAACTTTTTGCGAGCAGCAGTGTCATATGGTTGAGCGCAGCCTTGGACATTGAATAGGCGATTGAACTTCCCACTGGGCGTACACCGGCAATCGATGTGATGTTGATGACGTTGCCGTCGTCGCTTTGCTTGAGCAATGGCATTGCGGCTTTAGTCAGCGCCCACGTGCCCCACACATTTACCGCAAATGTCTTTTGGAATATCTCATCGGTCAAGGCATCTAAGTCGTGGTGGGCAACGAGAGAAGTCCAGCCTGCATTGTTGATGAGAATGTCAAGTTTGCCAAAGCGACTAATAGTTTCATCAAGTAGGTGTTGACCGGCATCTTTGTCGCTGATATCGGCCTGAACGTAATGGGCGTTTGCACCAATTTTTGCAGCCACAGCTTTTCCGGCCTCAACAGAATTGGCTGAGTTAACAACAACACTTGCCCCAAGTTCGCCCAAGCGAAGCGCAATCGCTTCACCTATTCCGCTGGACGATCCAGTTACAACTGCAACTTTTCCTGAAAACTCGCTCATACAACCCTCACCAAGGGGGCTGTCAAACATGTTGGTCCACCATCGCCTTTAACAGCCACGTTGTTGCCTGCAAATACGTGCACTTCAACTCCGCCTTCGCGAAGCTTGCCTTCAATTTCTGGGTTGCCTGCGGCAAGCACAACAACATTTGGTCGTATGGTCAAAATGTTTGCTCCTTGCGTGAGCATTTCTTTTTCGCTCACGGTGAACCATGAAATTCCGCGAGATTCTAAAAATTGCAGAAGTCGCACAGGTGCAAGTGGTTCGTAAACAACTGCTTTGTCATGCGCAATAGGTGACAGCACAGACATGAGGTGCAAAACAGCACTTGGTCCTTCGTAGTGGGGGAGGTCGAATGAGAACACGTCTACGCCAAATGGAGCGAGCATCGCTCGAATTTGATCAATACCTGCTTGATTGGTGCGATAGCCATGACCAATGAGCAAAGTTTTCGCATCGAGCCACACTTTGTCGCCGCCATCAGCAAATGCAGGTTCAGTCAATTGACCAAGGATGGGAACTCCGATTCGCTCCAAGTCTTTACGAAACTCTGCAGGTTCGGGCGAGCGAACAGGTTTAGCCATGCGCAACAAAATTGCACCATGTGGTGTCATGATCATTGGGTCGTGCATATACACGGCATCAACAAGTCCTTCGACCGATGGGGCGACATCAACTTGGCAGCCAAGGCTTTCAAGCAGGTTGATGAACTGCTCGTGCTCTTTCAGTAATTCGGAGGT
Organism: Ilumatobacteraceae bacterium; assembly: GCA_017853385.1. GTDB lineage: Bacteria > Actinomycetota > Acidimicrobiia > Acidimicrobiales > Ilumatobacteraceae > UBA3006. The sequence goes on along the minus strand of JAFMJR010000056.1, from coordinate 914 downwards.
GTCAGGCATGCGCCAGAACCCCTCTTCCACAAATTTCCCAACCGTGGTTGGCGTGCGAACAAGGACTCGAGAAAGTTGCGACACCATGTCTGGTGTGCCCCATGAAGTTGAAGTAGTCATGCTCCCTCAACCGTAGCAACGCAGCACCTACTGTGGAGATGTGAAATTCATGCGAAAAATTCTTATTGGATCAACTATCGCTTTACTTCTTGGCGCATGTTCGCTCAATGACACGCCTAGTTCAGACTCCCAGGTAACTGAATCCACTGCAAATGCAGATTTGGCGGTGGATACAACGCTCGCAGAAGAGGCCGTGGCGCCAGAGACAACCGTAGAAACTGTGCCTGAAACTACGACCACGCTTCCAGAAGTGGATCTCAAATGCGTCACGGTATTGAAGTGCCAATTCTCGTATTTAGTGGGGGCGGATTACTCGCTGTTGAAGCTTGAATTCACTGACTTCAGCGTGGCAAATCTGCAGGGTGCAAAATTTGTTCGCACAAACCTGAAGCAAACCACATTTATTCGAGCTGACCTCACAAATGCAGACTTCACTGGAGCAAATTTGGGCAGCGCAAACCTCACTGGCGCAATCGTTGCAGGCGCAAACTTCACCAATGCAAATTTCACAAGCACCGTGATCTGTGGCCTTGATCTCTCTACTGCAATTGGCGTGACTCAAGCGCAGTTAGACAACGCTCAAATGTTCCGCGCAAAGGGAAACAAATATTGTCCGTAATCATTCAGCGAGCCAGTGAGCGCACACCGCAACCTTGGAAAAATGGTCTGGGAGTGCAATATGAAATCACGTGCGATGGAACTCTGCCAGACGATTGGACATGGCGGCTGTCTACTGCCGACATCACGCAAGACGTTCCGTTCTCGGTTTTCCCCGGAGTGAATCGTGAGTTTTG
>JAFMJR010000055.1 GCA_017853385.1 Ilumatobacteraceae bacterium | reverse complement strand
GCATGCGAATGGGTCCACACGGAATGCTGCCAGGGGACGCAAAAGCCATTGCGGGGGTGAAGGTACGCGGGTCATCGATGAAGCGAGTTGCTCGCTTTGCCAAGCCGTATCGGTGGTCAATAGTTGGGTTTTTGGTTTCCATTTTGGTTGCAGCTGTAGCGGCACTAGTGCCCCCTTTGCTGTTTCGCACCATCGTTGACCAGGCAATTCCACAGCAAGATAAACAGCGCATCGTTTGGCTCACAATCATTTTGGTAACTGCTGCAATATTGGATGCAGTGCTGCAAATCATTCAGCGATGGTATTCAGCGCGCATTGGTGAAGGGTTGATCTACGACCTGCGCGTAGCACTGTTTGACAAAGTACAAAACATGCCGATTGCGTTTTTTACACGCACTCAAACAGGTGCACTCATCAGTCGTTTGAATAACGATGTCGTTGGGGCACAAACAGCCGTCACCGGCACTCTTGGAAGCGTGGTATCAAACGTGGTGGTGCTGGGAACCACACTTGCAGCAATGCTTACGCTTGAGTGGCGCCTTACCGTGTTGTCACTGGTGGTGTTGCCAGTGTTTATTATTCCTGCGCGTCGAGTAGGTATTCGCTTGCAGGACATTTCACGTGAGCAAATGGGTTTGAACGCTGGCATGAATACCCAAATGACCGAGCGATTCAATGTGTCTGGTGCCTTATTGGTGAAACTATTCGGGCGCCACAGAGATGAAGTGAATGCATTTAGTGCTCGGGCATCTCGTGTGCGCGACATTGGCATTACATCTGCAATGTATGGACGAGTGTTTTTTGTGGCGCTCGGTTTGGTTGGTGCTCTTGGCGCTGTGGCCATTTATGGAATCGGTGCATTCATGGTGGTTTCTGGAGGCATCACCATTGGAACGCTTGTTGCCATGGCCACGTTTGTGCAACGTATCTATCAACCACTCACTGGTTTAACGAATGCGCGGCTGGAAGTGATGACTGCACTCGTCAGTTTCGAGCGCGTATTTGAGGTGTTAGATGCACCAGTTGCCATTGCCGACAAGCCGGGTGCAATCGAGCTAGAAAATGCTCGAGGCGACATTGATTTCGACAATGTCGTTTTTAGGTACCCACCTGGTGCAACGGTTTCAATCGCATCGCTTGAGGCAAGTGGAGTGATGAGTGGAACCGACCCCGACACTGATGTGTTGCGTGGAGTCACACTGTCTATTAAGTCGGGTGAAACGGTGGCAATTGTTGGAACAAGTGGTGCTGGAAAAACCACATTGGCAGGGCTTGTTGCGCGGCTATATGACGCAACTTCAGGTTCGGTGCGTATTGACGGTCATGATGTGCGCGACTTGACCCTTAATTCGCTGCGTGGAGCAATTGGAGTGGTGAGTCAAGACCCACACATGTTTCATGAAACGATTAGAGAAAACTTGTTGTACGCCAAGCCAGATGCAACTGAATCTGAAATCATTGCTGCGTGTACCGCAGCCCACATTCATGACGTAATTGCTGGGCTTACTGATGGATATAACACTGTTGTGGGAGAACGTGGATATCGCCTATCTGGCGGCGAAAAGCAACGACTCGCAATCGCTCGTCTGTTGCTGAAAAATCCTGCGGTCATGATTTTGGATGAAGCGACAAGTCATTTGGATAACGAAAGTGAAGCATTGGTGCAATCGGCGCTAGATAACGCCATGCACCATCGCACCTCAATCGTGATCGCCCACCGATTATCCACTATTCGCGATGCTGACAGAATTGTGGTGTTAGATGAAGGAGTAGTGGTGGAGCAGGGAACGCACGAACAACTAATGGCACGTGACGGCTTCTATGCTGCTCAAGTTCGTGCCGGCGGCACTTCGCTACAGGGGTAATGGTGAGCGACGAAGAACTCACGCTGTCAGTCAGCCAGTACATCGACATTGTCAACAGGGTGTTGAAAGACTCACTCGGTGAAGGTGTGTGGATTCAAGGCGAAATAGAAGGCTTCAATAACCGCACCAAGCACACCTATTTCAATGTGGTTGAGCGAACCAATGGCAAAAAGGCCGCAGTAAGTGTGGCGATTTGGGAATTCAACATGAAGCGCCTGAAGCCACTGCTTGATAAGCATCGACTAACGCTTGCCGATGGCATCAAAGTGAGATTGTTCGGTAGTGGCGACATCTACCCCGAGCGAGGTTCGTTTGGTTTCAAGGTGTCAAACATTGACCCGCGTTTCACACTTGGCGACTTGGCAGGTCAACGCGATGAAATAGTGCAGAAGTTAAAGCTTGCAGGGCTTTACGACGCGAATAAACGAGTTACACCACCGGTTGTGCCCATGCGAATTGCCTTGCTTACCAGCATTGGAAGCGCAGCGCACGCCGACACGCTGCACGAACTTGAAGCTTCAGGCATTGGTTTTGATGTGCAGGTATATGACGTGCGAGTGCAAGGCGAAGACGCAGCACCAACCGTTGTTGCTGCTTTGCAACAGGCTGCGCAACGAAGCGACATTGACCTGATCATGTTGGTTCGAGGCGGTGGCTCAAAAACTGACTTACTTGCATTTGATACCGAAGAAATTGCAGCCGCAATTGGCAAATGTGCGAAGCCTGTATTTACGGGAATAGGGCACGAGATCGATTTCAGTATTGCTGACGAAGTTGCGTATCGGGCTTTTAAAACCCCAACAGCATGTGCGGCAGGTGTTGTTGAAATGGTGAATGAGTTTGTTCAGTTAACGGAAGACACGTGGGCGCAAATTGCTTCTGCTGCAAGCGACTTGTTGCAAAGCGCAGAGCACGACCTCATTCGTACGCTCGACCGCATACGTCACCGACCAATGGATGTATTGAATTTGGCAGCGCAAACGCTGAAGGGAGCAAGCGACAGATTGCGCTTGCTCGACCCAGTGAACACCATGGCCAGAGGCTGGAGTATTACGCGCGATGCCCACGGGAAAACAGTTCGCAATGTTGGACAAGTTGCAGCGGGCGAGCAGATCACTACGCAACTGTCCGATGGAACGATTACCAGCACCGTCAATTCGTAAAGGAAGAGAAGTATGGCAACAAAAAAAGCGGCTAAAGCAGTTGATGAAACCACGGGATACGCCGAAGCGCTGTCCGAACTGGAATCCATTTTGGATGAATTGGAAAGCGACGACGTAGACGTAGACGTATTGGCCGAACATGTGAAGCGAGCAAGCGAACTGATTGAGTTATGCCGAGATCGCATCGGTAAGGCAAAACTTCGTATTGAAGAAGTTGTCGCCCAAATAGATGCCGACTGAAGTTCTACGCATTCTCCGCCTAGCCTGAAGCCGTGCATACCGCGCCACTGTCACTGCTTGAAGTTGCTTCTCGCGTAGATAAGCGCCTTGAATCGCTGTTGGCGCCAGAACGGCAACGGTGGGAAAAGGTGGATGCCGACCTTGTTCCACCAATTGATGAGATTTCGCGCTTAGTTCTTGCTGGCGGTAAGCGCTTGCGCCCCGCCTTTTGTTTTTGGGGTTTCGTTGGTGCTGGTGGAGACCCAACAGATGAACTCGTAATTGATGCCGGTGCAGCGCTTGAACTCTTGCACGCGTTTGCTCTGTTTCATGACGACGTGATGGATGGGTCACTCACCCGTCGTGGCGAGCCAACAACAAATGCAAAGTTTGAGGCACGTCATGGTGACAACAAACTTGCTGGAGAGTCGCGCAGGTTTGGTGACGGCGTAGCCATTTTGGTTGGCGACTTGGCCTATGTGTACTCCGATCAATTGATGCGCAATGCATCGCCGCAAGCGTGGTCTATTTGGAATGAGTTGCGAATAGAACTGAATTTTGGTCAGTACCTCGACATGTTGGGTTCGGCTATGAACGAGCGACGACGTGAAAAAGCGGAACGTATTTGTCGTTATAAAAGCGGGAAGTACACCATTGAACGACCCCTGCATTTAGGCGCGTTGCTTGCTGCCCCATCACGAGGCGACGAGCTGCTCCCGGTGCTTTCTGCTTATGGTTTGCCACTGGGAGATGCGTTTCAAATGCGCGACGATGTACTTGGTGCATTTGGCGATACCGCAATAACGGGAAAGCCAGTAGGAGACGACTTGCGTGAAGGAAAACCAACTCCGCTCATGGCAATTGCCACTGCACGCGCAAACGCAGCGCAATTGCAAGAACTTCAGCGCGTGGGAAATCAAGATCTCACGCGTGAAGAGATTGCGCGCATTCAGCAAGTGATTCGTGACACTGGTGCGCTTGACGAACTTGAGACAGTGATTACTCGCCTCACCGATGAAGCAATTGCTGCTGTAAATCAATTGCCGTTCACACAAATGGTGCGCGATGAATTGATCACGCTTGCTGAATACGTTTCTTGGAGAACGGTGTAACGAATTTCCGACTGTGGCGGTAGGGTTTAACCCATGGCCGTTACTGTTCGCATTCCAACAACGCTTCGTCCACTTTCGGGCGGTGCGTCAACCGTTTCTGTTGAAGGCAGCACGCTTTCAGAAGTACTCGCAGCGCTCAACGCGATCCACCCAGGTTTTTCTGACCGCTTGCTTGATGAGTCTGGCAACCTTCACAAATTTGTGAACATATTTGTTTCAGACGATGACGTGCGTTACCTAGATGGGCTCAACACCAAAGTGCCTGCAGGCGAAACGGTGTCCATCATTCCTGCTGTTGCTGGTGGTTGCTGAGCGTTTTTCCGCCACACCAACATGTTGCGACTGTGAGTCGTAATCCAAATACAGCTCATGGCAATGAAGCCAGGCTTACTGAACACAATGGCGTAAACCAGCCACGGCGCTGATCCGCACAGCACCATTCCCCAGCCCCACCATTTGCGGGCGCCAACCAGCCACATGCCGGTAATGCCGACGAATTCGAATCCGAGAAGGATCCATGTCCAGGTTGCTTCGTTATTCATGCCATGAGTTTCGCAGCAAAATGACTGCTGAAACCGCCGATTTACTGGCATAATTGCCTATATGGCAACGGAAACAGTGGCGTTAGACAAAATTGACAAGCAAATCCTCAGTATTTTACAAACTGACGGAAGAATCTCTTGGCAGCTACTCGGGGATCGGGTGCATCTGTCGGCAAATGCTGTGGCCGAACGAGTACGAAGAATGACGAGGGCCGGTGTCATTGTTGGCTTTAAGGCCGAAGTGAACCAGGCCGCACTTGGGCGAACACTTGAAGCCGTGATCGATGCGCGCATGCCGCACACTCAGGGTTTTGATGACGCGGTAATGAAACGCGACGACGTGTTGTGGGCAGCCCATGTAACTGGAGAATCCGATGTCACGCTGGCGGTGGCCTGCGATGGCACAGCCGGGCTTGATTCGTTATTGCGGTGGCTTCAACGAGAAGGAGCCACAGAAACCCGCACAGACGTGGTGTTACGCAAGATTCGCTGAGCACGTCTTGTAAGAATTAGCAGTCTCGCAGGTAGAGTGCTAACGCAGTTTTTGGCAACACTACGGAGGTACATCATGTCCAAGATGATCGCATTTGACGAAGAAGCCCGCCGCGGTCTTGAAGCCGGAATGAACAAACTGGCCGATGCCGTTCGTGTCACCCTGGGGCCAAAGGGCCGCAACGTGGTGCTCGACAAAAAGTGGGGCGCGCCAACTATTACGAATGACGGCGTATCAATCGCAAAAGAAATTGACCTTGAAGACCCATACGAGCGCATTGGCGCCGAGTTGGTGAAAGAAGTTGCCAAGAAGACCGACGATGTTGCCGGTGACGGAACCACAACAGCAACCGTTCTTGCATGGACAATGGTGCGCGAAGGATTGCGCAACGTTGCTGCAGGTGCAAACCCAATGAGTCTGAAGCGTGGCATCGAGGCCGGAGTTGCAGCAGCTGTTGCAAGCATTCGCGAATTGGCAAAAGAAGTTGACTCAAAGTCACAGATTGCTCAAGTTGCTTCTATCTCTGCAGCCGATGAAGAAATTGGTCAGATGATTTCTGAAGCCATCGACAAAGTTGGCAAAGACGGTGTAATCACTGTTGAAGAAAGCCAAACCTTTGGCATGGAAATGGATCTTGTTGAAGGAATGCGTTTCGACAAGGGTTACATCTCGCCATATTTCGTTACCGACACCGATCGTATGGAAGCAGTCGTAGACGACGGCTACATCTTGCTGTACTCGGGCAAAGTAGCCAATGTTCGCGACCTGGTTCCTGTTCTTGAAAAAGTTATGCAGACAGGCAAACAATTGGTGATTGTTGCCGAAGATATTGAAGGCGAAGCATTGGCAACGTTGGTGGTCAACAAGATTCGTGGCACCTTCAAGAGCGTTGCAGTGAAGGCACCAGGCTTCGGTGATCGTCGCAAAGCGATGTTGCAAGACATTGCAATTCTTACTGGTGGACAAGTCATCAGCGAAGAAGTTGGTCTCAAGCTTGATAACACATCACTTGACCTGTTGGGCCGCGCCAAGAAAATTGTGGTAACCAAAGACGAAACCACCATCATTGAAGGTGCTGGATCAGATGCAGACATTAAAGGTCGTATCTCGCAAATTAAGGCTGAAATCGACAACACCGACAGTGATTACGACCGTGAAAAGTTGCAAGAGCGTTTGGCAAAACTTTCAGGCGGCGTTGCTGTGTTGAAAGTTGGTGCTGCAACCGAAGTGGAGCTGAAGGAAAAGAAGCACCGCATTGAAGATGCAGTAAGCACCACCAAGGCTGCAATTGAAGAAGGCGTAGTGCCTGGCGGTGGCGTTGCGTTGCTTCGCTCGCAAGCTGCAGTGTTTGCACTTTCAGAAAAGCTTGCAGGCGACGAGGCAACTGGTGCTCGCATGGTGGCGAAGTCGCTTGAAGGTCCGTTGAAGCAGATTGCAGAAAACGCAGGCCTCGAAGGTGGAGTAGTCGTTGAAAAAGTGCGCAACATGAAGGGCAACGAAGGCCTCAATGCTGCAACTGGCGAGTACGAAGACTTGGTGAAACTTGGTGTTATTGACGCAGCAAAAGTAACTCGTTCTGCTTTGCAGAACGCAGGTTCAATTGCGGCACTGTTCTTAACCACCGAAGCGGTCATTGCCGACAAGCCAGCAGATGCTGCACCTGCAATGCCAGGCGGAGGCATGGAGGACTACTAAATCAAGTAGACCTTCGCGAGCACATCACCACACATGATTGCGCTCGTTACCACAGAATCAGCTCGAGGGCACGATAAGGATCTTGGAATCCTGAGTCGTGCCCTTGATGCATCTGGGGTCAAGTGGAACATCGTGAATTGGGACGACCCAAAAGTGCA
>JAFMJR010000015.1 GCA_017853385.1 Ilumatobacteraceae bacterium | reverse complement strand
AACCCCCCTGGCTAGAAATAGCCGTATGAGTTCGAGTCTCATCCCGGGCACAATCTCACTCTTTGATTGTTTTGATCTGAGCGAGTAATTCACGAACTTGTGAATTTAATTGCGCGACTTGATTGACGAGATCATTTTCTGAGCGTGCAATCACCACGATTTCTCCTTTTGCATTCACAAATGCCCGCTCAATTTCCTCCAGCTTCATGGCCCCTTGGGTAGATGCTGCATCGAGCAGATCCTCGGTACTCAGTCTCTGCCGACGCATTGTTCGAGAGTTCAATTTTCCGTCATTGACTAGCTCCACGGGTCTTCCGTAAACAATGCGGTGAATCTTGCTGTTTCTGCTTGCAATCACCTCAACCAATCCATGAATCAGGAACAACGTGACGGCACCAATGACAGCGCCAGTAAGCGAGTTATCAACTCCAATAATTCCGTTTTGAACAGCGTTTGCTACCGAAAGAAGAAGCACAAATTGGAGAGCATTGTTTTGCCCAATCTCACGCTGGCCACCAGCGCGGAGCGCAATAAGGAGGAACGTGTAGATAGCAAGTGGTCTGAGGATTTTTTCCATCACGGAGGGATCAAGGTGAAACATGGCGTAGAACATGCGCCAAAACTAGCCCTCTATGGGAGTGAATTCTCGGGCAGACTAGAGACATGCCTTTGCCAACGGGGAATCCCACACCTTCCGAATTGCGCTCGGCACTTGATTCGCGAACTTCGCAAATGCTTGCTCATGTGCAGCAATTTGTTGATATTGAGTCACCATCAAACGAGGTCGAAGATTTGCAGCGAAGCGCAGAGTTTCTAGCTTCGGTGATGACCCAAGTGCTCGGCAAGGCTCCTGAGATAATTCCAGGAGAAAAGGGCCCGCATGTGCATTGGAAGGGAAGCGACAACGCCAAGGTGTTGTTTGTTGGCCACCACGACACCGTTTTTCCAAAAGGAACGATTGCCAAGCGTGGTTTCAGTGTTGATGGAGACATTGCGCGAGGTCCAGGAATTTTTGACATGAAAGCCGGAATCATTCAGGCCATTTATGGTTTGAGTGAAGTGCGTGAATGTGAGCACGTTGAAATTTTGATTTCTTCTGATGAGGAAATTGGTTCATACACTTCGCGCGAATTGATTGAAGCTCGTGCGCAGGCAACGGGAAATGTATTAGTTCTCGAGCCGAGCGGAAATGATGATGCATTAAAAATTGCTCGAAAAGGCGTTGGAACCTTTACGGTCGATATTGCTGGCCGTGCAAGTCATGCTGGTTTGGAACCAGAAAAAGGAATTAATGCGTTAATGGAACTCGCTGCACAAGTGCAAGCGATCGCGGCGATTGCAAAGCCGGAAGTGGGAACAACAGTTACACCAACCGTTGCAACCGCAGGTACCACCGAAAACGTCGTGCCGGCAAGTGCTCAGATCATTGTTGACACGCGAGTAAACCTGCCGGCAGAAAAGCAACGCGTTGAAGATGCCTTCGCTGCACTGCGTCCAACAGTCGAAGGTGCAGCATTGAAAGTGAGTGGGTCAATAAATCGCCCTCCTATGCACGAGTCTGCTGCTACTGCGTTATACGAAATTGCAAAACGAGTAGCACCACAAGTTGGCATTCATGACCTGCAGGGCATTGCGGTTGGCGGTGGATCTGATGGAAATTTCACGGCAGCAATTGGTGTGCCAACACTTGACGGATTGGGTGCCTGCGGTGGTGGTGCGCATGCCGACACTGAGTACATCAAAGTGTCAAAGATGGGCGAGCGAGCAGCATTGGTAGCTGCAATTGCACGCGAACTTGTAAATCGCTAACGAACGTTATTCAAGTTCGAGCAGCCCGCCTGCGCCAAGTGTGCCTGCAGTGCGGTATTCATCAATCTTTGCTCGCGTATCTTGAATGTCTAAGTTGCGCATGGTGAGTTGGCCAATTCGATCAAGAGGCCCAAATGCAGCATCTTCAACTCGTTCCATACTGAGTCGCTCTGGCGAATAGGTCAGGTTCGCACCCGTTGTATTCAAAATGCTGTAGTCATCTCCGCGTCGCAATTGAATCGTGACTTCGCCTGTAACGAGAGAGCCGACCCAACGCAGCAGAGGTTCGCGAAGCATGAGCGACTGTGGGTCAAACCAACGTCCTTCATACAACAGTCGACCGAGTCTGCGACCCATCTGGCGGTAGTTCTCAAGCGTGTTTTCATTATGAATTGCTGTGAGCAGTCGCTCGTATGCGATGTGCAATAGCGCAAGCCCAGGTGATTCGTAAATCCCACGACTCTTTGCCTCGATAATGCGGTTCTCAATTTGATCGCTCATGCCGAGCCCATGTCGGCCACCAATGGCGTTTGCTTCGTTTACAAGATCTATTTGAGAAGCAAATTCTTTGCCGTTAAGGGCAACAGGCCAACCTTCTTTGAAGGTAACCACTACATCCTCAGGGGCAATTGAAACGCTTGAGTCGTAATGAGCAACTCCCATGATGGGTTTCACGATGTGCATGCTTGTGCTTAATTCTTCGAGTTGTTTCGCTTCGTGAGTTGCGCCCCAAATATTTGCATCGGTTGAGTACGCCTTTTCGGCTGAGTCTCGGTAAGGAAGTTTTTTCGCAGCAAGAAATGCACTCATTTCTGCACGTCCACCCATTTCACGAACGAAGTCTGCATCTAGCCATGGCTTGTAGATGCGTAGGTTTGGGTTTGCAAGAAGTCCGTATCGGTAGAAGCGTTCAATGTCATTTCCTTTGTAGGTGCTTCCGTCACCCCAAATATCTACGCCATCTTCTTTCATTGCGCGCACAAGCATGGTTCCTGTGACTGCGCGGCCTAATGGAGTGGTGTTGAAATATGTCTTGCCAGCAGTGGTGATGTGAAATGCACCGCATTGCAACGCAACAAGACCTTCATGCACCAATTCAGTTCGGCAATCAATTAAGCGCGCACCTTCAGCTCCATATTGCTTTGCGCGAACAGGTACACCATCAAGATCGGGTTCGTCTGGTTGGCCAAGGTTTGCGGTGTACGCATATGGCAATGCTCCTTTTTCACGCATCCAAGCAACTGCAGCAGAGGTGTCAAGGCCCCCAGAAAATGCAATGCCTACGCGTTCTCCAACAGGCAGTGAGGACAAAACTTTGGCATGAGAAGCTGCTGCGCTTGAATCTGGCATGTAAACACGGTACTGAATTTGTCGCTCGATAAGCGACTGCTTTACTCGCGCGTTCGGCCTGCAAATGTGGCAATTGCAATCAACAATGCCGAGCCCGCCACTACGCCTTCAACAATTGCAACGCCCGGCGTTCCCGAAATGTCTCCGATTGCAACGCCTGCAAGCACGAGTGAACACCCAATTCCGATGTAACCAGCGATGTTTGGCAAACGAATAATGGCGATGATGGCAACAACGGGCATTACGAATGGCAGTGCCCACAGAAGTGGAAATGCTGGGTTCGATTCAGGTCCAAGCCACCATGTGGATTTACCGACGGCCCGACTAGCAATTGCCGCGCAAGTAATGCCTGCAGTAACCAGCAGCCAAGAAGAAATTCCAATCAGTTTCCAGGGCGACTTCATAGCCTGAACAGTACAACCCAAATCCATCCAGTTAGCCTGATGGCGCATGTCCCGACCAGCATTTAATCGTTTTTCGGTGTTTTTCCCCATGTGGAACGAAGAGGAATACCTGCAACGTGCATTGAATGCAGCCATTGAGCTAGGTGATGAACTGGTGGCCCAAGGCACGGTGGCTGACTACGAAATGATCATCGTGAACGATGCGTCAACAGATTCAACGCCTCAACTTGCAGATGCTGCTGCGGCCGCAAATCCGCGAGTCAAAGTGGTGCATCATGCGGTAAACCGCAAGTTGGGTGGATCAATTAAATCTGGTTTTGCAGCGGCAACTGGCGATGTGGTGTTGTACACCGACGCCGACCTGCCTTTCGATTTTCGAGAAGTGCACAAAGCATTGCGCCTGATGAACCAATACGAGGCCGACATTGTTGCTGCCTATCGTTTTGACCGAACTGATGAGGGTTATGTACGCGTGGTGTATTCGTTTCTGTACAACTTGCTCGTTCGCGCATTGTTCGGGTGCCGCTTCCGTGATGTGAATTTTGCATTCAAGCTCGTGCGTCGCAACGTTCTAGACACCATTAGTTTGACCAGCGAAGGTTCATTCATAGACGCTGAGTTAATGGTGAGCGCCAGAAAACTTGGCATGAGCGTTGTGCAATTTGGAGTTGATTACTTCCCGCGCACCCGTGGAGTTTCCACGTTGAGCTCGCCATCGGTAATCGTGAAAATTTTGAAAGAGGCGTGGGCGTTGCGCGCTCATCTCAACGCGCTTGCGCCAAAGAAATCATGAACGACGATTTCGACAACTATTACGAAGGTGACTTCGAATATGACGAAGATTTCCTAGGCGAGGAAATTCCTTATCAACCCAGCACGTACGAACGCTGGCGTCCTGCCCTTGTCGCACTTGCAATATTGCTCACAGTTGTGGCCATTGGAGTCGTGGCAAATGACAACAGCAATAGCAACGCCAACAACGCAACTGAAGTATCGATTGACCAATCAACCATTCCCGTTGTAACTGTTCCGCTTACGCGAACGATCAAGCCGGGAATGAAGGGCGACGATGTATTGCGGTTGCAACAACGGCTTTCAGCACTGCATTTTGATCCAGGCCCACACGATGGTGTGTATGGGCAGAACACCATTCAGGCTGTATGGGCATTTCAAAAATTGGTCATGAAGACACCGCGCGCACGTGCAACCGAAGAAGTAACCCCGTCCACCTGGGCAATTATGGAAACAGCTGCTCCGGTTACGCCGCGCAGACAGGCTGATTCCCCAAGCCATGTAGAGATTTACCTGCAAGAACAGGTGCTTGTGGTGTTTAAGGGTGGAGAGCCTCAACTCATTACGCACATGTCCTCGGGCTCAAATGAAAAATGGTGTGAGGAAGTGACGATCGACCCAGGTCAAGACGGCAACAACACTCCAGAACAAATCAAAAAAGGTATTTGTGGTGAGGCAATCACACCGCCGGGAATCTTCTACTTCTATAACCGCCATACCGGAATGCGCGAATCAAAACTAGGAAGTATGTACAACCCTGTGTATTTCAACTACAACATTGCTGTGCACGGCGCAATTCTGGTACCACTCGAACCCGCATCACACGGATGTGTGCGAATTCCAATGTCGGTTGCTCGCTATTTTCCAGCACTCGTTGCTTATGGCGATCGCGTGTATGTCTTTGACGGAATTAAAGAACCAGAAGAGTACGGTTCACCAGTTCCGCCATTTGATAAACCAGATCCGAACTACACCACAACAACGTCGTCTATTGCTCCAAAACCTGGTGCATCAACCACTGTCGCTCCGTAGGTCGGTGCAATAAAGTGAGTGATATGGAGCGCATTGCTTATGACGAGTTTTCAATGTTTGGAGAAAACATCTCCGAATATGGACTTGAAGTTTCGTCAACTCCGCAAGTGCGGCGCATAAGCACTGAATTGAGCGATGGACGCACGATCAGCGCATTGAAATGGGGTAGCAGTGAGCCTCGCCTCGTGCTCGTGCATGGCAGCGGACAAAATGCACACACGTGGGACACAGTTGCACTTGCACTGAATGTTCCACTGATTGCTGTGGATTTGCCGGGTCACGGTCATTCCTCTTGGCGCGACGACACCACGTATAGCCCGCAGGGAATGGCAGAAGATTTGGCGGTGGTAATTCAACAACACGCGGCAAACGCTGTTGCAATTGTTGGAATGTCACTCGGTGGTTTGACGTGCCTTGCACTGGCAAGCGCACACCCCAATTTGGTTCCACATCTTGTGTTGGTTGACATCACGCCTGGCGTTACCAGTAAGAAAGCGAAAGCTGTTCTTGATTTCATTAACGGGCCGCAAAGTTTTGCAAGTTTTGATGAGTTGTTTGCGCGAACTAAAGAACATAATCCAACGCGAAGCGAGTCAAGCTTGCGTCGTGGAATTTTGCACAACGCGAAACAAATTGAAGACGGATCTTGGCAATGGAGATACGACCGCAGAGGGCAAACAGAAACCGCTGGTTCTGCGCCAGGGCACGAAGCTCCGCGGTCGCCGATGTGGGACATGATTTCTGCTTGGAATAAACCGTTGTTGATGGTTCGCGGCGGCATTTCTCCTGTTGTGGATGATGAAGACATTGCCGAATTGCGTAAGCGCTGTGCACATGTTGAAGTGGTAGTGGTTGACGGCGCAGGGCACAGCGTTCAAGGTGATCGACCGGTGGAATTGGCAAATGTGCTCCGCCGCTTCGCTTCTTAACTCCTTGCCCAATTAGCCTCATTTCATGAAGTTATTAGCGCCTTCAAAGAAACTTGGTCGCCCAAGTGCGACCGATTCCATTGAAACGCGAGATCGACTAATCGAAGTTGCGCGCGCATCGTTTGCAACCATTGGTTACGACGCCACAACGAATCGCACCGTTGCTGCTGCAGCGGGAATTACCACGGGTGCGATTTATCACTACTTTCCTTCAAAACTCGACATGTACGTAGCATCGTTTGCCCAAGTGCAAAACATGGTGACTGAGGCTGTTGTGAAAGCTGCAGCGCCATGCGACAACTTGGTGGATAAATTTGCGGCAATTATTGATGCGCTTTCGGATGTAAGTAAGAACGATCCATCGCTGATCGGATTTGTCGTTGGCGTTGCGGCAGAAGCTCGCAGGCATCCTGAGCTTTCAGACGCGATTCGGCCTCTGCGAAAAGATTGGGCCGTGTTTTTTCAACAACTGTGTGAAGACGCAGTGGCTCGCGGCGAGGTCGGATCATCAATGACAGCACGAACGCTGCAAGATCTTTTTGACGTGATGATTTCTGGGCTTGCAAGGTTCAGTTATGTGATTAACGATCGCGAACGCGAAGATGCAGTTATCGACGGCTTGAAGCGTTTTGTTGCAGCCGCTGTTTCCTGAACAGATCGGTGAGTACCAAAGCAAGGCACACCCAGATAAGCGAGAAACCGGCGACCTTGGAAGAGGTCAAGGCTTCGTCGTAGAGCAACCAGCCAATTAAAAAGTTCATGGTTGGCACTATGTATTGCATCGGACCAAGAATGGTGAGCGGAGTTTTCTGAGATGCACTCGCAAACATCAGCAGTGGAACAGCAGTGATGACTCCCGTGAAAGCCACCAATATCCACTCGGTTGGCGTTGCAGTGTTGTGCACGCTTTGTGGATTGTTCCATGTAGCTAACACATACATGAATGCTGGAATTGCAAGAATAAGTACTTCGGCGGTCAAGCTTTCTAGCGGTTGAAGTGGAACCTTCTTTTTCAAGTAGGCATAAAAAGACCATGAAGTAGCGATAATCAAGGCAATCCATGGAACGCGTCCATAGGCGATGGTGAGAACAGCAATTCCGCTGACTGCGAATGCAACAGCTAGGCGTTGAATAGCGCGCAACTTTTCATGAAGGACAAAAACGCCAATGACAATGGTGAGAATTGGGGCTATGAAGTACCCGAGTGCTGTTTCAATGACATGGTCATTAACAACTGCCCAAACATAGGTAGCCCAGTTGATGGTAAGTAACACGCTGGCGAGCGAAATTCGAACGAGCAGTTGGGGATTGCGCAGAGTTTGAATTAATGGCCGAAATCGCTTGGTCAACATCATCACCACGACGAGCACAATTACCGATGAAGTGATTCTCCATCCGATGAGTTCAAATGAGTCAAACCCGTGGAGTTCTTTCCAGTACAACGTGAGAGCGCCCCAAATGAAATAGACCGAAAGGCTAAGTGCAATTGCTGCCTGCGAAGACTCTGGCTTTGTAACAGGCTCAGTCATGATTCGTTCACGCTAGTCGCGCGGGTAGCCTGTAATGAGTGGATATCACCACAACTCCCGCCTGGTTAGCAGCACAGAAAAGTGCGTCATCCCTTGCGCAAACAACGCTTCGAGAGCTGTTTGCCCGTGACTCTCACCGCGCCCAGTCGTTGAGTATTGAGGTTGCACTTGGCGAGGGTTCATTGCTCGCAGATTTTTCAAAGCACAATCTTGACGAACAAGCCCTTGAAAACTTGATTGCAATTGCCGAACATGCACGAGTTTCCGAGTTACGCAACGACATGTTTGAGGGTGTAGTGGTGAACGCAACTGAGAATCAGGCTGCACTTCATACAGCACTGCGGTCGCCATTAGAAACGTCGGTCAACGTAAACGGTCTCGACGTAATGGAAGAAGTGCACCGTGTTCGTCAGCAGATGAACGTGTACGCAGAATCAGTTCGAGCCGGACGCATTGTTGGTGCGACTGGAAAAAAATTTTCCAATGTAATCAATGTTGGTATTGGTGGTAGCGATCTGGGTCCAATTTTGGTTCACGAAGCGCTTTCACATTCCAGTGAGCCGGCAGTGCGGGCCCACTTTGTTTCAAATATTGACCCAACCGACGTGCGATCGACTCTTGCTCAGTGCGATCCGGAATCGACGCTGGTGGTGTTGTGCTCAAAATCATTTAGTACTGCTGAAACACTCAGCAACGGAAAGATCATTTCGCAGTGGTTGGCAGATGGTGTTGGCGATGCACATGTTGGCAAGCACATCGCTGTGGTTTCGGTATACCCAGAAAAAGCAAAAGCTGCTGGCATCGTGGCTGATGTTGCGTTCAACATGTGGCCTTGGGTTGGTGGCCGATATTCAATTTCTTCTGCGGTAAACCTCGTCAATGTCATTGCATTTGGATCTCATGCATTTGATGAGATGCTTTCCGGAATGCGCGTGATGGATGAACACTTTCTTCTTGCGCCATTGCGTCAAAATGCCCCCGTACTGATGGGGCTGATAAATGTGTGGAATCGGTCTATTTTGCAACGCGAAACCCGAGCAATGATTGCCTATTCAACTGGGTTGAAGTCCTTTGCCGCGTACGTCCAGCAGTTGGAAATGGAAAGTAATGGCAAGCGAGTAACAGCCGATGGCAACCCCGTCACTACGTCAACTTCGGCAATTGTGTGGGGCGGCGTGGGAACGAACGCCCAGCACGCGTATATGCAGTTGTTGCACCAGGGAACCTCTGTCGTGCCTGCAGACTTCATTGGCGTGGCCGAAACTCCCACAAGTGACATTGATGCTCATGATGCACTTGTTGCAAACATGTTTGCTCAGGCCCAAGCACTTGCATTTGGAAACGAAGCTGAGCCGCATCGCACACTGCCAGGTAATCGTCCAAGCACCACACTGATGCTGTCCGCGCTGACTCCTCGAACATTAGGGGCACTCATTGCCCTATACGAGCACAGCGTATTTGTGCAAGGCTGTGTTTTTGGCATCAATAGTTTTGATCAGTGGGGTGTCGAATTGGGCAAAAAACTTGCCTCCGAGGTTTCGGCACAAATCGCAGATCCAAAGGCTGGTGTGGGATCCGACTCATCAACAGCGCAATTGGTGCAGTGGTACAGAAAACACCGCTCTAACACCTAGTCTGTGCGCTGTGGCGGAGAGGTATTCACAAGCAGAGCGGATGATCAACTTGCTTGCCCTGCTCGTGCAGCGCACCAAGCCGATGACTCTGAAACAAATTCGTCAGGAACTTGTTGGTCAGTACCCCGAATCCGATACGGCAGCCCGCGCAGCATTTGAGCGCGACAAAGGCGATCTTCGCGCACTTGGAATTCCCATTGAACTCATCACACTTGGTGGCGATCAAGCTGGAGAAGGCGCGTATCGCGTAGATCGCAAGAGTTTTGAGCTCGGCGATTTGGGATTGACCGATGAAGAACGCAATGCGTTGCAACTAGCAATGGCCACGGTTCGCGTGGGCGCCAGTCACGGTGATGAAGCACTGTGGAAATTGGGTGGCGAGCGTGCATTGAACGCACCGTCGATGAGCATGAACATTGCACTTGACGATGAGTTAATGAAGACCCTTGCTGATGGAGTGTTTGAACATCGCACATTGACTTTTGCGTACAAGGGCGAAGTGCGCAATGTTGACCCGTATGGACTGCTGGCACGTGCGGGGTATTGGTATCTGGTCGGCCATGATCATTTACGCGAAGGCCAGAGAACATTTCGCATTGATCGGATAGAAGGAAATATCACGGCGGGAGACAAGAAGTCGTTTGATCGACCCAAAGGTTTTGATTTGCAAAAGGTGGTGCCGACAGAGGCAGAACTCTTGGCTGAAGGTCACGGCGAAGACGCAATTGCCACGGTGTTGGTTGATGCAACGCTTGCTCGGGGAGTTCGTGCACAGTTTGGAAAAGAAGCAATTGTGAAAGAGCATGCAGACGGTGGAATTGAGTTTGCAATTCCGTGTGCCAACATGACGGCATTTCGAGTGTGGTTGTTTGCCATGGTGGATCACGCAGTGGTTCTTGGGCCGCCGCGAGTGCGTGAACAAGTCATTACTTGGTTGCACCAATTGGCGGGAAGTCGCTAATGGCTATGCGTAAATCTCGCCGCGGGCCTCGTGGTGCCGCAGAACGCGTAGAAGGCTTGTTGGTCATGTTGCCATGGCTGATCAGTCGTAAACGCGTCAAA
This sequence comes from Ilumatobacteraceae bacterium, assembly GCA_017853385.1. GTDB lineage: Bacteria > Actinomycetota > Acidimicrobiia > Acidimicrobiales > Ilumatobacteraceae > UBA3006. The sequence continues at coordinate 17,531 of JAFMJR010000015.1, read as the reverse complement.
TTGTCAGACATGGCAAAACAGTTCAAATTGAGCGAAAAAGAGTTGATGAACGACCTCATCATGGCGGCTATGTGTGGAGTTCCGCCGTACACGCCAGACACTTTGATTGACGTATTCGTTGATGAAGGGGAAGTGGTTGCCGAAGTTCCGTTGATGTTCTCGCGACCGTTGCAATTGAACTCAGCGGAGTTGTTTGCATTGCAGGCGATGGGAAGCGCTGCATTGTCTATGCCGGGAGCCGATAAGAAAGGCCCACTTGCCACTGCTCTGAAGAAACTGAAACCACTGTTGCCTACAGCTGATTCAGTCATCGAAGTCGAAGTCAAACCGGTGAAGTATGTAGAAGAGGCGCAGACCGCGGTTGCAAACGGGCAGTTTGTAGCAATTGAGTACTTCTCGCCAATTTCAAATCTTCATACATCGCGCACGGTGTTTCCGCGCGCAGTGTTTGAGCAAATGGGTCATTGGTACTTACGAGCAGACGATGATCGATCCGGAGAAATTCGCAACTTCCGAATTGATCGCATTCAAAAGTTTGAATTAACTGGTGCGGTCTCCACGCCCGTCATTGAAGGAATTGACTCCGAAGTGGATTTCTTTGGGGCAGAGTTACAGACCGCCACGCTGCGAGTGAGACCAAGTGCGCTTCGCTTGGTCGAGACCTATCCGTATATTTCCCGCGAATCACAGCCCGATGGCAGTGTGATTATTGAATTGGCAGTTGGATCACACCGCTGGCTTGGGCGTTTGCTGTTGCGCGGTGGTGATGCGATTGATGTACTTGAGCCAACCGAGTGGGTTGACCTAGGAAAGCAAACTGCTCAGGCAGTGCTGAAGCGATACAACTGAGTTATTTCAACGCAATTGATGCAATTTGTTCTGCACTGGTGATGTTTGCTTGAGCGAGCAAAATCGGAAGTAATCGCGCAGTAACCACAGCATCGGCAAGTGCATCGTGATTGGGAACGTCGGTAATGCCGTAGCGAATGGCAAGTTGCCGCAAATTGTGTGGGTGAGCTTTTGATGGGTCTAGAGATCGCGAAAGCGTGAGCGTGCAGATTGGGTTGTTGATAACAAGTGGGTGGCCACATCGTTGTGCTTCTGCCCGAAGAAACCCAAGATCAAATTTTGCGTTGTGAGCAACAAATGTTGCGGTCTTTAGTTCTGTATGCAGTCTGTCGAGTGCTTCATGAATAGAAATACCGGTTCGTAATTGGCGACGTGTAATTCCGTGAATGTGGTGTGCCCCCAATCTGCCCGGCTTCCAGAATCGTCGCTTGATGTAGGTGGAGAACTGGTTTTCGATTGTTCCGTCTCCGCGAACAATGACGATGCCAAGCTGCAAAACAGAACAAGTTGCAGGAGAGAGGCCGGTGGTTTCGGTGTCAACCACCGCAAACCGCATACTCGCCAAGGTTTCGCTCATGTTTGGCACAGTAAGCGAGGGGTGTTCTATTTAGAGGCGAGAGCCTTGGTGAAGGATTCTCTGTCGAAATAATCACGCCACAGGGCAATTTTGCCGTTGCTGACGACGAACAAACCCGCAATGTCGAGCTCAATCCAACGACCATCCATTTCAAATCGATCGGTTCGCTCGTTCATCACGACACCGTGCTCCATGTCGCCATTTGACACTTGGTGGTGGATAAGCCATTCAACTTTTGTTGCTGCAGCAAGAAAGTCGGAAAGGATCTGAATCATGGCTTCGCGACCAAACACCTTGGTAATTGGCACATTGTCGTATTCGCAGTCTTCAGACACCATTTCCATCGCAGCGGTGAAGTGACTCTGTTCAATGTTTTCGATAAACCGAGTGACGTATTCGCCTGGATCGGTGATCTTGTCTGTCGCAATTGCCATGCAGACAGTTTGGCAGGCTTACGCAGATGCGTAAGCGATAGGGGTTACGCCGACTTCAGCGTGCGACTGCGAACACCAATTGGAGCAGCCATGGTGTAACCGGCGAGATGGCGCTCTTCTTCGTTCTCGCCGCCCCACAATCCGTATTCATGATTGTTGCGAGCAAACTCTTTGCACGTTTGTTGCACGGTGCAATTTGCACACAGTGACTTTGCTTTTGCTTCACGACGTGCGCGAGCTTGAGGACGCTCTGCTTTCGGAGCAAAAAACAGTTTGGTTTTTCCCTTGCAGTTAGCGAACTGAGTCCAATCAATTAATGATCCGATTGGCATTGCTGGCTCGAGCAGATCGGAAAGATAGGCCTCTGAAATTGGTGATTCCTTAAGTGACATGGAAACTGCCTTTCACTACTGGGGTTATTTAGTACTAAATACTAAACCCAAGCAGGGACTGGTTTATTCCCAATAGGGATTGCCGTTCGTCACACGCCAAAAGGGACGTATTAAGGGGTTACAGAAGCTCTGCTGCCAGGCTGGCAACGGCGCTGCGTTCACAGGCCGCAAGCGTGACATGGCCAAAGCAACGCTGGCCGCCAAAGGCATGGATCAGCACCGCGAGGGCGTTATTCGATTCACCCATGTACGGGGCATCGATTTGGCTGGTGTCGCCAGTGAACACCACCTTCGTTCCTTCACCAATTCGAGTGAGGATGGTTTTCAGTGTGGTCGGTTCAAGGTTTTGTGCCTCGTCAACAACTACGAATTGTTGTTGCAGTGATCGTCCTCGCAAGAAGGTGACAGATTCGAGCGACAGTTGACCTCGATCGGTGAGTTCATCGATTAATCCACGAGCATCGCGACTTGAACGCTGATCGGTGAGAGCAACAATGGCGTCATGAATTGCCGACATCCACGGATCAAGTTTTTCGTCTAGGTCACCTGGCAAAAACCCAACATCAGCACGACCAACTGGCACGAGTGGGCGATACACGGCAAGTCGTTCATAGCGACGCTGTTCCACCACTTGTTCAAGGCCTGAAGCGATTGCGAGCAATGTCTTTCCCGTGCCGGCGCGCCCGTCAAGTGCAATCACATTGACTTCGGGGTCCATCAACAGTTCGAGCGCGAAACGCTGTTCTTTGCTGCGTGAACGTAGGCCCCATGCTTCAGGAGCATTTTGCGCAACCAATTTCAATTCGTTGTCATTGCAACGGGCGAGTGCAGATTGTGATCCGCTGCGCAACACTGCAAAGTTGTTGTCAACCAAACTTGCAGCACCTGCAACTTGTGAAAGCTCAATTCCACCACTGCGATACAACGAATCAATTTGCGAATTCGTAGTGTCAAAAGTTGACCAACCCATTGGTCGACTTTCAGCACTCGTGCCTACAGGTTGGTGTTCTTCGGCGATTAGCCCCATGTGAGCTGCTTTGATGCGCAATGCAGCATCGTTTGAAATCATGCGGGTGGGCGAGATGCGGGCTTGTCCTAATGCAGCGCCAATAATGCGATTATCTGGCACATCTGGGTCTAAACCATGTTCTACAAGCAAATTGCGCTGTACGCCGTTGACTTCTATCTGCACAGTTCCGCTGTCGGCACCGTCGTGCACACGCGTTGGTGATGCAAGTGATCCGCCTGCTTTTTTACGTAGGTCTTCAATACTGCGAAGTGCAGTTCGTGCTGAACGACCAACGTCATCCATACGTGTTTTCAATCCATCAAGTTCTTCAATCACTGTTAATGGAATAACAACATCACATGATGCAAAGTTGTAAATGCATGCAGGGTCTGCAACAAGTACTGAAGTATCAAGTACTACGCGTGTTGCAACTTCAGTGTGCGATGCAAGTGCGTGATTAACAATTCTGTCGACGCGTGTACCGAGTGGTGTCTCGTCAGAGCTCTGAAGCGATGTCGATGCATCGAGGTCAGCGGAGTAATTACTCAACGACGATTAGTTTGGACTTTCGAAAGAGTTGTTTGGTGGATACCCACTTTTGAGAAATTTCTGCCTTCGAAGACCTCAAAATGGCAATTTTGGGGAAAATTTTGAAAATTTTTTAAAAATATTTTTTGGCTATTTTTCGGGCATTTTTGGGGGTCGAAAAACGGGCCTCCAATACCCGTAAGGGCTTCCCAAAACAGGTCCTCGGAAACATCAATTTTGACCTCGGGAAACCCTTACGGGCACTACAAAAAATCTATTTCCGCGTATTTTCGGGGTCTCGCAAACCCTTATGTTTATTGGGTTTTGTGAATAAGGGCGATCCCTAACTGGCCTCTGACGCTCGGTGTATAAGACGAAATTCGTTCGCACAAATGGTGCTCACAATGTGATCGAAAAGTGATCAATTTTTGCGATGTCACGTCATCAATTTTTTGATTCAACATCGCATCGCTCGATGTCAAAAGTTGTGTCAAAAACACGCTGCAACGATTTCAATACTTGCAATTTGCGCGCAGACCTACTCAACTAGACGACGAATCAGTTATCCGATTCCGAGAAAGCTAGGTAAGAAAATGACAAAAGCAGAGCTCATTGATGCAGTTGCTCAAAAAGCCGGAGTGTCGAAGGCAGATGCCGAACGCACTATCGGAACTTTTTTTGAACTGGTCGTAGCCTCGGCTAAGAATGGTGAGAAGGTTGCATGGCCGGGCTTCGGTTCGTTCAGCACATCAAGCCGTAAAGCTCGTACAGGACGCAACCCACAAACGGGTGCACCAGTCCAGGTACCAGCATCAACAGCAATGAAGTTCACTTCAAGCTCAACGCTGAAGAGTGAATTGAATCCAAACCGTAAATAGCAATACCTAAACAAGGAGAAAATCATGGCAGCAAAGAAGCGCAAGAAGGCCGCTAAGAAGGCCCCAGCAAAGCGTAAGGCAGCTAAGAAGGCAACCAAGAAGGCAGCAAAGAAGACTGCGAAGAAGGCTACGAAGAAGGCAGCTAAGAAGGCTCCTGCTAAGAAGCGTCGCAAGAAGGCTGCAAAGAAGGCTGCTAAATAATTTAGCCCTTAGCCGATACGTAATCGGTTCGGAAAACTGGAAATCGAGGGGCTTCGGCCCCTCGATTTTTTTTGTATCAACTCATGTCTGAGTTAAGAAAAGTCTCCCTCAAGCCAACTTGCTGGAAGTTGTGCGAGGTCTTCAGGGGTGTCAATGTCGAGCCCAAGTTGTTCGTGTTGAATCACACGAACAGGTAAACCAATTCGTTCAGCTTCTGCCTGATGAGCAGAAAAGCTTCCGGGGCCGTAGCGAAAAGTGAAGCCGCAGCGCGCTGGTACAACGAGCACGTTGGTTCCGTCTAAGTGGCGGTCGGGCACGATGGTCACGGTTGTCGTTACAAGGTCCAGATCAATCACTGAAAGCAATGCTTCAGGAAACGGCAAATCTGAATGCGCAATCAGTACCCATTCGCGTTTGTATGTCGCAGTGTCGACGCCGTTAGCCACCGCTCCGTTTAACCCCGCGCTGTGTTGGCGAACCACCATGGCACCACGCTCACGCGCCCATTGTGCGACTTCGTCGTTGTCGCACACCACAAACGTGTCAACACCCTCGGCTGCTTCAAGCACGCCTGCGGCAGTAAATGCGGCAAGCGAGGCACGGTTCTCGGCAGAGAGCACGGGCTCGAGGCGCGCCTTTGCGTCGCTAAATCCCTTCACTGGTAACAGCACTGCACCGCGCGTAAGAGAGGATCGGTTTGCAGCCACGGGCGTAGCCTACGGCTCGCAAATCAGTTGTGGATACTTGTCATCGCGCGCTGCCGTAAGGTTTGGCGTATGGCGCAACGAATTTGTGTGGTGGGTGCTGGATCGTGGGGCACCACCGTTGCAGCGCTGACTTCGCACAATGTTGACACCACATTGTGGACGCGGCGCGCCGAGCTAGCCGATGAAATTAATTCGCGACATACCAACAGCGCGTACCTTGGCGATTCACTACTGCCAGAGTCGCTGCGAGCAAACTGCGACATTGAACAAGCAGTGAGTGGGGCAGATGTCATTGCCATGGCAGTACCATCACAAGGGTTTCACTCGGTGATGAATGAACTCAGCAAATTTGTGCGTTCTGGTGTGCCAATTTTGAGTTTGTCCAAAGGCTTAGAGCAGTCCACGTTTAAGCGCATGAGCGAGGTGATTACAGAAGTGATGCCGCACAATCCGGTGGCAGTGTTGAGTGGACCAAACCTGGCGAAAGAAATTCTTGCGGGACAACCTGCTGCAAGCGTTATTGCATGCAGCAATGAATCAATAGCGCGCGAACTCATTTCCGTATTTAGCCGGCCAACATTTCGTTTGTATACCAACCCAGATGTGATTGGATGCGAAATAGGTGGTGTCGTAAAAAATGTTGTGGCAATTGCTTCGGGCATTTCGCAAGGCTTTGGATTCGGCGAAAATTCAAAGGCCACGCTGGTCACACGAGGACTCGCTGAAATGTCTCGCCTGGGTGTGGCTTTGGGTGCTCAGGCAGCCACATTTTCAGGTTTAGCCGGCATGGGTGACGTGATGGCCACATGTGCATCGATGCAAAGTCGAAACACGCAGGTGGGAGTTCGTCTTGGGAAAGGCGAAAACATTGATGCAATCGTGGCATCGATGAACATGGTTGCCGAAGGTGTGAAAAGTTCGGCGTCCGTGGTGGAACTTGCCCATCGGCATTCGGTAGAGATGCCCATCGCAGAACAGGTTGCGGCAGTGTGTGCAGGAAGAATTAGTGCTGCAGATGCACTTCGTGCATTAATGAGCCGACAAAGCAAGAGCGAATTCGACTAGTTCGCATTCAGGTCGTTTCGGCAATACTTGAGGCGTGAGTAACACGCCCGGTCTCATCTCATCGATCTCGCTCAGTGCAACCGTGCGCCCCGCCGCTCACGTCTTGGGGGTACGTGCGGGCGGATGGCACGCAATCGTCAACGAACGGGGCGCAATTCGTATGGATGGGCAAACCGAAGTGCTCGATTGGTATGTGGCCGCAGATGACCGATGGCATAACCCCGCAAAAGAAACCACAGTGCGTCAAACACGACGTGCAGGTGTTCCGGTTATTGAAACCCGGCTTCGCATCCCAAGCGGCGATGCGGTGCAGCGTGTGTATGCAGTGCCCGATCACGGTGGATTGTTGGTAATTGAAATTAGCAATGACTCAACGTTGCCAATAGCAGTGGCATTTACGCGCAACGATGTGTTGTCGTCGCGCCAACCCAGTCCACTTGGCCCGCAAGGAATTGATTTACCGGCAGGCAGCGTGGTGTTTCCTGTTGCTCATGGTTCTACGTTGCGCGTTGCACTTGCTTCGCCACTTGCAACAGGTGGGGAAGTCAATCTTGAGCAATTACCAACGAGCGAACAGTTGCAACGCGGATGGTTAAACAGCGTTGAGCGTGCTGGGTACGCCATAGTTGCCGATAAATCTCTTTCGCCACTTATCAACCGTTTGCGTAGCGATGCCTTAGTGCTGAGTGGAAATCATGAAAGCGAGTGGGGCGTCGATTTGGTTGGCGAAGACGCACAAGACGATGTTGCATTTTTGCTTACCCTTCACGAGTTGGTGCGAATGGGCGAAAAAGTTGATCACCATGTTGAAGCGATCGCCGATGCAGTTGAAAAGCTGTTTCGCTTAAATAAAAAAGCAGCGTCAATCGCATGGGATGTGGAGCGGGCATTGTTTGCCGCGCGTTGCGTGTTGTGGTCACTTGGTGAGCAACGAGCTGCAAATGACGTGTTGGCATCGCAGCAGCGCTTGGCAGAGACTGATTCATTGCCGAATGCAGCGCCAAAAGATATTCGAGTAATTGCGTGGCTTGATGAACAGCTGGTCAGCCCACGTCGAGAAGGCGGCGCGGCAGTGTTGCGCTATGGGGTTCCGCGACTGTGGTTGGGCGTCAACATGGAATGCCATCGAGTTGTTGCATCACCCGAGCACAAAGTGTCGTATGGCTTGCGCTGGCACGGTGAAAAGCCTGCGGTGTTGTGGGAAACAAGTGGACCATTTGGATTGCGTCTTGATGCAGGTGCAACAGACTCTTCGTGGCATTCGGTTGAAGCAACGGGTGATGCGTTGCTGGCGGGGTTTGTCGCGCAGTGACCACGTTGCCAACGGTTGATCTTGAGCGCGAATTACTGCGCGCGGGAAAAACGTGTGTCATTGGGTTAGATGAAGTTGGTAAAGGTGCTTGGGCTGGTCCACTTGTTATTGGTGCAGCAGTGCTAACCCACGAAGTGATTCGCTCCGAAAATGCTCCCGAATTAATGGGTGGTGCGCGCGACTCGAAACAGCTCTCCGAAGTAAAGCGCGAAGCAATGTTTGACCATATTGCTGCAACCTGCCGTGCATGGTCTATCGGTGCTGCGTCGCACGAAGAATGCGATCGCCTGGGCATGAATAAGGCACAAAAACTGGCCACCAAACGTGCTTTGGAGCAATTGGCCGGCATGGTGGACTTGAACACTGCAGCGGCAGTAATAGATGGCAAATGGGATTTTGTTTCACCACTTGTTGGTCATGTTGTTGCGCAAGTGAAAGCTGATGCTTCGTGTCTTTCAGTTTCGGCGGCATCGGTGCTCGCAAAGGTGTCTCGAGATCGAATGATGCGCGATTACTCCCGAGATTTTCAGATGTGGAGTTTTGACACCAATAAGGGGTACCCGTGTCCTAAACACAGAGTTGCGCTGCAGGGTTATGGGCCAAGCGCAATCCATCGGGTTTCGTGGGCATTCATGGAAAATTATGTGCCGTGGCTGGAATCGGTTTCGTCGCCGATCACGTTGCCCGGGCTCCACGCATCGTGACCCTCGCGTAGCGCGGGCGAAAGTCGTTGCAAATGGCGTTTGCTAATTGCGGGTAAGTAGCAGCGCACAGCAAGGCCGCCTTGGTGCACCTGCAGAGCACCAAAATACAAACAGCGTTGCAATGAACGAGAGAACGAATTGTTTGGGCTTGGTGAAAATCGCAGACCCATATCTGTCGCAGTAGTTGCACAGTCAAGTTCAAACCCATGAGGAAATGATTCAAATCCCATGACGATGCGCCGCAAGATCCACAGCGCGCTTGGCCCAAGTATTGGTAGCCAATACAGCTCTACATATCGCGAAAACACCGAAGCGCCGCCATCATCAACAACAGGATCACTCCATGGCACGACAACAATGGTGGGCTGGGTGAGAATCACAGGCATCGAGTTCATGCGCACGATGTGTGCTTGCGTCTATAAATCGTGGAAATATGTGTGTTGTGAGCGAATCTGGACTACTTGAACACGCACACCAAGTGATACGCGAAGCACGTCGCATCACCGCCTTCACCGGTGCCGGTATTTCTACTGATTCAGGAATTCCAGATTTTCGTGGACCCAACGGATTGTGGACCAAAAATCCACTCGCCGAAAAAACGTCGACGTTGAGTTATTACTTAAACGATCCCGAAGTTCGCAAAATTGCGTGGCAAAACCGAGCGCGCAACATGGCCTGGACAGCAGAGCCAAACAGCGGACATCGCGCATTGGTGCAGTTACAAGAACGGGGAGTGTTGCGCGCAGTTGCAACGCAAAATGTTGATGGGTTACATCAAAAAGCGGGCAATCACCCAGAAATTGTGCACGAACTGCATGGAACAATGCATACAGCCCTGTGTTGGGACTGCAAAGATTCGCACCCAATGCGCGATGCAGTTGCTCGTGTGCTTGCAGGTGAAGAAGACCCGAAGTGTTTGTTGTGCGGTGGAATTTTGAAAAGCGACACCATCTTGTTTGAAGAGTCGCTGAAGCAGCATGTGATTGAAGCAGCGCTCGATGCGGCCGATGATTGCGATGTGTTATTGGTGGTGGGCTCTTCACTGCGCGTGTACCCAGCGGCAAATATTGTTCCCCGTGCGAAAGCAAATGGGGCACGCGTGATCATTGTGAACGGTCAGCCGACCGATATGGATCGCTACGCCGACATCGTGATTAATGACGACATCGGAACCGTGTTGCCTCAAATCGTGTTGTGAGCACGACATCGTGAAATCCCGACTGAATTGGTAGGGTATTAGCCGGAGGTGCCCCCCATGGCCGGTTTTCGCGACTTGCTTGCGCAAGCAAAATCACAAATCACCGAAATAGATACGAACGAAGCTGCGTCGCGCATTGCTGCAGGTGGCGTGGTGGTGCTGGACGTGCGCGAGCCAGACGAATACGAACAAGGCGCGTTACCTGAGGCGTTGCATATTCCTCGCGGTCACTTGGAAGCACAAATTGAAGGTCGCATTGTTGAAAAGAGCGCGCCAGTGTTGGTGTACTGCGCAGGCGGAGTACGTAGCGCGTTTGCTGCAAAGACATTGGCTGAACTTGGGTACACGAATGTGGTGTCAGTTGCTGGCGGTTTCGGCAAGTGGAAAGACGAAGGACGCCCATGGCGCACACCTGCGGTGCTCTCTGCCGAACAGCGCAATCGTTATCAGCGGCATTTGCTGTTGCCAGAAGTTGGAGTAGAGGGTCAGTCAAAATTGTTGTCAAGCAAAGTGTTGTTGCTTGGTGCTGGTGGTCTTGGGTCGCCAGCAGCGTTGTATTTGGCAGCAGCAGGTGTTGGCACGCTTGGCATTGTCGACATGGATGAAGTTGATGCCTCAAACTTGCAGCGACAAATTTTGCACAACATTGACCGCATTGGCGATCGCAAGGTTGAATCTGCAAAAAAGACATTGCAACTGTTGAATCCAGACGTGAAAGTAGTTACCTACGACACTCGTCTTGATGCAAGCAACATCATGGACATCATCGCTGGTTACGACGTCATTGTTGACGGCGCCGACAACTTCCCAAGTCGTTACTTGTTGAACGATGCAAGTATCAAACTGGGAATTCCGGTAGTGCACGGATCAATTTTCCGTTTTGAAGGAATGGTCACCGTGTTTGATCCGAAAAATGGACCGACGTATCGCGACATGGTTCCCGAGCCGCCACCAGCAGAGCTTGCTCCAAGTTGTGCAGAGGCTGGTGTGCTTGGCGTGCTGCCAGGAATAGTTGGTTCGATTCAGGCGCTTGAAACCATCAAGGTGTTGCTCGGGTTGGGCGATTCGCTATCGGGTCGCATTCTTGCAATCGACACCACCGAGATGACGTTCCGCACCTTCAAACTGCGCCCAGACCCAAATAACCAGGTCACCTATGCCAACCGCGATCGCATTGAAGTTCGCGATTTGGAAGGCGCCTGCGCCCCTTGGCTTTCGCACTAGTTAACTAGTATTTAGCCGTGGTGTCACGGTCCTTTGCCATCGTTGGCGCCGGCTTTTCAGGTGCTGTGGTGGCTCGCCAATTGGCCGAAGCTGGGCACCAAATAACGGTCTTTGATACCCGCGATCACGTTGCTGGCAACTGCTTTACCAAGCGTCACGAATCGGGCGTCATGGTGCACGTATACGGCCCGCATATCTTCCACACCCAACACGAACATGTGTGGAATTTCATCACCCGCTTCGGCGTGATGAAGGCGTATCGCCACACCGTAAGCGCCATGAGCGGTGGCAAGAAGTATCAATTGCCAATGAACCTCACGCTGATCAACGATTTCTTTGGCACCAACTTCACACCTGCGCAAGCAGAGGCGTTCATCACTGAAAAAGCTGACAAGTCAATTACCAACCCAGTGTCGTTCGAAGATCAGGCACTGCGATTTGTTGGTCGCGAATTGTATGAAGCGTTTTTTAAGGGCTACACCAAGAAACAGTGGGGAGTAGACCCAACTGCGCTTCCGGCCAGCATTCTTGCGCGTTTGCCATTGCGATTTACTGCAGACGATTCGTACTTCAATCATCCGTTTCAAGGAATTCCAGAACACGGTTACACGCCAATTGTTGAAGCAATTCTTGATCACCCATCAATCAATGTGCATTTGAACACCGAATTCAATCCAAGTGGTGCGCATGCTTACGACCATGTGGTGTGGACTGGGCCGATTGATGCATATTTTGGTTTCGCACACGGCCGACTTGGGTACCGCACACTTGATTTTGTGCAAGAAGTACATGACGGTGATGTGCAAGGTTGCCCAGTATTGAACTATTGCGATGAAAGCGTGCCATACACGCGCATTACCGAGCACAAACACTTTGCACCGTGGGAGCATCACGACAAGTCGGTGACCTATACCGAGTATTCGCGTTTGTGCACCGAGGCTGATACCCCGTATTACCCAATTCGATTAGTTGAAGAAAAAGATCAACTGGTGAAATACGTTGAACTCGCGCGTGCGCAGCGTGGTGTGACCTTCCTTGGTCGCCTTGGCACGTATCGCTACCTCGACATGGATGTCACCATTCACGAAGCACTCAATGCAGCAAGTGGAATGCTTGAAGCAATCGGCGCGAATTCAGATATCCCGTCATTTTTTACTGACCCACTAGGTGGCGCATGATGACACAGTTATTGCAACGCTTAGTCCTGCCAACCGAAACAACAACGGAACCACTGTTGTATGCGCGCTTTACCGGCACAACGCGCGTGGTTCCAGGTGGAGCTGTGTTGCAAGATGGCTCGCAGGTGTCATTTGATACTTCGTTTGGTGTGTTTGCAGCTGGTCGCTGGCGTCGTGTTACCACTGTCAATTCGCTCGCAGTTCGGGTGCGCGCATCGGGCTTAGGTGAAGCCCAAGTAGTTGCAGTCACTCAAGGCAAAGAGGAAATAGTGGCAAGTTCGCCACTGCCAAAAGGCGAAAATTCCCCCGTATTTATTGAGCTTTTATTGCCAGATCTGCAGTCCAGCGAGCATGGGACGTACTTCGTACGTGTTGTGGCCAAAGGTGGCGAAGTGTGCATGACAGGCGGCGAGTGGGTGAGCAGCGATGCTGCAACACACGATGTGAAGCTGTCGCTGTCAATCACCACGTTTAATCGACAGGAATACGTCCGTAAAACAGTGCACAACGTGCTTGCACTCGAGAACGAACTTGATGTGCTGCGTGGTCGTGTTCGAGTATTTGTTGTTGATAACGCTCAAAACGTTTCCTTTGATGCGCCAGCTAGTGCACCACTGCAAGTAGTGCCCAACGGAAACCTTGGTGGCGCTGGTGGATTTGCTCGTGGGCTTATTGAATTACGTAAGCAAGGTTGGGCGACTCACGTGTTGTTTATGGATGACGACATCACGCTGGAGCCAGAGGCGCTCGTGCGCACGATGGCGCTCTTTGCCAACGCACGCGATCCGAAACTGTGTGTGCATGGTGCAATGCTCAGCGAAGAGCGTCCTTGGTTGCAATTTGAAGCGGGCTCCGAGTATTCATTCCGATCGATTTATCCACTGCAAGCTTTAGGCCGTGAAGACGACTTGCGCGATCGCTCGCTTGCAGTTGCAGACGCTCCAGAGATTCCGTTTGATTACACCGCGTGGTGGTACACGGCATTCCCAATTTCCATTACTAGTGAAAACCCGCTTCCCGTGTTTGTGCGTGGAGACGATGTTGCGTTTGGTTTGATGCACACGGGAAAGCACAGCATCACGTTGAACGGCGTCATTGTGTGGCACGCCGACTTTGGTCTAAAGAACAATCCAAGTTCATTGTTTTATGAGTCGCGCAACTTGGCCTTGGTTGACACGTTGGTGTTTGACAAACATCACTGGTGGAACTTGGCGTATCGCTTTGCTTCATTTGGGTTCCGAAACTTGTTTTCTATGCGCTATGCCAGCACTGAGTACATGTTGAAAGGGTTGAAGGCATATCTTGCTGGCCCAAGTGAGTGGATGAAGATTGATCATGCGGCGTTGCACGACGATTTGCGTAAGTGTGCCGAAGAAAAACCAGCTCCGCTGTCTCCCGAACTTGCTGCAATCGAACCGCGTAAACCACGCCACAAGGCTCTACGGGCCATTGGCTTCTTGTTTGCACTGGTGTTGGTAGGCGGTTACATCATTCCTCGGCCACTGCGCTTGCGCGGTTATGGCGTTGGACCAATTGATGCTCGTGCAGTTGGGGTTGCAACACTGCGCAACCGCATTTTGTATCGCCACGATCGAATTGCCGATGGCTATGTAGTAGAGCGGGATACCAAGCGGTTCTTTTCACTGCTCGGGCAGGTCGCAAAATCCATTGTTTCTATTGCGTTTTCGTATGGTCGCCTGAAGCGCCAGTATCGCGCTGCTTACCCAGAAATGGTGAGCACGCAGGCGTGGGAAGCGCGGTTTACTGCTGGGATGAAGCGCTAAGCAGAGCCATCCAGGTTTCGTGATTAATCACACCTGTTTGCTTTAGTCCAACGGTTTTCTGGAATCGTTTCACGAGTCGCAAAGTTCCATTGCCAAACACTCCGTCTGCTTTCACTTTTACTTTCAGCACCCGCGCTAATGCGGTCTGTGCCGTAGCAACCGTTGCATGTTTCATGCCAACTTTCAGCGTGATGACAGATGGGTCAATGCTGAGCACCGCAAGTACTGCGTCATCGGCAATGCCGTCTACCGGCAGTCCATTGTTGGTTTCAAGCTGAGATACCCAAGCAGCCGTGCTCTTTCCGAACACTCCATCTACTCTCATGCGCTTTTTCTTCGGCAAGTTGAAATAGGTATTCAACTGTGCCTGCAGCAAGCTCACGTTGTCTCCACGATCACCAAGGGCAATAGGAACGCCCAATGGAACGATGGTGGCGGTTCCACTAGCAATCGTTCCATTTGCGCGAAGCGCGTCGAGTTGATTGCGAATGAAAAGAGCAAATTGAGCACGCCCCGTGTTGGTGAGGTGTACGTCATCTTTAAACCAGCGGCTCTGTGATGGGTCGCTGCTGGCTGCATTCCAGTCAAGAACTGAAACGTTTGGGTAACTGTTTGCAGCATTAGCAAGCACTGCGTTTGACAATGCATAGTTGCGTGAAGTTCTGCGCGTAGACAGGTTGATAAACACCACACGTTGCACACCGCGCGCATTCAGAGCGTTGACTACTTGGTCAACGTCTGCTTGCAGTGTGTTCGGGTCGTCGTTGTAGCCAAGCTGAATGATGGCAATGTTTGGGTACTTATCTGGTGTGAGTGAATTGATGATTGCGGGTGCATCGGGTAGACCGCTTGCAGCAGCCACACAACTTGGACCAACCATGCAACGGTTAGAGAGAGCTTGGTAGTTCATCGTTGGGTAGGCGGGAAGTACCGCAGCATTGAATTCAGCTTTAATGCTTTCGCCTACAGAGTCACCAATAAACAAAAATGATCCAACAGGTGCTGCATCAAATGGTGCGCTCACAATGCTGGTGGTTTCAAACCACGGTGCAGGAATATCAAACGCAGTTTTAAATGCCCAGCCAGTCACGGTCACGCTTCCTGCTGTGCCGTTGATAGTGACTGAACTTGCGTATCCGTTCCAGTCGCCGCCTAGGCCGTCGTGATTAGTGACTACCGAGGTGAGCGTTCCAACACTTGGGTACTTGGCCTGCACAGCAGCCGCAGAAAAGATGCGAGTCCAGACCAGCAGTGAATTGACTGGATCGCTTGCAAGGTCGCCAGGGTCAGCTTGTGCTGGGAAGGTGCCGCCAGCAGTTCGACCGCCGTTACTAGAGGTGAACTCAGTGCGTGCAGGCAAGCCCTTTGGAGTCAGCACCACCACACCGGCGGTTTCCGCTACTGCCTGGTCGGTGTAGGGGTGTTCAAGAGCGGTGGGGTTGGCATTAATCGATTCGCGCAACATGGCTCCGCCATACACCTGGCAATCTTGCGTGTCACACGTGCGTGCAAGACCTGCATATCGGTTTTCGGTTGCCGAATACGAACGTGCAGCAACTGCTTGTGCGCGCAACGCATTGATTCCAGCACCACCGGCTGCAGCACCCCATTCTGCTGGAGACTCACGTGGCACTACGCCGCGTAGATAGTTTTCGATTGATGCAGCATTGATGGTGCGATTCTCGCCACGCGAATTATTGACTGCACGAATTTCTCCGCGGTAGTAACGAATTTTAAATTTTGTTGTTCCTGTGCGAGGTTCACACAGTCCAATGAGTTGCGACGGAGCAGCAGCGGGGTCTGCGCCAACTGTGGTGGTAAACGATGCAACATTTTGTACGTCACCAATCAGCGTGAATCCTTCTGAAGCAGGATCCGCTCCCGCCGTTGCACAACGCCGCTCTTGAGTTCCCCACACGCGATACACGCGGTTGGCGACTTCGCGGGCCACGAGCGAACCCCATGTGCGACCGGGGGCAGGGTCTTGTAGAAACAGGGCAGTGTTGGCATCGGATATAACCGCCGTTTGCGCATTGTTCATTGCGCTAAGCCATGTAGTCATTTCCTGTCCAGGGTCGGCAAGCGAGCCAAGCGTGTTGCCAGTTGCTCCGCCGTAATAGAAGTTCAGAATCTGATCCCACGACCAGCCGTACACGGTTGCATAGCCGTACGAGCCGTATTGGCTCATTCCGCGACCGTGTCCATACCCACGACCTTCAATTTGGATAGCGATAGGAAGTTGGCCGTCTTCGGCGTGCGCTGGGACAACAAAGGTGGACAGCAGGGTGGCACTGCTGACGAGTACGCAAAGAACTGCAGAAATTTTGTGGGGGACGCGCATGGTGAGAAATCTCCTCAATGGCTTCTGATCAGTCTACTGAGAGGTATCGGCAGGGTCAGGTCACGTCTTAAGTGCAGATTTACAAAGTTTTATGAGATTTTTCTGCGAAATTCATGCGGTTTCGCTGGCGGCGGGCAACACATCGCGCTGTTGCACCACTACGCCAACAAGTACGAGTGACATTCCAATCAGATCAATCAGTGTTGGCGTTTGATCGAGAAATAAAAATCCAAACACCACTGCAGTCACTGGTAGCAACGCAAGCAAGACAGAAAATCGTCGCACGGGAATTTTGCGCAAAATGGTTTGCTCAATTCCATATCCAAGCGCATTAGAAAATAAGCCAACGAGCACGCATGCAAACAAAATGGATGGTGAGTGCCACGCAGGCCCGCTTTGGGGCGCGCCAAACGGAGCAATAACTACGGCTCCAATTGCGAGCCCTACACCTAGTCCTGAAACCCCACGATTGAGTTGAGCAACTTTTGCACCAATCACGATGTACGAGCCCCAACAAGCTGAGGCAAGAAAAATAAACAGCAGACCAAGAGGCTCGTTGCCTAGTTCAAAGCCAGACAGCACTAAGACACCAACAGTGGCAAGAGCAAGCGCGAGCGCATTGCGTCGAGTTTTTGTTTGCAGAGCGGCAACACAAATTGGGCCGATGAATTCAATGGCCACGCCCTTGCCTAAATCCAGGCGTTCAATAGCCAAGTAAAACGTGAGATTCATTAACGCAACTGCAATGCCAAATGCAGATGCAGAGATCAGTTCGCTACGTGACCATTTGCCTTGGCGAATTAATCGCGGTGCCGAGAAAATAATCAAGATCAGCGATGCGGCAATGACTCGTAGCCACGCAACACTTCCTGGTGCAAGGCGATCAAAGAGGCGGAAGGCAATAACAGCGCCAAGGTACTGAGCGCTTGCCGAGCAGATAAAAAATAACTCAGGCGGTAATCCGCCCAAGCGAGCATTTAATGTTCTCTGCGAGTGAAGTGTTGAACTATTGGTCAATCGAACAGTTCAGGATCGGTTGCGCAGATTTCTTGGAATAGCGGTTGAAACTGAAACCAACCAGCTTCGGCAAAACCTGTGAGTTGCTGCGTGTACATCGCCGCTTCATGTGGAATGAGTTTCGGAGTTCCTG
>JAFMJR010000054.1 GCA_017853385.1 Ilumatobacteraceae bacterium | reverse complement strand
GGAATTAGTTCATTCGCGGACACATGTGCCCATCAATATTCATTGGGCGTCCACAGAAAATGCATGGTGGGCGACCGGCTGCAACAACTTCGTCTGCGTGATCACAAAAAGCCATAGCTTGGCCGCGCGTGATGTTCATGCGAATGCGAGTAACTTCCGCATCCATAATCGGTTCGTCGTTTTCATCGAACGGAACGAGTTCTTCGATTTGAATCACCATCCGATCATTGCGCGGGTCGTATGCAATGCCAACAGTGCCAATGGTGAAGTGCACTTCTTGCGGCTGTGCAAGTTGGAGCGTTTCTTCCATAGGGCGTTCGCGAACTTCTGGTGCATCTGCAAGCAATTGTCGGATGTATTGAGAAAGCGCAGCGACCTGCTGTTTTTCACATTTCATCGTGAATCGACTTCCATCTGCGCGTACCTGAATGACAAATGTGCGCTGGCCAGGCTGACCGAGTGCTCCAGTGGTGAAAGCGTCGGTCTCGTCGAACTCGTAGTAGTCACTCATGTGAATGTCGGTTCACGAGGGACGCAGATCGGAAAGCGATCCACCAGTTGAATTTACGGTAAGTACTACAGGGCCACTTGATGAATATGAGACGGCAGATACCGAACATGTGCTGATGACGATGCGTTGGAACAGGTCAATATGAGTGCCCATGGCATGGGCAACCGCGGCTTTGATTGGGTCGGCATGCGACACGCAGACAACTATTCCGCCTGGGTGCTTTGCGCGAATGTCGTCGAGAGCGCTCACCATGCGCTGTTGCATTTCGGTAAAACTCTCGCCGTGTGGAAAACGAAATGTGCTTGGGGCTTTTTGCACTGTCGTCCACTCTGGCTTTTTCATGAGCGATGTGAGTTGGGCACCTGTCCAGTCACCAAAGTCGCATTCAAGAAGTCCCTTATGAATCTGCACCTTCTGACCGAGAATTTTTCCAATCGGGGCAGCGGTTTCACGGGCTCGTTCTAACGGTGATGCATACACGGCAGAAACACCTTTAATTTCTGCGATGCGCTTGGCAACAGCCTCTGCTTCTGCTTTTCCAGAGTCGGCCAAGTGCAATCCTGCTGCTCGGCCCGGAAGTACCTTTCCAGTAGTCGGCGTTCGACCATGACGAATCATCAAGATCAGTGTTGGAGAGTTCTTTGAAGGGCGTGCCATGAGTTGCTTTCCAAACTATCGTGCCTTGCAGTGACGAAGCCATCTCAGACCTCACAAGTACGCGCACTTCGTGTATTGCAGCAAGAAATTCACGACTGCGTGCAATGCCCACGTTTAGTGAAGTGGTGTCGAACTGTGGCTGTGGAAAAACGAGCTGCGTACAAGAGTGACGAATACTGGGGAAAACCAGTGTCTGGTTTTGGAGACCCAACTGCGCAAATTGTGGTGTTGGGTTTAGCTCCTGGTGCTCATGGCGCCAACAGAACGGGGCGAGTATTCACTGGCGATAGAAGTGGCGAATGGTTGTTTCGTGCAATGCACAAAGCTGGTCTTGCAAATCAGCAGTCGTCAGAAAATCGCGATGATGGATTGAAACTAATAAATGCTTGGGTAACGGTTGCCGTTCGTTGCGCGCCACCACAAAATAAGCCAACTCCCGCAGAACAGAAAAAGTGTTCGCCGTATTTGCAGCGCGAGCTTGAGCTACTTACCAATGCGAAGGTAATTGTGTGTCTTGGGTCGATTGCATTGAAGGCCGCATGCGATCAGTTAGGCGTGAAGCCGCGACCAAAATTTGGCCATGGAGTAGTGGTCGATGCAGGCAAGTACACGTTGGTGTGCAGTTATCACCCAAGTCAACAAAATACGTTTACGGGAAAACTCACCGAAAAAATGTTGAATGATGTTTTTGCGAAAGCAGTTCGCCTAGCAAAGAAGTGATTAATGCGCGGCTGGCGCTGAGCCGTCAGCCTTTTTCTTCGGTGGCGGAACGCCAACGAGTGGAGCAGGATGTGCATTTGCTGGCCAGCGCCTGCGGCTTACCGTGCTGAGTAATTTCAACAGTTTCATTGCTGTTGCGTCGGTTTCTGCAGGGCGAGCAATCACGCTGCCATCAGCAATCATTCGATTCATCACTTCTTGACCAAGTTCGGTGCGTACAACACACAGTGTCCATGCGTTGTCTTCGCCGATACCTCCGGTTGAAATGTCGGCGTGTTCAGCTGCGAAGTCAGGACAGGTTTTGCAACCTTCACGAGTCCACTGGTGGCATTCCTTAAGGTCAATCTCGTGGAACGAACCGTCTTTCATCCAAATCTGGAAAGCACCCTTGATGTTCATCTTGACCATCTCTTCCTTTTTCAGGCCGTACTTAGCCAGGAAGAGTTCTTCGAAAATTGCATCATCAAAGGTTTTTGAGCACAGCAGACCAATGTTGAACAAAAACGGCTTGCTAACTTTGCCAATTTTGCGCTTCCACATGATTGGCGGAACTGAAGATTGGCAACTCATGCCAACGAGAGCGAGGCGACTGAGACCTTCTTCTTGGGCCTGCTTCAGTGCAAGTGTGTTTGCTGAATAGGTATATCGACTGCCTGCAGCGCGCAATACGTCTTCAGGTGTGCGAGCAATTCCTGGAAGTGCTTTCCACGAAGTTCCATCACCTTCAAGAAAACTGGTGAGCGCAGCATCGATGTAGTCATTCTTCATGAGCCAAATGAGCATGGCGCTTACGAAGCCACCGTCTTGGCCTAATTCGTGCACCTTGTCGTCTGCGGCGCGAACGAGAAGAAGCTGCTTGTATTGGCCGTACATTTGGCCTTCATCGCGCACTTTGCCAAACATGTGCATGTCGGCATCTGGCTCCCACGAGCGGAAGCGAGGGCACGCGCGTGTGCAACTTGTGCAGCCTTTTTCACCGTGCGTGCAGTTATCGACACCAAGTTCTTCTTCGAGGTGGAAAGGCTTGTAGTTGCCTTCTTCGTGTTTATAGCCAATTACTTCGTGTGGGCACGAAATAACGCACCCTGCGCAACCGGTGCACAGACCAGTGTTAATGACTTCTTCGTAGAGCTCTTTCCATTGGTTAGTCCAGCGCTCGGTTCCGGTTGGGGCAGTTTCAGTAACGGTCACGTCACGACTCTACGCCATATTTCCTGCACTACTAGAAGTTGGTCTAGCGGAACGACCGTACGACCTTTTCGATTTCGTCAGTTGCGAGCTTGCGGCCATGTCGGTCAGATATTTCAAATCGGTTCGCAACCTCATCATTAACTGTGCTGATGGAAGCATGGTGAATCACCATCTTCAGGTCGGCAAGTGTTGCGGTGATATCTCGAAGTAGTCCAGGTCGGTCGGGGCCGGTAACCGTGACCACTGAGTGCCATGGGTGAGCGCTGTTGTCGACAATGGTTTTTAGCGAAAGTGCTTGCCCAGAAACCTTTACGCGCCGACCACCAAGAGCTTGAGTTACGGCTTTTGTAACTTCAGCATGGTTTGGTGGAGTGGACGAATGAACGGTGAAAATGTCGAGCACTGCACCGTCGCCCCACGTGGTGATATCTGCACCAAGCACATTAAATTTTTGCGACGACAATGCACTTGAAAGGCGTGCGAGTAATGCAGTGCGATCCCGACACGCAATGTTGATCATCCACATGTTTGGGTCTTCGGTTGCATGAATTGCAACGCGCGCTTGACCTGGTCGAGGCGATGGCTCGACAAGTTCTGCGTGCTGCACCAATTGTTCTGGTGAGTGGCTAAGCGCGTAAGAAGCCGGCGCGTGAGTTATTCGTGAACGCACCGATGGGTTTGATGAAAGTGCGAGGGCTGCATTAACACGCGTTTCGAGCAATGAGTTTGAGCTTGAATCAACAAGGTCTGGGTGCGCGAGAAACTCTTGTACTTCAGAAACCACTTCAACGAGTGCCATATAACTGGTGTCGCTGAAATCGCTTCGCGCAACACACAGTTGGCGACACTGCTCAACTATTCGCGGTGTCTTTAAATGAGTTGCAATCTGGCTGAGCAAACGACTGTTGATATTGAGCGGTTCAGTGCTCACAATTGAACGTAGAAGTGATGCGCCATCAACGATCAACTCAATATTTGAAGTCATGGTGAGATCGAGGCCGAGACGACGAATAGCGGCAATTCCGTCTGCGCCAGACTGCGAAATGTCGTGGGCGAAAGCTGCGAGTACTAACTCATCGCCTTCAATTGAGGTTGAGGAAGCGGTGGTGACAATTGCTTCAACGGTTGGAAAATGCAGTGCGTGCGTTGGATCGAGCTCGGTTGAATCGCCTGCACGAGCCGACATTGCTTG
Organism: Ilumatobacteraceae bacterium; assembly: GCA_017853385.1. Taxonomy (GTDB): domain Bacteria; phylum Actinomycetota; class Acidimicrobiia; order Acidimicrobiales; family Ilumatobacteraceae; genus UBA3006. Next base: position 3,158 of record JAFMJR010000054.1, on the reverse strand, counting down.
AGCGAGTTCAGGTAATGCCCTCTGCACAATGCCAACTGTGTCGAGAAGTCTCCACGAGCGAGCATTTCCATAACGCAAAACATTGAGCAAACGCAACACAGATTCGTTTTCCCAACTGAGGGTGGCGTTTCGATGCATGGCAAACCAGTCAAGAAGTCGTGCGCTTGGTCGTGCCTCGCTTGCAAGCAGCGCTGAATCTAGGCCAATTTCAACGAGAAGTCGTACAGGCGGAATTTCGTTCAATTCAATGATGCCGTTTTGGGTATCAACCCAACCATTAATCGGTCGCTCTGCAAATTCGGCATCTTCAACAACAACTGATTCTTTGCCGAGCCTCCAACGGAGTAATGGTGGGGCAAGAAGAGTGGTGAGCAACACCACAAAAAGTATTGAGCCGTATAGCTCTTCATTGAGAGCTCCAACTTTGAGTCCGATGGTGGCAAAGATGAGCCCAACTTCGCCTCGTGGCAACATTCCGAACCCAATAACAAGTTTGTCGCTCTTTGTGCCAAATGCACCAACAGCCGCTGCGATTTTTCCAACAATTGCTGCCGCAGAAAGTAGAAGTGCAACAGCAATTACACGAACATCAAACATTGCCTGTAGGTCGGTGGTGATGCCGATATACAAAAAGAAGACAGGAACAAATATCTGACCAAGCGATGCGACTTCGCGTTCAACACGCTCGTTTGAACTGATTTTTCGGAGCGCCAAACCTGCAACGAATGCACCAATGATTGGAGCAAGTTGTGCCAAATCGGCAAGTACCGAGAATGCAAGTGCAATTCCGATTGCGGTAACCGAAACCGTTGCGGTTGAACGGCTGTATTTTCCAATCACTGCAAATATTTTTGGAAATGTCAAGAATCCAATAACCGACGTGACAATCAAAAATCCAACTGCCATGCCAACAGTGGTTGCAATGGTTCCGATGCCCACTGAGCCTTGTTCGACAATTCGAGTGACCACGGTGAGAATAATGAGACCAAGCACGTCGTCTACTACGGCTGCTCCGAGTACTGTGCGAGCTTCGACGGTTGCAAGTGCTCGTAAATCACCAAACACTCGCGCAGTAATTCCGATACTCGTTGCAGTAAGCGCAGCTCCAACAAAAAGAGCAGTGTTGGTGGACTCGCCGATTGCAAGACCGGCTCCTATTCCAAGAGCCATTGGAAGAGCTACACCGATAGTTGCAACAAACATGGAAGCGCGCCCGACACTTCGCAACTCGGCAACATCGGTTTCTAAACCAACTTGAATGAGCAGAAAGATCACTCCAAATTCGGCAAGAACAAAAAGGGTGTCGCTACCGGAAACAAACCCAAGCACTGAAGGCCCAATAATGATTCCCGCTGCAATTTCACCAACAACAGCAGGAATGCGAATTCGGTCAGAAACTTCGGCGGCAATTTTGGCAATCAGCAAAATGATGGTGAGGTCAAGCAAAACGCGCCCAAGATCTACGCCTTCAAGCGCCGCCGAAACCATTGCCAACATGGGCTTCAGGCTAGGAGACCTATGTAACGGCACGATTAACTCTGAGCCTCAATGTTGTTTCTCGACATGGACGCAACAGGCCGCCAACGGGCAGAATAGGGGAATGTTGACTTACACCCCAGAAGCCGAATCGTTCCGTGTTGAAGTAAAGGCCTGGCTTGAAGAGAACTTGCCAAAGGGCTGGTTCGACGAAGGCTTTGAAATGTCGAATGAAGAGCGCAAGAAGTTCAATCTTGAATGGCCAAGCAAGTTGTTTGCGGGTGGTTGGATCTGTGCAACTTGGCCAAAGGAATACGGCGGCAAGGGATTAACCACGTTGCAAGGCGTTGTGCTTGCAGAAGAATTTGCCAACGCAAAGGCGCCGATGCGCGCAGACTTCTTTGGCGACACATTGGTTGGGCCAACCTTGTTGCAATGGGGTACAGAAGAACAAAAGAAAGAATTCTTGCCACAAATCTTGAGCGGCAAGATGCGCTGGTGCCAAGGCTTTAGCGAACCAAACAGCGGAAGCGATCTTGCAAGTTTGAAAACCACCGCGGTACTCGACGGTGACGAATGGGTCATCAATGGGCAAAAGGTATGGACAACACAGGGCCACCATGCTGACTATTGCTTCTTACTCACACGCACCGATGCAAATGCGCCAAAGCACGCCGGCATTTCATACCTTCTCGTTCCAATGCGTCAACCGGGCGTTGAAGTGCGCGGAATTGTGCAACCAGATGGCACTGCAGAATTCTGTGAAGTGTTCTTTACCAATGCACGTTGCCCGAAGGACAACGTTGTAGGTGGAATCAATAACGGTTGGAAAGTTGCAAACTCCACTCTTGCTTTCGAGCGAGGAATGAGCGCAACAACCGGCTACCGCCGATTTGAAGAGGAATACCGCATCATGTTGGCTGCAGCCAAAGAAAACGGTGCGATTAAGGAAGAGTCAATCCGTCAGCGTTTGATGAAGTACTACACCAAGTATCAGATCTTGCGTTACAACGGCTTGCGTTCACTTGGCGCAACGCTTGAAAATAAAAAAGACATGGGTGTGATTGCACTTGGTGCAACAAACAAGATGTATTGGACCGAGATGCACAAAGAGGCCATGGAACTTGCTCTCGACATCTTCGGTGCACATTCAATGCTTATTGATAATGGGCCAAAGGACACCGGCTGGCCGGGTGCGCAACGCGACAAGCGTCGCGAGGGCTACCCAGTAAGCCCAATGATGTCGGCGTTTTTCTTCTCTCGTTCCGAAACCATTTGGGGTGGAACAAGTCAGATTCAGCGAAACATTGTTGGTGAACGAGTTCTCGGATTGCCAAAAGAGCCAAAGGGCGCGGACGAAAAGTAAACATGAACTTCAAAAATGCAGTGACTTCTGGTTTCCGAAATTATGCGACCTTTAGCGGTCGAGCTTCGCGTAGCGAGTTTTGGTGGTGGACGTTGTTTACCGTAATCGTGTCGTCGGCAGTGTCTGGATATAACAATTTCGATTCACTCGTGTCGGCTGCATTGTTCTTGCCATCAATTGCAGTTGGATGCCGTCGCATGCACGACACTGGTCGCCGTGGATGGTGGCAATTGCTACCGATTGTCAGTCTCGTATTCGCGTGCCAAAAGAGCTCGCCAGAAATGAATGAGTTCGGGCCACCTCCACCGCCAAAGAG
>JAFMJR010000053.1 GCA_017853385.1 Ilumatobacteraceae bacterium | reverse complement strand
TCCCCGTAATTCCATGGCTGTGATGTTATGCACAGAGTCATGTCTTCGTAGCACCCGTCAGGTATGGTCAAGGACATGACCGAAGCCCGCGAAGCAGCAGTAATTTCCGAAGCACTCACCGTGATCGACAAAGCACTTGCCGAAATGCTCAACCGCGAATTGGTATCCACCGAAGAAGTAGCAGACTTGCTACTTGACGTTCGTGTGTTGCTGACGGCTAACGCTTCTTCCACCACGCAAGCCTGAATCGTCGACGCTTTGTAGCGTCGCCTTCATCGGCTGATGAATTGCGTGATGAACTCTTTGCTGTCGACGTAGTTTGTGGCGCGTAGCTAGCAATCTGTTGCAGTGATTGTTCGATGCACTGTTTCAACAACACGGGGTAGGCAACAGCTTCGCTGTCTACATTCAGTCCCATGTCCAAACTGCCGTTGTAGCTCAGCATGGTCAGGTTGAATGCAACGCCGCCTAGTGGCCCAAGTGGGTAGTTTTCCAGCACTTTTGCACCGGAAATAAACAGCGGAATTCCTGCGCCGCGCACATTTGATGTGGCGAAGTCAACGGTTTGGCTTTGCACGCGAGCAATACGGGTGAGCACCGAGGTTGGTAACAGGCTTGACGCAGTTGCCAAGGTGTCGAGTTGGGCATTCTTTGAAGCCTCTCGTGCAGATTCCACCATTTCGCTAATTGCAGCAAAGCGTTCGGTAATGGGCATGTCGCCAGTTGGCACCAACAACCGCACCAAGGTGAATGCATTTGCACCCGAGTCTTCATTGCGAGTGCTAATCGCCATGCTGGTGCGCAGCGATTCAACTGGTGCACCAAGTTTTCGGTGGTAGCTACCGGCTGCGTCTGCTGCAGCTGTCAAAAACGCGGTATTCAATTTGCCACCGAGTGCACGCGATGCATCAATCATTTCGCGATACGGCGCGCGCAATGTTTCGGTCTGGCGTTGTAGCGATCGCTCTTTCCATAATGGCGAGCGTGCTGGGTCAACACTGCTGAGTTCGTTCAGTAGTCCACGAACCGTGGCGGTTGCTTGTGTGCCAAGCGATGGAAGTTGTGTTGGGTCTTGCAACAATTCGCGAACTTGGCGAAGCGCTCCAAGTGGTGCACGCATCACGTCTTGAAAAGAAGAAGTCAGCAAGTCGGCAGTGTTTGACGAGATTTCTTCTGGTTCTGCAAACAATGAGGGATCAAGGGGCGGCGGCGGGCTTGCATCGCGCGCTAGGTCAAGAAACTGCATCGACAACGCAACGCCGCCCTGTCCATCGGTAATGGTGTGGTGCAGTTTTTGAATGAGCGCCGATTTGCCGCCTTCTAAGCCGTCAATCACGATGAATTGCCACAGCGGTCGACTGCGATCAAATGCATCAGCAACGAGCAGCGTTGCTAAATCGAGTAATTGACGCATAGTGCCTGGCGCAGGCAAGGCCATGCGACGAACGTGATTGGCAATGTTGAATTCGGTGTCTATTACCCAGCGCGGTGGGCCTAAAGATGCTGGTGCAGGTTGCACGCGTTGACGTAAACGTTTGATGACACGTGACGCACGATCCATTCGCGCCACAAATGCATCAAAGTTTGGTGGGCAATCAAGAATGGTGATGTTTGCAAATGTTGACGAAAGGAATGGGTCTTTTTCGGCTCTCCACATCAATGCCTCGGCATCGCTCATGCGATCTTCAAAGCGAGGCATGTCGTGGTTCATCGAGGAACCGAAGTGTGCTTGAACTCGTTGAGTGCGTCCCAGTCAATGTTTTCAAGAATGCGATTTACTGTGGTGGTTGCTAGTTGAGCGTCACCCATGGGGCGATCGAGCAAGCGCACGAAAACAGCTTTGCTTCCAACAATGAAAGTGGGCACGCCCCACACCGAATGCGTGCGACCGTAAGTCGTGTGCTCGTCTTTAATGGTGGCAAGTGGGCGACCACTATCTACTTCAGCCCACATCGCATCAATGTCAACGCCATGTTGTGCGATCACTTCGCTGAGTGGTGCGCGTTCACGTAGGTTTCCGTTTTGCGTGTGTCGATACTCGTACAAAGCATGATGCATGTTCAGAAATTTGTCTGGCTGTGTGTCGCGAACGGCTATTGAAGCCTGAAGTGCAAGTATTCCGGTGTCGTCTTGTGGTCGATCCCAAATATCGGTTTCGCCTTCTTCAACGTGAGCTTGACCTAAGCAAAATGGCGTGAATTTCACTTTCCAAGGAGCGCCTGCTTTTAGTGCGGTAGCCACATGGTCGTGCACGATTCGCCCATAAGGGCAGCGGTAGTCGTAGGTGAGTGCAAATTCGTTTGTCATATCAGTTGGATTCCGTTCAGAAAGATGAGGCCAGCAATTCCCATCAGTGTGCCCACGATGGCGCCACCAACAACATCGCTGGCGTGATGAATTCGCACACCAACGCGGCTAATGGCAATCACCATTGCTAGTGCATAAAACAGTGGCCACCATTGCCAAGCGAAGAAATAGGTGAGCACGAGGGAAGAAAAAAACGCAGAAGACGAATGGCCGCTCGGAAAGCTTGATGTTCGCGGGGTTCGTAGGGCGAAGCGATCGTCGCCACTCGTGGTAGGGCGGCTTCGTCGAAATAGTCGCTTAATTCCTTGGTTGAGCAGCAAACTCTCAATACCGATCATGCACGAAAACACCACAGCTTGTTGCAAGCGGTCCATGCTTCCGATGGCACGGAGAAGTCCAATGATGTGCCACAAAATTCCGAAATCGCCGACCGCGCTGGCAATGCTGAATATCACTTTGACAAACTTGTAGTCGCGAATGTGTTCGAGTGCGCTGTCTACTGTGTTGTCAAAACGTTCGAATCGGGCGGTTGGGTCAAAAGTCATGCTGCAGGTCGAGGATATTTGATTGGGGCACCTGCCTCTGCATCTGCAGGGTTGCCGCCAAATTCAGGACACCAGTCTTTAAACGAGCAGTAGTTGCACAGCGCGCTTTTCTTGGTGGGGAAGTTGCCGGTTGTGCATGCGTTGGATATGGCTTTGAACAATGCTGAAGTTTTTGTCACCACGAACTTAAGTGTTTGCTCGGTTACTGCACGAGTATGACGAACGCCGTCTTTAACAAACATCAGGCTGACTTTGCTTGGTGCCTCACCGCGCATTTCGCGCAACATGTAGGCGTACATGTGTAGCTGTTGCATCTTGGCGTCTACATCTTGTTCGCGCGGTGCTTTGCCTGTTTTGTAGTCGCTAATAATCAAGTTGCCATCTGCATCGCGCTCAATGCGGTCAACGAAACCGCGCAAACCAAAATTGCTGATCGGTGCTTGCACCCACAGTTCAAGGTCGACCACGTTGACTGATTTTGGGTCTTCCATTCGCAAGTAGCTCTTCACCAGCGAATCGCAGTCTTTCCAAAATGCATCTAGTTGTGGTTCGTTGAGGTTCAAACCCGTGATGTCGTAAGTGGGTTCAAATTCGGCACGAGCGGTTTGCGCAAAATTGAGCGCTGCTTCTTCGGTGCGTTGATGAGGCTCTAATCCAAACAACAACTCAAGTGCACGGTGAACCACGTTGCCTTTCACTGCGGCAACACTTGGCGGCTGAGGAAGTTTTTGAATGTTTTGAAAACGAAATTGCAGCGGGCAGTTTTGAAACGTGCTGGTGCTCGATGGTGAGAGTGCTTCAGGTATTGGCCAGGCGGTCATGCGAGTGTCGTTTCTATTTGTCGTCTGCGGTTAGCCGAATGACGTCTGCAATGTCTTGTGGTCGCCCAGCAGCTTTTTTATTTGCGATTAAGTCGTCACGACTTATAAATGGAACCTCTCTGTCATTGAGCTCCACTAGAAATTTATTGTTCCATGCCTGTTCGAAATCAACACCGTCTATAGATGTCAAGATGTCGATTCGAAATGGTGGGTACCCAAGTTGGACAATTGAATCCTGCTTGATGAAATCTTCGGTAGTAATTGACAAATTGCTAAATCCGAAACTTTGAAGAGCTGAGACAATATTTTGGGCATTGTTTGAGTCTGTCCACACCCACGCATCTAAGTCGCCTGTTGCGCGAGGTAGACCGTGCGCGGCAAGTGCATAACCCCCAACAATGAGAAATCGAACGTTATGTTCGAGAAATAATTCGACAAACTCGCTGAAGTCCTTGTCGAGTTCCATCTCCACCTCCAAACATGCGTTGGCGCAATATTTTCATAGCCGCAATACGTTCTTTTGGCGAGACACTTAACCAGTAGCTCAATTCATCTTGCTGGTTGTGTAAATCAGATTTAGTGACCACAAAATCAATATTTCTGTGTTCGCGTTGATCGGATTTCATAGTCTTCAGTCTACTTAGGGGTGTAACGAGTCGTTTACTGAACGCATTAGTTGCGCAATTCGTTGAGTGTCTTGCATTGGCCCAAAGTGTCCAAGGTCGTTCCATTGCACAAATGTGCATCCAGGTATTGCATCTGCAAGTGGTTTGGCAAACGATGCTGGGGTCATGGGAATCATTTCACCTGAAATTACCCACACGGGCATGCGCAGTTTCTGTAGGTCGTTCCATGTCTCATGTAACGCACCAGATTCATAGGTTCGTGCTTCGTGTTCGGGCAGACACTTCAGCGAAATCGTGCCGTCTTTATTGGGCGAAAATCCAAATCGCACGTAGTCGTCAAGCACCTCTGGTTGAAACACGTTGAGTGGTGGTTTTGCCGAATAGTTAGCAATCGCTTCTTCGTATGAAGCAAAAGTTGTGCGCCGTCTGCGAGCACCTTCAGAAAGTGGGCTTGGGCCACCTGCATTGCCGCTTTCGCGCACGATGGGCGGAAAGATGATTGGCTCAAACAGCACTAAAGCGCGAAACAATTCAGGCTCGCGCAATGCGGCCATTACCAATGCCGCGCCACCCATGCTGTGACCGAATGCAATTGAAGGACCACTTGCGCGCGCAACGTGTTGCGCAACGCGTTGTGCATCGTCGCCGTATCCGCTCCATGTCACTTTCCAATCAAGGGGAAGTGTTGCGTCGCCGTAACCGCGATAATCAAACGAGTAACAGTGTGCACTGTTTGCTAGCAGGGCTGCAGTGCTGTTGAAGCAGCGACCATGAAAACCAGTTGCATGCGAAAACAACACGCTAGGCAGCGTTGAGCCAGGTGAGTAGTCGTAAACAGGAATCTCCACGCCATCGCTAGATGCAACGTGTGAAGTAATCACGGTGTTATCTGCGTATTACTTCAAATAAGGAAGAAACATCGAGGTTTCTTCACCGATGTTTGCAGGCACTTTGTAGCCCTCTTCATTGCGAATCTGAGCAAAGTTGTCGCGCACATCTTCCATGGTCAGGTTTGGGTTGTGATAACCCTCGGTCTCTGCAATAAATACTCGTGCAACACGGCCACCACCAACGCTGTACACCTCGCCGCTTACTGGGCATTCCTCGTGTGCAAGGTAAGCCACAATTGGCGAAATCTTTTCAGGCAGCAATTTCTCGGCCATTGCACCACTGAACAAACTTTCGGTCATGCGGGTGAGTGCAAGAGGGGCAATGGCGTTTGCCTTGATGTTGTATTTCGCGCCTTCAACCGCAAGCACACGGGTGAATCCAACAAGACCCATTTTTGCTGCGCCGTAATTGGTTTGGCCAAAGTTTCCAAAGATGCCGGCTGCAGATGAAGTGGAAACAATGCGTCCGTATCCCTGTTCGCGCATCAAAACAAACGCAGGTTGCGTTACGTGAAATGCGCCTTTCAAGTGCACGTCAAACACAGGGTTCATCAACGATGGGTCCATGTTGTGAAAGCTCTTGTCGCGCAAAATTCCTGCATTGTTAATCACAATGTCAACTCGACCAAAAGCTTTTACTGCTCCGGCAACAATTGCTGCGCCACCTTCTGGTGTAGAGACACTGTTGGTATCGGCGACTGCTTCGCCACCAAGGGCAACAATTTCATCAACAACTTTTTGTGCAGCGCCCTTGTCGCTTCCACTTCCGTCAACTGCTCCACCTAGGTCGTTTACGACCACCAGGGCACCGCGCGAGGCGAGGAGCAATGCATGTTGACGGCCAAGGCCTCCGCCAGCCCCCGTAATAATGGCTACTTTGCCGTCGTATCCAAGTTCTGCAGTGCTCATATATCTGGGGCTCCCCTTGTCTATGTATTTGACCCAAGGCTAGTTTCTGGCCCATGGGGAATGACATTCGAAACATCGCAGGAATCGTGCGTACGCACGCAGCAAATCAGCCAACAAACGTTGCACTTGTGCAAGGGGATCGCACTCAAACTTGGGGTCAGTTGTATGAGCGCTCGTGCAAAGTTGCTAACGCTCTAAAAGCAGCCGGAGTTGGTCCACAAGACCGCGTTGCGTTTCTAGATAAAAACGGAATCGATCACTTCGAAGTGTTTTTTGCCTGCGGATTACTCAATGCAGTCAGCGTTGATATCAACTGGCGTCTTGCACCACCAGAAGTTGCCTACATCGTCAATGACTCTCAAGCAAAAGTGCTGATTGTTGGACCCGATTTTGTACCAGTGCTCGATGCCATTGCAGGCGACATTACAAACACCAAAACCATTGTGGTGATTGGCGGACACAGCAAGTTCCCGTCCTATGACGAGTTCTCAAATAGTGGTGCATCAACTGATCCGGGCGTTGAATCTGCGCCTGAAGACGTTGCGTTCCAGTTGTATTCAAGTGGAACCACTGGTCGACCAAAAGGTGTGATGCTCACGAACACCAACTTCTTTGCGCTCATTCCATTTGCAAAAGAAGTGTGGAAGTTCACCGATCGCACAGTGAACCTGGTGGCAATGCCGCTCTTCCACATTGGAGGTGGCGGCTGGGCTACTGCTGGTATGGCTCTTGGCGCCAAGTCAATCATTATTCGCGATGTGAACCCTGCAGAGCTCATTGCATTGATCGGAAAGCATCGCATCACGCACGGCTTCTTGGTTCCTGCGCTATTGCAATTCATGCTCATGGTTCCAGATGTTGATAAGGCCGATTACTCAAGCCTTGAACTCATTGCCTACGGAGCATCGCCAATTTCAGAAGAAGTACTTGCGGCTTCAATGAAGACTTTTAAAACCAACTTCATGCAGGTATACGGACTTACCGAAACCACAGGTGCAACCACCATCCTCATGCCAGAAGATCACGATCTCACTGGGCCAAAGCGCAAGCTGTTGCGCTCGTGCGGAAAGATTGTTCCAGGAATGACTTTGCGTGTTGTCGACTCTGAAACGGGCAACGACATGCCAGTTGGTGAGGTGGGTGAAATCTGGGTGAAAGGTGGCCAAGTAATGAAGGGCTACTGGAACATGCCAGAAGAGACTGCGAAGTCGATCAACTCGGAAGGTTGGTTCAAAACTGGTGATGCCGCGTACTTAGATGAAGATAATTACGTCTACATCTTTGACCGTGTGAAAGACATGATTGTTTCGGGCGGCGAAAACGTTTACCCAGCAGAAGTGGAAAACGCACTCATGGCCCACCCGGCAATTGCCGACGTTGCAGTGATTGGCGTGCCAGACGAAAAATGGGGCGAAGTTCCAAAAGCCATGGTGGTACGCAAGCCAGATGTTGCGGTTACTGAAGATGAAATCATCGCGTTTGCCAAAGAACGACTTGCTGGGTTTAAGTGCCCAAAGTCGGTGAACTGGGTAGACGCCTTGCCTCGTAACCCGAGCGGAAAGATCTTGAAAAAAGACCTTCGCGCACCGTTCTGGGAAGGTCGAACTCGCAAGGTGAACTAAGCCCCATCTAGTCTGATCATCATGAAACTTTCCATGATGATCAACTACATCTCCGACTTTCAGTCATCGGC
>JAFMJR010000052.1 GCA_017853385.1 Ilumatobacteraceae bacterium | reverse complement strand
GCCAAAAGAGCTCGCCAGAAATGAATGAGTTCGGGCCACCTCCACCGCCAAAGAGTTAGAGGTATTCAGGAACTCTTCGCTGGTACACCTGCGAAAGCAGGGGTGAAGAAATAATGAAATCTGCAGAGGCTCTATTGCAAGCAACAGGAATATTCCAAACTGCGGCAATGCGCAACAGAGCTTTGATGTCGGGGTCGTGCGGCTGAGGCTCAAGTGGGTCCCAAAAGAACATCATGATGTCAATACGCCCCTCGGCAATTCGTCCACCGAGTTGTTGGTCGCCGCCGAGCGGACCGCTTTTAAGTCGCTCAACTTCTAAACCGGTATGTTCGGCGACGATTCGGCCAGTGGTTCCGGTGCCAACAAGGGTGTGCTGAGCTAGTTCGGCGCGGTGAACCTTTGCCCATTCGAGCATTTCGTCTTTCATGTTGTCGTGTGCAACGAGGGCGATTCTCTTTTTCGCCGGGCTTTCAATATCGGTCATCACTGTGGTGCTCATGCATACGAGCCTTGCAGGTTTTCAGGTTGTTGTATGTTTATGAAAATGAAAGGTTCTCAAACAGTGCGTAACGAACTGGTGGTGGATTCACCGGTGGGCAAATTGCGACTCAGTGCATCAAACAAAGGTCTAATTGCCATTGATGTGAAGGCAAAGTACAGCAAGGAAGCAACTAAGCCTGATGGTCGTGCTCAAGAAATACTTGCTGAAGCACGTAAACAGTTAGAGCAATATTTCGCAGGTGATCGCAAAAAGTTCACCATTCCTCTCGACTTGCATGGCACACCATTTCAAGTTCAGGCGTGGAAAACATTGACGCGTATTCCTTACGGCAAGACCATTTCATATGGCGAGCAAGCGCGCGCCATGCGCAAAGGCAAAGCATTTCGCGCAGTTGGTTCAGCAAATGGAAAAAATCCAATTCCCATCGTTGTTCCGTGTCATCGAGTCATTGCGAGCAATGGTGGACTCGGTGGTTACTCGCTTGGTCTAAAAATGAAGCGACAGTTGATGAAACTTGAAGGAATTAGTGCGGCTGAGTAAAGCCGAAACATTCACGTAGATACTCGTCACGAAGCGCCTCTGCCGGCGACCCCATTGAGACAACGCGTTGGGCGAGAAGCATGACCGCAGTTGCAGACTCTGCGTCGGCAAGTTCGTGTGTTGCAAGCACCACCGTTACTCCGCGAGCGCGTTCGGTAGCAATAAGTTCTGCAACCGCTTTTCTTCCGTTGAGATCTAGTCCTGCAGTTGGCTCATCAAGCAACAAAATCTCTGCTTGCCTTGCAATCACTTGTGCCAGATGCGTGCGCTGTTGCTGACCACCTGATAAATCACGAATAGGTTCGTTGGCGCGACTATCAATGCCAGTCCTTTGCATTGACTCAAGCACAATTGCTCGGTCGCGATCTGTAGATCGTTTAAATAAACCAAGGTGTGCAAATCGACCCATTGCTACAACGTCTTGAACGCATAACGGAAGTGTGTGAGATGAGACTGGGTGTTGCGGTAGGTAGGCAACTCGAGTTGGCATTTGACCAGCAGGAGATCCAAGCAGCGTGAGATCTCCGTGCAGGGGGTCAATTAGCCCTGCGAGCGTTTTGAGCAAGGTTGACTTGCCCGATCCATTGGTGCCGATCAGCACAAGTAAGTCGCCAGGTTGCAACGAGATGGAAATGTTGTCAACAACAGGATGCTTGCCGTAACCAATGGCAAGTGCGGAAGCGTGTATGGATGTCATCGCACGTGCACCTCACCGTGAACATGTGGATGTTCGTGGTCGTGATGATCATGTGAGCGCGATTTGCGAATTTCGTTAGCTATTGCAGCAAGGGCAAATATCACCACGGCAGTGAGCACAATGCTTGCTCCAGCTGCCAAGTCGTAGTGGTAGCTAATGAGCAGACCTATATATGTAGACAGTGAGCCCACGATTGCTGCTGTGAGCATCATGCTTTCGATGCGCCGAGCAAACAACGACCCTGTTGCAGCTGGCGCAATCAGCATTCCAAGTACGAGCAATGTGCCAACGGTTTGGAAACTTGCAATTACCGTTATGGCAACCATGGTGAGCATCACGTTGTGAAATAGTCGGGCAGAAAAGCCAGAAGTACGGGCCAGTCCATCGTCAACTGACAACAGCAAAAACGGCCTGCGACTAACCAAGGCGATTGCCGCGACTATCGCAAGCGCAACACATTGCCAGGCCAAATCAGACTGGGTGATTCCCAGCAATTCACCGAACAAAATTCGCGCGAGATCGCCGACAAATGAACTTGAACGTGAAGTGATCATGACACCAAGCGACAACATTCCAACAAAAAGCAAGCCGATTGCAGTGTCGCCACTGAGTCTGAATTTGCGAGTAACAACGCTGACTCCGCCCATCATCACGGCTGCGCCAATTGCTGCGCCAACAATTCCGGAGAATCCAAGCAACATCGCGGTGGCAATACCGGGAAGCACTCCGTGGGCAAGTGCATCTCCTACAAAAGCCAAGCCTCGCAATACAACAAAGGTTCCCGCGATTGCGCAAGTACACGCAACGAGAATTCCACCAAGCAGCGCGAGTCTCATGAACTCATTATTTGCAAAGGGGTCGATGAGATAGTTCAACGCAATACTTCTGCAATCTGATTAGCGAGATTGAGCATGAACTCACGGTAGTTCGCTGCACCATTTAGATAATGAGTGCTCAAAGAAACGGCGGCGATTCCTAATTCATTTGCCAGTTGTTCAGAAACTTCTGGGGGAGTACCAAGACCAGTGAAGACTGCCTTCACGTCATTTTCTGTAGCAAGTTTCTTGAGGTTTGCAATCTGGCTAGCAGTTGCCTCGGAGGTTGTAGAAAAGCTTGGAATGATCGCGCCAACTACGGTGCATCCATAATGGTCTGAAAAGTAACCCAGCTCGTCGTGTCCGCTTACCAACACGCATGAAGGGATTGACTTAATTACCGACGTGATGTCTTCGTCAAGCTGAGTAAGAGCATCGGACTGAGCAGCAGAGTCAATTGAGAGTCCGGCTGCTTCATTGATCGCTGATGTTAAAGAGGGAAGAGCCTCAATGAAATTTGCTGGAGATAACCAGAGGTGTGGATCAGCAATGTTGTGGTCACCCTCTTCGATGCGTTGAGTGATGTAATTACCCACTCGAAACTGCGGCACTCCGTTTTCTTCTGCACTTGCAAGAACCTCTAGCAAACCTTCTTCGAAATCAAGACCATTGGAAATGACGATGTCAGCATTGTTGATGGTTTCAATGTCGCGCGCCGAAGGCTGAAATTCATGTGGGTCTTGACCGTCTGGAATCAAGATCGTTACCTCAGCGGCATCACCGACAAGGTCAGTGACTATTGAGCCAAGCACCGAATAGGTGACCACTATTTGAGGGCTTGAGGACTCAGAAGATGTGGTGGAACAGGCTGCAACAAAAGGAATACAGGCCAAAAACCCAAGAGCTGATTTGAGAATCATTCTCATATCGCAACCCTAGCGATAATGAGAACGATTCTCAACTTGAGAAATACGCGTTAAGCGCCAATCATTTCGTTGATCATTGCGGTCAATTCGTCCATGGCGATTTCGCCGCTCATGCGCTTGAACACATTGCCTTGCGCATCGACGAGAACAAAGTATGGATAGCCGGAGAGACCAAATGCGTTTGCCGCTTCTTTGTCTTTAGAGTCTGCAATGACAGGCCACAGTGCTGGGAATTCCTCACGAGCCAACCATTCCGATGGTGGGTAATTCGGATTTGCAGGGTCAGTTCCTGTAGCTACTGCAATTACGTCAATACCCGTCGGTGTCTTGCCTTCTTTTTCCCATTGCACAAGCAATGGAACTTCACGTTGGCAGTGAGGGCACCAGTGAGCAAGGAACACAACCATTGTTGGTGTTCCGTTTCCTGCCGTGGTGATTTCTGTTCCGGTGAAACCTTTACCTGTTACTACTGGTGCAGGAAGTCCGATTGCGGTATCAACTGCAGTAGATGTTGAGTCAAATGATGGAAGCGCATCACCAGTAACAGTGATTTCACTGAACTCTGAAACATTGCTGGCAGTTGATTCGGTGTCAGAACCACTTGATGTAATTGCGGCAATTGCGGCGCCTGCAATGACTACTGCGATGATCGCGCCGACAATGAATTTGCCGCGGCCAGATGATGAATTACTCATGATTACTCCGTTGTTGTTTTTGGAAGGGTGGTGAATACGAGAACAGCAAGAAATCCGGTGAATGCCATAAACGGCAGGGTGACGAAACCAAAGTTTTCGAACCACACGAACTCGCACGGAACTTCAACATCGCACACTCCGGCATCGAGGTTTGGAAAACGCTCAAGAAACCAGTGATACGTAGAAACGGTGATGCCGATTGCTGCAAGGGGTGCGGCGTATCGCCAAATCATTTTGTCTTTTCGGAAAGCGGCAACAATCAATATCACGGCAAGTGGATACATCATGGTTCGTTGATACCAGCACATCAAACAAGGCTTGTAGTTCACGATTTCGGAAAAGTAGAGGCTGCCAAGTGTGCACGTTGTGGTCACCGCTGCTGCAAGTGGAAGTGCCCAAGGTGAAAAAGAATCGACAATATTTTTAGCGACTGCATTTTGTCGGTACAGCACGCGCGCAAGCAACACAACGATGGTTCCAGCCAAGAGGGCAACACTCAGCATGGAGAAGAACAGTTCAAAAGTCTCGTTGTTCATGAGTAATAACAGTGTAGAGAGCGGGCCATATTGAAGGCTCGTCATGCCCGCGATAAGCAGGCAGAATAGAGAGGTGACCACATTTAAAGACCGCATTAAGGCAGACATCACCGAAGCAATGAAGGCTCGTGATGAGGCAAAACTTTCCACCCTTCGCATGGTGCTTTCGGCAATTCAAAACGCTGAAGTGGCAGGTGATGAAGCGATCGTGTTAACAGACGACCAAGCAATCAAGGTGCTGCAAAGTGAAGCAAAAAAACGTGCTGAGTCGGCGCAGATTTATGCAGATGCTGGTCGAACTGATGCTGCAACAAAAGAGCGAGCAGAACTAGCGGTGATTGAGGCGTATTTGCCAGCGGCAATGAGTGATGACGAAGTTGCAGCAATCGTTGCAGAGGAAGTTGCAAAGGCTGCAGCTGCTGGACAGACCGGTGGTAAGGCAATGGGAGCAGTAGTGAAAGCGGTACGTGACCGAGTTGGTTCAGGTGCTGATGGCGGAAAAATTGCTGCCCTTGTGAAATCGGCTCTCGGCTGATTCAACATGGCGATTCAACGAGTCACTGGTAAAAAGCTCGGCACCATTGTTGAGCCGGCTCGTGAAATAGATGTCATTCACGAAACTGATGTTTTAGTAGTTGGCTCTGGTCCAGCGGGACTTTCTGCGGCGCTCGCGGCTGCACGAGCGGGAGTAAGCGTCACGCTTGTTGAACGGTTCGGATGTTTTGGTGGAAATATCACCACCGTTGGCGTTGAAGGTATGGCGTGGTATCGCCATGAACAAACTGTTGAAGCAAATGGCATTGGTCGTGAGTTTGAAACGCGCGCCGCAAGTATGGGTGCTGCAGTTCCAGAAAGTCAGTCGCAGTCATTTGAACTAGATGCCGAAGGATTCAAAGTTGTCGCAGATGTGTTGGTTCAAGAAGCAGGCATTCACCCAATGTTGCATCGGTCATTCGTTGCTCCAATCATGGACGGCAATGCAGTGGTGGGAATCATCACCGAATCAAAAGCGGGTCGTGAAGCACTTCTTGCCAAGCGCGTGATTGATGCAACAGGAGATGCCGATGTTGCACATCGTGCAGGTGCACCAACATTTTTGGCCCCGCGAGAAAATCTCATGGCATCTTCTGTCATGTTTCATATTGCCGGCGTTGACAAAAAGAAATTTATTGAAGGTGTAGCAAGCGACCCGCAGACATATAAAGACTGGGCGGGAAATGGTGAATGGAGTATTGAAACATCCGGCAAAGAAGACGACATGTTTTCACCGTTTTTGCATAAACCGTTTAAGGCTGCACTTGATGCTGGATTGATTCCTGCAGACCTCACCACCATTGCGGGAACATGGGGTGCAGTTCATGACTCAGGCGAAATGACCTACATGAACTTGATTCACCTTGCAGGTCTTGACGGAACCGACCCAGACGATTTAACCACCGGAGAAATTGAAGGTCGTCGACAAGCGATGCATGCTCTTGCAGCATTGAAGGCATATACGCCTGGATGTGAAGATGCGCGCTTGCGCAACTTCGGAATGACACTTGGTGTGCGTGACACAAGAAAAGTTGATTCGGTGTACAACATGACCGAACACGATGTGCGCGAACAAGCACGTTTTGAAGATTCCATCGGCATTTATCCAGAGTTCATCGACGGCTACGGAATTTTGATTTTGCCCACAACAGGTAGATACATGCACATGCCGTATCGCAACCTGCTGCCAAAGGGAGTGCGCAATTTGCTAGTTGCTGGTCGTTCTTCCGGTGGCGATCGAGTGGCGCATGCTGCAACTCGCAACATGGCATGTTGTGCGGTGCTGGGCCAGGGTGCTGGTATCGCTGCCGCACAAAGTCTGCATCAAGGCTGCGAACTCGAAGACGTAAGCATTGGTGCAGTACACAAAGAACTGGCTCGCCAAGGGGTTCGCTACCAATAAACAGTGGTGCCCTCGATAGGAATCGAACCTACGACCTGCGGTTCCGGAAACCGACGCTCTATCCACTGAGCTACGAGGGCCTGTAAATCGTCAGGCTATCGCTTGCAATATTGACGAAGAATTGAATTGGGTTCAGTCTGCACGGTTCGGTCGGCAACAATAGAAGGACTATGGCAGATCCAGTCCTCACCGTTGCAGAACTTCTGCAGCCAACTTTTTGGCAGGTAGCTGGCGGCAACGCGTGTGATCCAGTGGTGAGGCGCAGTGATCGTGCAGATGCACAAGTGAATGGTTCGCTTGCGTTGGCAAAAGCATTGGGTAAGTCACCTCGTGAAGTTGCTCAGATGGTGTTGGATGCAGCCGATCTTTCAGAAGTGTGCAGCGCGGTAGAGATTGCTGGACCAGGTTTTATCAACATCACATTTGCAAGTGAGTTTCTTGCGCGCGAACTGGCCACCGCAGCGGCAGACGCGAGACTTGGTGTGCGCAATGCACCGACAGCGTTGAAAGTTGTTGTTGACTACTCGGCACCAAACGTGGCCAAAGAAATGCATGTTGGACACCTGAGAAGCACGGTCATTGGCGATGCGTTGGTGCGACTACTCGAGTTTGTTGGCCACAGCGTGGTTCGTGAAAACCACATTGGCGACTGGGGAACTCCGTTTGGCATGCTGATCGAACATTTGATTGATTTGGGCGAAGCAGAGGCTGCCAATGAATTGTCTGTTGGCGACTTGGATTCGTTTTATCGACAGGCTCGCGCCAAGTTTGACGCAAGTGATGAATTTAAAGAACGCGCTCGTGCACGTGTGGTGTTGTTGCAGAGTGGCGATGTTGAAACGTTGCGCATGTGGAAGTTGTTGGTAGCAGAGAGCACCCGTTATTTCGACAAGGTGTATCGCACGCTCGGAGTACTGCTCACTGCAGATGACCTGATGGGTGAAAGTGCATATAACCCGTTGCTCGCACAAGTCGTTGAAAGATTGCGAAATGCAGGCCTTATTGAAATAAGTGATGGCGCCGAAGTGGTGTTTCCTGATGGTTTTGTGAATCGAGAAAATGAACCATTGCCACTAATTATTCGTAAGACCGATGGCGGCTACAACTATGCAACAAGCGACCTTGCGTGCGTGATTGATCGTGTTGAACGCATAGGGGCAAACGTTGTGTTGTATGTGGTCGGCGCTCCGCAGGCTCAACACTTGGAAATGGTTGCTGCAGTTTCGCGAATGGCTGGATGGGTGCCGAGTGCATCCGAGTTGACACACGTTGCGTTTGGAAATGTGCTGGGCGCAGACCGCAAAATTCTGAAAAGTCGCAGTGGCGAAGTGGTGAAACTTGACGCGTTGCTTACAGAGTCAGTTGAGCGTGCTGCTATCGCGGTGAAAGAAAAGAACGCAGAATTGCCTGCTGCCCAGCAAGCAGCAGTTGCGCGACAGA
>JAFMJR010000051.1 GCA_017853385.1 Ilumatobacteraceae bacterium | reverse complement strand
CGCCATACATTCACCACTCTGGTGGAACTGTGTGCGAACCCGTTGACATTCCGGTGAGTAAGCGACACCTCGACATGGTGTACGCGCACATTAAGTACAGCGATAAAGGATTCATGGGTTCGGTAACAGCAGGCGAGCGCGCGCAAGACAGTGTGAACATGGCGCGCATTGCTTTTGGCGGTGACTTGCAAGATCGAACAGTGATGACCAGTTTGATTAATGCATCGTCACCATTGGTGTGGGACGCAACGATGCTTGAATCGGCAGAGGTATACGCGCTGAATAATCAGGCGTGCATCATTACGCCGTTCATTCTTGCTGGTGCCATGGCGCCGTCAACGTCTGCTGGTGTTATTTCTCAAACTCTTGCTGAGTCGCTAGTAGGAATGGCATTCTGCCAACTCGTTCGCCCTGGTGCTCCGGTGATTTTTGGTTCGTTTGCTAGCTCAATGTCGATGTTGACCGGTGCGCCAACATTTGGAACACCAGAGCCCGCAATGGTGTTGTACACGGTTGCTGCGCTTGCACGTCGTCTGGGAGTTCCATTCCGTTCAGGCGGATCATTGTGTGCGTCTAAGTTGCCAGACGCTCAGGCAGCGTATGAAAGTGCATCTACCTTGATTCCAACAATCATGGCTGGCACCAACTTTGTGTTGCACTCCGCCGGCTGGCTTGAAGGCGGTTTGGCAATTGGTTACGAAAAGTTTGTTCTCGACTGCGACCAATTGGGAATGATGATGACCTTCGGCAAAGGCTTGGACGTCACCGAAAATGGTCAAGCCATGAGCGCGATGCGTGAAAATGAGCCGGGTCAACACTTCTTGGGAACAGCGCACACCTTGGCCAATTTTGAAACAGCCTTTTACCGTTCTGACACTGCAGATAACAACAGTTACGAGCAGTGGGTAGAAGACGGCAGTTTGGACGCCTCACAACGGGCAAACAAGCTATGGAAAGAGCGCCTCGCGTCGTATCAAGCCCCAGCGCTCGATGAAGCAATTGACGCCGAATTGCAGGAATATATTGCCAAGCGCAAGGCTGTCTTGCCAGATACTTTCGGCTGAGTTTTAACCCCCTAATCACATCACTACACGGAGCAACAATGAGCATCATTTCGACACTTCTCGGCAACAGCAAGCGTGGGGGAAAGACCACACCATCAGCCCAGCGACTTGTGCGCAACATGCGCTATGAGTTGGTGCCACTGAAGTCACTTGACCAGGCCATTGCCGACTTGCCAAAAGGTGCAGCCGTTTCAGTGACGTGCTCACCAGCAAAAGGAATTGCTACAACTCAACAGCTGTGCGAACAATTGCTTGAAAAGGGGCACAACGTAGTCCCACACTTCGCTGCTCGCTTGGTTGAAGGTCCGGAACACGCAGCGAAATTGGCTGCTTGGGTGCGCGAAAAGGGAATTAAAGAAGTGTTCATCATTGGTGGCGATGCAGAAGTTCCACCTCACTACCAATTTGCACTTCCATTCATGAAGGACTTCCTTGAAGCCAAACCAGGAGTAGAGACCATTGGCTTTGGTGCTTACCCAGATGGACACGCAACCATCAGCAAGTCTGATTTGCACAATGCGGTAATTGAGAAGGAAGCATTGCTGAAGAGTCACGGAGTGAAGGGTCTTGCGTCAACTCAGATGTGTTTTGATGCTCCGCTCATTTTGAGCTGGCTCAAAGATCTGCGCGCAGCTGGTTTCACCACTCCAATCAACCTTGGACTTCCTGGAGTTGTTGATCGCACGCGCTTGATGTCGGTGGGTGTTCGAACAGGTGTTGGGCAGTCGCTTCGCTATCTGAAGAAGAACAAGGCTTCTCTCACTTTGATGTTCGCGCCAGGCGGATACGACCCAACAAAGTTGTTGAACGACATCGCCGCAAAAGCCGACGAACTCAACGTTGCAGGTATTCACTCATTTACGTTTAACTCCACTGCTGATACAGCGAAGTGGGCAAATGCAATTTTGGAGCAGCAGGTATGACCGTAACTAAAACTGATGTTGTCATCATTGGTGGCGGAGTAATGGGTGCATCTATTGCGCTCGAGCTTTCACGACATGGTCGCAAAGTTGTGGTGATTGATAAGGGTGGCGCACCAGGTGCGGGTTCAACGAGCGCATCATCTGCAATTATTCGTTTTACCTATTCAAACTTCAACACCATTTTGATGGCATGGGAAAATGCTCAACACTGGTTCAACTGGAACAAATTTGTTGGAGTCGAAGACCCAGATGGCATGGCCAAATACATCCAGACTGGCTATTTGGTGTTCTTGACTGAAGGTTATGACGGGCTTCGTCAACGTGAATTGTGGGATCAATTCGGTATTCCATATGAGGTGTTGTCGCCTGAAGAAGTGAAAAAGCGTTGGCCAGCATTTGAAACTGGCAAGTTTTACCCACCAAAAGCTATTGAAGACCCAGCTTTTGCCGACGACCCATACGACCAACTTTCGGCTTTGTTCGATCCGCTTTCCGGTTTTATGGACGACCCAATGTTGGCTGCCCATAACTTGGCGCATGCGGCAAAGCATCACGGTGCAGAGTTCTTGTTCCACAAAGAAGTCAGCGAAATTACTCGTGATGGTGAAGCGGTAACGGGAGTGGTGCTGAAGACGGGCGAGCGCTTCGAAGCACCAATCGTGATCAATGCCGCTGGACCACATGCTGCAGCGATTAACCGCATGGCGGGCGTATATGACGAGATGAAGGTGCATCACCGTCCACTGCGTCAAGAAGTGTTCTCTCCGCCGGCTCCGAAGGGTTTCCGTTTGGAAGACAATGCGCCAGTGGTTGCAGACCTTGACCTTGGCCAGTATTTCCGTCCGCACATGGGTGATTTGCTCAATGTGGGCACTACAGAACCTGCGTGTGATCCGTTGCACTTCCTCGATGATGCCGACAATTGGAACGACTCAGTTTCTGTGGAATTCTTTGAGCGAGTGATGTTGCGACTTGCTCGTCGTCTTCCTGACTTTGGAATTCCGCACAAGTTGCTCGGTATCGGTGCGCTGTACGACGTGACCGATGACTGGATTCCGTTGTATGACAAGTCGAGCCTCAATGGTTTCTTCATGGCATGTGGCACGAGTGGTAACCAGTTCAAGAACGCACCACTAGTTGGCAAATTCATGCGAACCTTGATTGAGGCTCAAGAGCAGGGCATTGACCATGACGTGACCCCCGTTGAAGTGATGGGTGAGTTCACTGGTATGCCAATCAACCTCTCTGCATTTTCGCGACTGCGCACTCAGGCGGACACCGCCGGAAACGTGATGGGTTAGTCTCGGTAAATGCAATCTTCGCTTGAGCAACTTCTGCTCACGGGAAAAGTGTTGTTGGCCGATGGCGCCACAGGTACAAACTATTTTGCAATGGGTCTCACCTCGGGTGAGCCTCCAGAGTTTTGGATTACTGATCACCCCGATCGGGTTGAACGCTTGCACCAACAATTTGTTGATGCCGGATCAGACATCATTTTGACGAACACTTTTGGTTGTAATCGACATCGTCTAAAACTGCACAATGCACAAGATCGAGTTGTTGAATTAGCGCAAGGCGCTGCACGCTTAGCTCGCAAGGTCGCAGATGCAACACCACGACCTGTCGTGGTTGCTGGGTCGGTTGGTCCAACTGGAGAATTGTTTGCGCCACTGGGCGCACTTACCGAAGACGAAGCAATTGATGCATTTGCAGAACAGATTGAAGGGCTGAAGGCTGGTGGCGCCGATGTGGCCTGGATAGAGACAATGTCTGCCCCCGAAGAAGCACGCGCAGCGGCAAAAGCGGCAATCCGTGTGGGTATGCCATACGTATGCACCATGTCTTTTGACACTGCGGGAAGAACCATGATGGGCGTAATGCCTGATGCGCTCGAGAGTGTTTTCGCTGGCATAGAACCACGGCCACTTGCGATTGGCGCAAACTGTGGCGTTGGAGCATCTGACATCGTGGTATCAGTTTCTGAAATGAAACATTTTGCAACGCCAGTTGTTTCGAAAGGCAACTGCGGTATTCCAAAGTTCGTGGGCACCACCATCACGTATTCGGGAACACCTGAGTTGATGGCTCGATATGCAGAACTTGCTATTGATGCAGGTGTGCGAATTGTCGGAGGATGTTGTGGAAACTCGCCAGAACATGTTGCTTCAATGCGCGCTGCAATTGACCGCCATGTGCGCAAAGATGCGCCAAGTGTTGAACAAATTGTGAAAGAACTTGGACCACTTACCAACTCGGCTCCTGCTGCTCTTGATACAAGTGAGCGTGATGCCCGCAGGCGAAGAACCAAAACTGAGGAGTAGTCGTGTCAAGACAACAATTTGTAGCGCCAGGTTTTGAAGCAGTTGCAAAGATCTTCAATAAATACCACGGACCCGATATGGCGGGGGCATCTTTTGCTGCAACGCATAAAGGGAAGCAAGTTGTTGATCTCTGGGGCGGTGTGCGAAGTGACGGGAAGCCGTGGAATGACGAAACGGTTTGTGTCATCGCATCTGGCACTAAAGGAATTTGTGCAACGGCAATCATGATGCTGTTCGAGCGAGGCCTGCTTGATCTTGAATCACCAATTGAAACGGTATGGCCCGAGTTTGCAGAAGGCGGGAAGGGTGTAGTGACGGTAGGAGACTCTCTTGCACACGTTGCTGGAGTTCCTGGCCTTGAGCGGTCAATCAGTGTTGATGAAATTCAGGATCCAATATTGATGGCTCAATATGTCGCTGCGCAGCATCCAATTACTCCAATTGGAGTTCCCTCGTATCATGCGATGACCTACGGATGGATTGCTAGTGAATTGGTGCGTCGAGTGGACGGACGAAGTATCGGAACTTTTGTTCGCGAAGAAATGGCAATGCCTTTAGACCTAGATCTACACATTGGCGCACCTGATTCCGTACTTCCACGTATTGGTGAAACTACCCGTGCTGCCAACTACAACTATTCAGCAATGTCTGGTGATGATGTAGACCCGCGCTTGCAGTATGTGTACGGAATGATTCCTGCAGAACGCGGCACATCAATGTTTGCGAAGTCAGAATTGCCGGGTGGCGGAGGTATTGCAAGTGCCTATGCAATGTCGCGCTTGTATGCCATGTTGGTAAATGGGGGCGAGCTCGATGGGGTTCGCTTGTTGAAGCCAGAAACGGTAGAGATTGCTCGTAAGCAACGCTCGGTAGGCAATGACCCGTTATCTGGCCGCCCACTTCGCTTTGGGGTGGGATTTGAATTAAACCCCAACCCTTCGCGTTTGGGTATGGACGAAAAGGCATTTGGGCACACGGGTGCGGGTGGTTCTACGCATGGTGCATGGCCAAGTTTGCAGGGGAGTTTTTCGTACGCAATGCGCGAATTTCAGTCTGAAAATGCAGATAGTCGAGGCATTGAGTTGCTTGACGTGCTGGATGAGTGCATGTCAAAGGCCAAGTAGAGGGCAATTTAAGCCGCTATTTGCCCTTCCACACTGGGTCCCGCTTTTCTGCAAAAGCATTAGGCCCTTCCATTGCGTCTTGTGAATTGATCGCAGCAATGTATGCAGCATTGCTGCGCATTGCGGCATAGCTATCAGCAATGCTGAGGTCTTCTGTGTTGCGAATGATGTCGAGCACCGCTGCAACGCTGAGTGGGGCAGACAGACAAATCTCGGCAGCAAGTGCACGTGCTGTGTTCATTAATTCTGAACCCGGTGCAATCTTGTTGACGATGCCCCAGTCCATTGCTTCTTGAGCCGACAATTTTCTTCCGCCAAAAATGATTTCGTTGGCTAATTGGCGAGGGAGTAGGCGAGGTAAACGGATTGAGCCAGCATCTGGAAGCACTCCAACTCGGGTTTCTGGCAAAAAGAATTGCGCATGATCTGCAGCAACAATGAAATCTGCAGACATTGCAATTTCGAAACCACCACCTACTGCCATTCCATTTACGGCAACGATGATCGGTTTGGATCGATTTGCAAGTTCGGGAAATCCGCCGAATCCTCCCGCGCCATAATCCGATTCAAACGACTCTCCATCTGCAGCGCTTCCTAAGTCCCAACCTGCGGAGAAAAACTTTTCTCCTCCGCCAGTCATGATGGCTACGCGTTGAGTTGGGTCGCTCATAAAAGCGACAAATGTGTTGCTTAGTTCGCGACTTGTGGCTGCATCAATTGCATTTGCCTTTGGTCGATCAAGAGTGATCTCGAGTACTTTGCCATCAAGCGAAGTAGCGATGTGAACGGCCATGATCTATTTCTCCTCAATGATCAGTGCATCTACTGCAACTGCAGAAGTAGTGGTTGCAAGCACGGGGTTGAGCTCAACCTCTGCGAGCGTTGAACCAACGACATGATGTTGCAATGTGAGAATTGCGTCTACCAATGCCGAAACATTGGCGGCAGGTTTGCCGCGGTAGCCATTGAGTATTGGTGCGATTCGCAAACGCTGTAAAGCGGCATGCAGGTCATCTGCTGTGGCGGGTGCAAGCAAACACTGAGTGTCGCGCCACAGTTCGGTGAGCACGCCACCAGCACCAACAGTGATTAGCCAACCGAGTGGCGCTGATCTGCGAATGCTCACCAGCACCTCAGCAACAATTCCGGTCACGGTCTGTTCAACGAGAAACTCCGAAATCTCTGCTGGCATCGATGCAAGTGATGTGCGCAGCTGCTCTACATTGGAAAGACCCACAGCAACGGCGCCAGCCTCGCTTTTGTGTGCGAGTCCGAGTCCTTTCAGGGTGATGGGGAAGCCAATTCGCTGTGCTTCGATCACCACGTTGTCGCGTGTACAGCGTGCTCCTTGTGGCACGGGAACTCCCCAAGTTGCAAGCAGGGATTTGCTGTTTGCTTCATCGACTAACACGGTGCTGCCAGGGGTATTCACAGCAGCGGGAAGTGGCTGCGGTGCATGCGCACCCAACCAAGCAGCGCGATCAAGAGCAACAAGAGTTTCTCGCAGTCCCTGGGCTGCATTCAACCCAAGAGACAAAATGGAAGTACGCATGCTTTCGGAAAAGCATTCGGGCAGCGTTGCCACGCAAATTCCGCGTCGCCCTGTTGCCTTGGCGGCGTCGGCAAAAGCCTCTGCTGCTACTAACCAGCTGCTTGCATCTTGGTCTTCGCGAGGTGGCGCATCAAGAAGCAGCAACGTTGCATCGTGCTCGCCGCGCATGGTTTCACTAAAGGTTGCGGTCATTGCTGGCTTATCGCCCCACATAAACGTGTGGTAGTCAAATGGGTTAGCAACATGCACTAACTCGGTAAGTGTTGCTTCAATGCGGGCTGTTTGCTCTGCAGGGAACGGCTCAAACTTCAGGTTCGTAAATTCAGACATGTCGGCGATGAGCGAAGCTTCACCACCAGAGCATGAAAGTGAAGCCAGACGGTATCCACTCAATACGCCACCATTGTCGAGCATCTTGAGAGTTTCAACTAGTTCGGTTGGTGTCTCCACAGTGGCAACTGCACAGCGATCAAAGAGAGCGGCATACGCCTGCCTATTGCCAGCAAGCGAAGCAGTGTGAGATGCTGCAATCAATGCACCTGCTTCTGACTTTCCTGTTTGCAAAGCAACAATGCGCTTGCCTTTGTTGTAAGCAACTTGAGCAAGTTGCGCAAAACGAATCGGCTCGCGAACTGCTTCGATAAACATGCCAATTGCAGTCACTCGTTCATCATCAATAAATGACTGGAGCGCATCTTCTACGCCACCACCGGCTTGATTACCAACGGTGACCATGTAGGCCATGTTCAAGCCACGCTGTTGCATGGTGAGGTTGATGCCGACGTTGCCGCTTTGCGAAATAATTCCAACTCCGTGTTTAACGGGCAAGCATCCGTGCTCATCGGGCCACAATGCAATTCCATCTAGTGCGTTAATGAACCCGTAGCAGTTTGGCCCAAGTATGGGAAGTTCGCCGGCACGGCTTACAAGTTCTGCTTGTAACTCCACGTCACCCGATTCTGCGAATCCCGATGCGTAACACACTGCACCGCCAGCTCCCATTGCGCTTAACTGTGAAATTGCATCAAGCGTGAGGTGTCGATTCACGGCCACAAACGCGGCATCTGGAACTCCAGGCAAATCGGCGAGTGACGCATAGCAAGGAACACCGTGCATCTCTTTCTTGCTTGGATGTACCGGCCAGATCTTTCCGGTGTAACCCAACTTTTGGCACTGCTCAACAACGCG
>JAFMJR010000014.1 GCA_017853385.1 Ilumatobacteraceae bacterium | reverse complement strand
TTGTGAACTACGTGATGGCCTTCTACGTCAATTTTTGGTAGCACTCGACTGATCCATGATGGAATCCACCAGTTGCGATCTCCAAGCAGTTCCATGGTTGCTGGTACAAGCACCATTCGAACAATTGTTGCGTCAATGAAAACGGCAAGTGCAAGGCCAAGACCGAACAGTTTGAGTTGTCGGTCGTAACCAAGCACAAAGGCTGCAAATACGCACACCATGATGAGCGCTGCTGCAGTAATGACTCGTGCAGTTGCCGTTAGTCCGTCTGCAACTGCAGAAGCGTTGTCGCCAGTGCGGTCGTATTCTTCTTTTACGCGAGAGAGTAAGAACACTTCGTAGTCCATTGAGAGTCCAAAGACAATGGCGAACAGCATCATTGGTGCCCAGCTTTCAATTGGGCCAGCTTTACCAACACCAATCAAGCTCATGCCCCAGCCCCATTGGAAGACGGCTACAAGAACACCGTATGCAGCACCAATTGAAAGCAAATTCATGATGACTGCTTTGAGTGGCACAAGGAGACTGCGGAACACAGCCATCAGCAACAAGAATGAAAGTGAAAGCACACCGATAAACAAATACGGCATGCGACTGCCGATTGAGTCAGCGAAGTCAACTCCGGCCGCGGTGAATCCACCAACTTTTGCTTCAACTCCAGTTTGTGGAATGACGTTTGCACGTAGATCGCGAATCAGTAATTCAGTCTTTTCATCTTGCGGAGAGGTTGTTGGATACGCCATTACCAGTGACAAACTGCCATCTTGTGAAGCCGGCATTCCCTGAGCGAAAGCAATGCCTTCAGTCTTTTTCAACTTGTCAACAAATGACTGCAGGGCTTCAGGAGATTTTGCTGCATCGCCTTGCACAGTGATGAACAAAGGACCATTAAAACCAGGGCCGAATCCGTCGGCCAACATGTCATATGCGCGGCGCACAGTTTGTGATTCTGGCGAATTGCCGTTGTCGCCAAAACCCAAGCGAATAGAAGTAAGCGGGGCAGCAAGAACAAGAAGCACCGCGGTCGCACCGATTGCAGCCGTCCATGGTCGACGCTGAATAAAGCGACTCCAGCGATACCAGAAGGTGAGTTCTTTAGCTTTTGGCGTCCGGCGAGGAATGTGACGACGCATTGGCTTAATTGCAAAGCTCAGCGCCGTAACTACCAGCACAAATATCACGCCGATTAGGGCGAACACTGCAGTTTCGGTTATTACGGCTACCAGGGCGCTAGCGATGAAACCGATGAGTGCAATGAGCGCAGCCCATGTGGTGACACCAATGCGATGTTTCACCATGGCAAGTAGTGAGGGCAGCAAGGTAACTGAAGCCAGCATCATCACAAGCACTCCAACTACTGCACCGATTGCTAGACCACGAGCAAATGCAAGACCCATGACAAACAGACCGAGTAGGGAAATGATGACGGTGATACCCGCAAAGATCACTGCGCGACCTGAAGTGTCCACAGCATCAATCACTGCCTCTTCAACGGTGAGACCTTCGGAAAGACCTTCGCGATAGCGAGTCACGATAAACAGGGCATAGTCAATACCTACGCCAAGACCAATCATGGCCACAAGCGATGTAGTGAAGTCGGGCATGGGAACTACGTGACTAAGAATGATCGCAAGTGATGATCCAACTCCGAGACCAATAAGTGCAGTACCGATTGGAAGACCCATGGCGAGTACTGATCCAAAAGCAAGAACCAAAATAATCATTGCAGCAAGCAATCCGTAGAGCTCGGAAGCAGGCATTTCAAAACCAGCAAAAATATTGCCGCCGTATTCAATGGTGAGGCCGTCAATTTTCACTTCTTTACCCATGTCTTGAATTTCTTCAGACAATGACATCAATTCACTTTGCGATCGAAGTGAAACGTCTAGTGATGCAAAGCCCGTAGTGCCAGCCGGATTGATTTGACCTTGTGCGCCTTCAATGAATGGTGAAGTTACGGTGACGCCAGGAATAGCCCCAACCTTGTCAAAAAATGGGGTGAGTGCCGCAATCACTTCGTCGGAGTTCACACCATTGGCAGAGGCAAAAACGATTTCACCCGAGAACCCTGCTTTGTTGGGGCTGTTTGCTTCGAGAAGCTTTTGCACATCGTTTGCTTCGCTCTTTGGTAGCTCAAACTGGGTGCTGAAATCACTTCCCATCTTTCCCGAGAGCATGCCCACAACAATCAAGAGGGGAATCCAAATTCCGAACACCATGATGCGGCGATGGCGAACGCTAAAACGAGCAAGTGAAGCAAGCATGTGGGGGGTCTTTCTTGTGATGGTCGAGAAAAGGACGACCTAGGGGACTTGAAAATTGTAATTGGTGCTCAATGCGCAAGATCGCACTGAGGTAGTGAAATCAATTACGCCAGGCAACCCCTGCAGGCCACTCACCAACACCGCCTTCTTCCATGAGTAGGCCAGTGAGTTCGCGATTGGTGTGACGAGAGCGCCATACCAGCATGTCTTGGGTCATGGAAAGAACACGTCCGGGGTCGTGGAAAGTTGTTCGCCACGTGGGGTCTGCAGCAAGATCGAATGCCAACCACGTTCCATCGCCAAATTGAACATACGCCTGATCGTTGTAGCGACGCACTGTGAGGTGTTGCTGTTCAAGGCGCTGATCCCATGGCCAATTGCGTTCACCCATTCGAATGAAATAGTGACGCCAGTCGTATTCATAAGATGCTGCATCGCGCCATTGCGGAAGAGGCTCGCCGCGAAGAAATGGTGTGAGTGGAAGCCCGTCACATTGTTTTGGTACTAGCTGACCAAGTTTCTCTGCGATGGTGGGGAGAATGTCTACGTTTTCGGTGAATTCTGCAACCGTGCTTCCATGTTGCGCCGTATGTTGTGGATCGCGAACGATTCCAAGAATGTGATAACTCTGGTCAAAGAACCCAAGTTTTTCTTTCAATCCGTGATCGCCAAGTTGCTCGCCATGATCTGCGGTCACCACGATCACCGTGTTTTCCCACATGCCTAGTTCAATAAGTGTGTCCCACACTCGGCCGAGTTGTTCGTCAACATCACCAATCATTCCGTAGTACTGGGCAATCATGTGTCGAATTTCAGATTCTTCTGTTGGCGCAGCAGCACCAGGAATTTGCAAAGCAAAATCATGAAATGGATGTCGATCTTCTGCTGGTGAAATTGGCATCGGCACATCTGCAGGGTCGTATGCAGTGGCCCATTTTCCGGCTGCAGAATACGGAGGATGCGGTCGCAAGTAACTGGTGTGTGCAAACCACGGCCCTTGCTGTTCGCGAAGCCATCCGAGAAAGTGATCGGTGAGAAACGCAGACATCCCAAATTCGGCCGGGCGGTTTGGTTCACTTAGAAGAGCTTGTTGAGCATTCATTGGCACATCAAAACCGTTGGCACGCAGGTGCTCGATCCACAGCGTGTGCGGTTCAGGGATGAACAATTTGCAATCAAAACCCGGAAGCACTTCTTCATAGGTGTTCAGTCGAGAGTCGTTTGGATCGTCAATTTCACGTGGATCAAACGCTTGATCCGTGTAACCGAACAACACGGGTGAGTATCCAGCACGCTTTGCAAGCAAAGCAACATTGTCGAAGCGACGATCAAGCGGAGTTCCGTTTGCAACAACGCGGTGATTCATTTGATACATGCCGGTGTACAAACTTGCTCTGCCTGGACTGCACGGTGCACATTGGCTGAAATGTTTTGTCAGGCGAACGCCTTGTTGGGCAAGTCGATCAAGATTTGGGGTCCGAACGAGTGGATGTCCAGCAATTGACAGACAATCTGCGCGGAATTGATCCAAAGTTATGAGCAGAACATTCGGCTTCATTGAAAGTGAAGCGTAGTGTGATTGCTATGAGTTCTGCAGATTGCACCGAAGTAATGGTGGATGCAGGAACAGGTGTGCGATTGCGAACACTGAGGTGGGGTATCCCTACGCAGTCCGCGCAAGTGCCGCTTGTGTTAATTCACGGTCTTGCCTCTAATGCGCTGTTGTGGCAAGGCGCAGCACACGAATTTATGACGATGGGTCATGCGGTTGTAGCAATTGACCTGCGTGGACATGGCTTAAGTGAAAAGCCAGATGATGGATACGACATGCAATCAGTAACCAACGATGTTGTTGGTGTTTTGCGTGCGCTTGCAGATCAGGGTTATGACAGACCAGTTGTGGTCGGTCAATCGTGGGGCGGCAACATTGTGGTCGAGCTTGCCCATGTACATCCAGAACTTGTTCGTGGTGTAGTTGCCGTTGACGGCGGGTTCTTGGAACTGCAAACACATTTTCCGCAGTGGGAAGAATGCTCAATAGCGCTTCGACCGCCAAATTTGTTGGGAACTCCGGCTGCTCGAATGCGCGGGTACATGCAGAGCGCTCACCCCGACTGGCCGCAATCAGGAATTGATGGATCAATGGCCAACTTTGAGCATTTGGCAGATGGAACTATTCGGCCGTGGCTCACGCTCGATCGCCATCTCATGATTTTGCGCGGGCTGTGGGAGCACAAACCCACACATATATATGACGACATTTCCGTGCCGGTCATGTTTGTTCCTGCCGAGGGCCCTGGTGGAGTGTTTTCCGAAACCAAGCGACATGCAATTGAGCATGCATTGCAGCGTGTGCCAAAAGTTCGGGTTGAATGGTTTAGTCCTGCGGACCACGATTTGCATGCTCAGCACCCAGTTCGTTTTGCGCAGGTCGTACATAAGGCAACAACAGACGGGTTCTTTTCATGACACTTCCACGCATTTTGGTCATCATGGGGTCGGGCGAAACCGCGCCGACAATGGTGCCAACGCATCGCATGATTTCGCGGTTGTTGCCGAATCCTGCGCGAGCAACATTGCTTGATACTCCCTACGGTTTTCAGGAAAATGCCCCCGAGCTTGCATCTAAGGCAGTGGAGTATTTCAACACCAGTATCAATATGAAACTTGATGTTGCGGGGCTCACTTCACTCATTGATGCAGACGCGCTTACGGTAGAGCGAGGACTGCAACTTGTAGCTGATGCGCATTATGTATTCGCCGGACCTGGTTCGCCGACCTATGCACTTCGTCAATGGAGTGGAAGCCCACTTGCAGGATTGCTGGTCAAGAAATTGCGAGATGGTGGAGTAGTCACCTTTGCATCGGCTGCTGCACTCACGCTTGGAAAATTTACGCTTCCTGTGTACGAAATTTACAAAGCAGGTGCAGACCCTTATTGGTTAGAAGGGCTCAATATTCTTGGAGAAATCGGCATTAATGCTGTGGTTATTCCGCACTACAACAATGCCGAAGGTGGACATCACGACACACGCTTTTGTTACATGGGTGAGCGCCGTCTTTCGGCAATGGAGCGTGAACTTGCAGAAGAAATTTTTGTTCTTGGCATCGATGAGCACACTGGTTTGGTTCTTGACCTTGACGCCAATACGGCAACCGTCGTTGGCAAAGGCGTAGTAAGCCTGCGTCTTCGAGGGAATACATCAGAGATTGCAAGCGGAGAAGTGTTCTCAATTGATCGACTGCGTAACCCGTGGTCGGATTCGCAGACGTCAGTTGCCGTGGCTACAACAGAGTCTGCGCCAGTTGCGGTTGAAACGGTAGATAGCAACCTGCGTCAAGCAACCGATCGTTTGAATGATGCTTTTGCGGCAGCATTGGTTGCCGGTGATGCCGATGCGGCGGCCCGTGCGGCACTTGAATTAGACGATGCAATTGCGGGTTGGTCTGCAGACACGTTGCAAAGTGATGACGCGGAATATGCGCGGTCGGTTTTGCGCAGTATGGTGACGCGCCTTGCAGGTGCGGCAACAGGTGGATTACGCGACCCACGCGAAGTAGTCGGACCCTTCGTTCAGATTTTGCTTGACCTTCGTGCTCAGGTTCGTGCTGACAAGCGCTTTGATCTTTCAGACATGATTCGCGATCGATTCACCGCGATCAATGTTGAAGTGCGCGACACCCCACAAGGTGTTGAGTGGGGATTCCGCTCTCAGGACTAGATGGTCGTGGTGGTGAGATCGTCACCAAGCACGATTTCACCAGCAAAATGCTGTGCAGCAAATGCGCGCCATTCATCTTCTTGTCCGGGCTGCATTGAGGGCACGTAGTGCGTGAGAATCAGTTTCTTTACGCCAGCTTTTGTTGCAGTTTGCGCAGCCTGTTCAACGGTTGAGTGATAATCCAAAATGTCGAGAAATCGCTTGTTGGTGATGAGCTTTACGAGGTCTTCGCGGATCACGGTTTGCACGTAAGCATCTGCTCCCGCGCAGATTTCATCAAGCGTTTCGCATGGAATTCCATCGCCACCGAGCACCACAGATTTGCCGTCATGTTCTACACGAAATGCAACGGTTGGTTCAACGGGCTGGTGGTGGGTGCGCGCAACCGATACTTGCACATCGCCGATGTTGAATGTGGCGCCAGGTTGTACTTCGGTAACCACAACCTTTGGCTTATAGGTGAGTGTGTCGGTGTGGTGTGCAAGTCGATATGAAATATCTGGAGCAAGCATCATCAAAATTCCGTCAACAACTGTTTGTGTCCCCGGAGGCCCGAACACGTTCAAGGGAGTTTCTTGACCGGTCATCACCCAATGAGACGTAATGACATCGTTGAGATCGGTGATGTGATCGCTATGCAAATGGGTAATGAGCACTGCATTTAACAACACTGGCAATGTTCCTGCTGCTGCAAGGCGCATCACCACTGCACGTCCTGCATCTACAAGGATGGTTTGCCCACCTGCACGAACAAGAGTGGCTGGGCCACCTCGGCGTGGGTCGGGCAGAGGGCTTCCGGTTCCAAGCAGCGTGATGTCCATTGGCGTTTCCTTTACAGAGGTGTTGAAGCGATGAATGATGCAATGAGGGCTGCGAGTTCTTCACCTTTATCTTCTTGAATGAAATGCCCACCACCTTCAACGGTGACGTGAGGCTGGCCTTGTGCACCTGGAATAAGAGTCATGAAAGGTTTGGCTCCACCTTTGGTCACTGGGTCTTTGTCGCCAAAGCAGCACAGCACTGGTCGTTCAAACTTTTTCAAAATTTCCCAAGCTTTCACGTTGTCGTGATATGCGGGATCATCAATAGACGTTGGCACAAATGATGGAAATATTCGTGCTCCTGCTTTGTAGGTGTCGTCAGGAAACGGTGCGTCGTATGCGGCGACGGTTTCTTCGCTTAATTCAGTCGCGCTCCCGCCATTGACAATGGTGCCAATTGGAAACACTGGTGAGTTTTGCGAGAAGTTGCGCCATGCGATGAATGCTTCTGTAGGAGGTTGTTCTCCAGTCGGCAGACCTGTGTTACTCACCACAATGCGTGAAAATCGCTCAGGTTCTGCGGCGACAAGTCGAAGCCCTACGAGACCGCCCCAATCTTGACCAAAGAAGGTTGCTTTGCGAATGGAGAGATGATCAAAGAGCAGCTCGGCCATCCACTGCACATGTCGCGCATATGAATAGTCCGTCATTTCAGTTGGCTTGTCTGATTTTCCGAAACCAACCAAGTCTGGTGCGATCACTCGATGACCAGCAGCGACAAATGTGGGAATCATTTTACGGTAGAGATACGACCACGAAGGTTCTCCGTGCATCAGCAGCACGATGTCGCCATCGCGGGGCCCTTCATCGATGTAGTGAACGCGCAGCTTCCCGCCCTCTAGGTCATCAATTTCTGCGTAGTTGGGTGAAAATGGGTAGTCAGCCAGATTGGCAAAACGGTCTTCTGGTGTGCGTAAAGCTTTCATTTCAGAGCCTTTCGAATTGCTTCCGTGAGTATTGATTTGATGGTGTGAACTGACATCTTCTGATCCGAGCGCATCATGTCGTAATTTTCGAAGGTGGTGAGTGCGTCAATTGTGGCAATAACTACCTGTTGTTGAGCTTTGTCGAACTGATTGAGTTCTGCCGCAAATTGAGTTTTTATTTGATTACGTAAAAACTTTCTACCTAGAACAAGTTGATTCTTAATCACGTGATTTTTAAACGCAAAAGCTCGTGCAGCCGGAGCAATATTTTCATTCATGGTGTAAATGCGAACCCGCTGATTAACAAGGTTTTCAATTCTTGTATCAAGCGATCCAGTACCTGCTTCATCAATTTGTGCAAATTCAATTTCTTTAGAAATTGAAAGGTCACATACCGAGCGATACAAGTCGTCAACGTCATCGAAGTAGCGGAATATAGAACGCTCTGATAACCCAGCTTTTTGCGCAATGAGCGCTGCACTAATTTCGGTTTCGCCACTCTCGATGAGTTGCAGCAACGCGTCAACAATTTCTTGACGGTTGCGTTCTCGCCGAAGGCTGCGTCCGTCTACTGCGGATGAAGGAATTGTTGACATGCGGTTACGCAGTTATGCCATCTATTGAAGCTGACACTGTCATTGCATAACTTTCTCCAGCAGCGAGATCATTGATTGAGGCAACAAGTGCGTCTGCTTCGGCTTCGCTTGCAACGTGCGCAAATTGAATGGTGTCAAACTTGCGACCATCACCGATGATGGTTCCTTCTGCTCGCATGCCAACCGAATTGGGAAGGGAAGAAAGCACTTTTTCCCGGTCTGAAGCCTGACGAACGATCATGACCACATTGCGCAATCCAAATCCTTCTGGTCGTCCGCGTGAATCAAGTGATTCATCAACTGGTCTGCAGCAAACCAGTGTTGTGCGCATCATGCCGGCGGCTTTGTGTTCGTGTTTTTCGGCAAAGTCTTTTCGTTGCTGCATTTCAATAAATGATTTACGAGTTGCATAACGCACGATGGCAATGCGATCCCAGTCTTCGTCTCCGATGTGGTCTTTAACTACGTCGGCAACAAAGACGATGTCTGCACCGATCTTGTTCAAGATTGAAGCTGGGTTGTATTTATCGTCAGCCTCGCGTCCGCTTACTTGTGGCTGATCGCTGTTTTCGTATTGGGCGACTTCGTGATACTTCATCAAGTTGACCATGTAGATGGGGCCGTCTTGTTCGGGGGGACAAGTGGCCAAGAAAGCCGCATAGTCAAAGTCGATTTTCCCGTACTTGTGCTTGAGTTTTGGTGCTTGTTCTTCGGACATCGTTTCCCCTTTGATGACTTTTGACAGACTCTATGACAAAACATAGAGTTTGTGCAAGGGGGCAATTGCAATGAGTCAGTACGAGCCAAGTTTTGCTGGCACCATCGGCAACACGTATCAAGAGTCCACACCGTCGTGGCCCGAATTACCAAAGGCGCTCGGTGGACCAAATGTGATCACCATTGTGTTTGACGACATGGGATTTGCGCATCCAAGTTGTTTTGGCAGTGAAATTCCTACTCCCAACATTGACTCATTGGCTGCAACCGGGCTTCGTTACACCGGATTTCACACCACTGCGTTGTGCTCGCCATCTCGTGCGTCGCTGTTAACGGGTCGCAATCACCACTCAGTTGGTATACGCGGAGTATCAAACTGGAATACAGGTTTTCCAAACATGCGCGGCGGCATTACGCCGCGCGCTGCGACAATGGCTGAAGTACTGCGCGCGCAGGGCTATGCCACTTATTGTGCAGGCAAGTGGCACCTTGCACCCATGGAAGAGTGCACTGCTGCAGGCCCACATCACAACTGGCCACTACAAAAAGGTTTCGATCGGTTCTATGGATTTCTCAATGGTGAAACCGATCAGTTCTATCCAGAACTTACGCAAGACAATCAACACATCCTTCCTCCGCGAACGCCAGAAGAGGGGTATCACCTCACAGAAGATTTGATTGATCAATCCACAACATGGATTCGCGATTTAGTTTCTGTTCGCCCTGATCGTCCGTTTTATTTGTATCTTGCATTTGGAGCACAACATGCACCACATCATGCTCCAGATTCATATCTTGCAAAGTGGCGTGGAAAATTTGATGAAGGTTGGGATGTCCATCGCGACCGAGTGTTTGCTCGCCAAAAAGAAATGGGAGTAATACCCGAGAACACCACGCTGGCGATGCGCAACCCGGGAGTACGGCCGTGGGTAGAACTCACAGCGAATGAGCAGCTATTTGCTTGTCGATTACAAGAAGCTTTTGCAGCAATGCTCGATCACACGGATGCACAAATTGGGCGGTTGCTGTCGTTTTTGGATGAACGTGGACTCACCGACAACACCATGATTGTGTTGCTTTCGGATAATGGTGCAAGTCGTGAAGGCGGCCCACAAGGTGTGATGGATGAGTTCAGCTTCTTTAACAGCGAATGGGAAGATGTAAATGAAATCGTCGCTCACCGACTTGATTACATCGGCACAAAAAAGGCTCACTCCAATTACCCGTGGGGCTGGTCGCAAGTGGGCAATACACCGAGTCGTTGGTACAAGTCGCAGACGTATGGTGGCGGAATTCGAGATTCGCTAATTATTAAATGGCCAAAAGAGATTGCAGATGCAGGGTCAATTCGCACCCAGTTTTGCCACATTTCTGACATTGCCGCAACGGTGTATGACTCGCTTGGAATTGAACAACCAAAGACTGTGAATGGCCACGAACAAATGGCAATGCATGGCGAAAGTCTGCGGTACACATTTCAAGGACCTGTCAAAGAAACCAAGCGTGGCCCGCAGTACTTCGAGATGATGGGACACCGCGCAATCTGGGCCGATGGGTACAAGGCGGTCACGTTCCATGATCAAAATGTGCCGTACGACAAAGACACATGGGGCTTGTACAACCTGAATGAAGACTTCTCAGAAATGCACGACTTGTCTTCGAAAGAACCAGAGCGTTTGCAGAAGATGATTGCGCTGTGGTGGGAGGAGGCCGAAAAGTACGGAGTGCTTCCACTTGATGATCGTGGAATTGAAATTTTTGGTTCGAAATCGCGTCCGGGTTCGCCACATTACGGAAACACCTATACGTACTATCCGCCAATTGCACACATTCCGTCAGATGCGTGCCCAATGCTGAGTGGTCGTGCGTGGACATTTACTGCCGATGTTGAGATTGGGTCTGGCCCATTAGAAGGAGTGATTTACGCACGTGGCGGTCACAACATTGGGCACTCAATGTTTATCCAAAATGGTGAATTGAGTTTCTTTTACAACGCGCTCGGCAAGCACCAGCAAGTTAAGGCACCAATTGCTCTTGCCCCCGGCAAACACCAGATTGCTGCTCGATTTGATCGTGAAGGTGAGACGGGAACCATCACGCTTGTGGTCAACGGAAAAGACATTGGAAGCGTGCATATTCCAAAGATCATGCGCATCTTGGGAAGCATGGGAATGGACCTAGGGCTTGATCGTTTGTCACCTGTGTGCCCTGATTATGTTGCTCCTTTTCCGTTTACAGGAAACATCACCAAAGCAACATTTGAGTTGAGAAGCAGGCCGACGAAAACCGATGAACATGTTGAAATGCGAGCAGAGGCGGCAAAGGAGTAGTCATGTCAAACGAACTGATTATTGAGTCATTGCAACGAAGAATGAAGGCGCTTCATTCGCTCTACGACCAAGCTCTCAGCACCATGACCTTGGATCACGTAAACCATTTTGAACGCGAAGGTGTATTGCCAATTGCTTTCAGTTTGTTTCACATCACCAACATGATTGATTCATCTTTCATGCTGATCACGGGACAAATGCCCATTTGGAATGATGAATGGAATGAGCGGGTAATGCCGGCAATCGCAGATCACGGAAAACACAAAACAGTCGACGAAATGATTGGCCAGCGCATTGGCAACTATGAAGCGTTTCAGGAGTACCTGCAGATTGTGTTCAACCGCGTTCATGACTGGCTGGAACAATTACATCCAGATGAACTTGGCAGAGTGGTGATTGCTCGTCCGTTTCCTCCTCAAATTGAAAGCACCTACAGTGCGCGAGTAGCAGGCGAAGTGGGAATCACCGTGTTGGACGCTGTTGAGTGTTGGATCTATCAACACGGGCTTCGCCACATGGGCGAAATTGAATTTGCTCGTGGCCTCGTAGGCCTGGGCGGTATGACTTCGTAAGGCGTTAGCGGCGTGGTCCGCGAATGAGCGCGCCAGGCAGTTCACCTGTGAATGCGTCATTGTCGACTGTTTGAACACCACTTACAAAAGTCTTCACGTATCCATTTGCGTGTTGCACCAAACGGCGACCGTTAGCCGGCAAGTCGTAAGCCATGTATGGCATGTCGAACCCGAGATTGTCGAAATCAACAATGTTGATATCGGCTTTCATGCCTGGCTTCACGAGTCCACGGTCTAGTAGTCCGTGCAACTCGGCGGTATGACGAGTTTGGCGGTACACAATGTGTTCAAGTGACAGCTTCGGGCCACGAGTGCGGTCGCGAACCCAGTGAGTCAACATGAAAGTTGGCATGCCGCCGTCACAAATTGCACCGCAATGTGCTCCAGCATCGCTTAACCCATTACGAGTTTGAGGGTGCTGCATCATTTCGTACGTCATGGACAAGTCGCCATACATGTAATTGAAGAACGGCGAGTAGATCATGCCTTTGCCGTCGTTGGACAACATGTGATCAACGATCAACTTCATTGCTGGAACGCCGGTTGCTTTGGACTGTTCGCCTATTGATTGCGAAGGGTGTGGTTCGTAGTCAATGTTGCCACTGGTTACCGGGTACATGCGCTTGAGTGCTTTGGTGACAAGGCCTTCGTAGAAACCGTCTTGTGGAACTTCGTCAATAAATCGTTGACGACGAACGGGGTCACGCAATGCTGCAACTCGTTCGGCGAATGGCAGATGCATCACCTCGTGATAGGCAGGGTGGGCAAGCAGTGGGTGCACGCTTCCTTCAAGGCACATCAAGATGCCAATTGAACGCCCTGCAGTTTGAGCAACGATTTTCTCGCCAGTTTGATGTGCTTGTGTAAGAAGAGCCAAAGTCTTTCGCCACACTTCGCTTCCATCGTCTAGTTGATTCACATTCACGCTGACTGTGGCACCACTTCGACGTGCAAGCTCTTGCATCCATGGCCATTCTTCAACTGGAACGCGAGTGTGTTCTGGAGAAAACTGGAAAATGCCATGCCCAACTCGTTTCATGGCATCGGCGATTCCATATAGCTCATCTGGTGCAGCAGTAGTTCCTGGAACAAGCTCGCCGCTCTTGCTGCGATGCAGTGGTGTGCGCGAAGTTGAAAATCCAAGTGCGCCAGCGCGCAACGCTTCCTCGGTGAGCTTGCTCATCAATTCAATGTCTTGCGGTGTGGCAATTTCGTTATTTGCACCACGATCGCCCATGACGTATGCGCGTAATGCGCCGTGAGCAATCTGTGTTCCAAAATCGATCACGTGTGGTTTTGCTTCAAGAGCATTGAGGTATTCGGGGAAAGATTCCCATTCCCAAGTAATGCCTTCAACCATTGCTGATCCCGGAATGTCTTCAACGCCTTCCATGAGTTCGATGAGCCACTGGTGGCGCTCAGGAACTGCAGGGGCAAATCCAACTCCACAATTACCCATTACTGCAGTGGTTACTCCGTGCCAACTGCTCGGTGTCATCCAAGGATCCCAGGTTGCTTGAGCGTCGTAATGCGTATGTACGTCGACCCAGCCTGGAGTAACGAGAAGTCCATCGGCCTGAACGTGTCGATGTGCGTGAGCGGTAGAAATTTCACCAGGCTCAGCAACTTGAGTGATGATGCCGTCAACGAATTCGACATCTGCGCGCCGTGCACTTTGGCCGGAGCCATCTACAACAGTTCCGCCAGTAATGACGGTGGATTTCCCCGTAGTCATACGAGAAATCTACTCCTTGATATGAGGTGAAAATTTAGATGCAGCGATTGGTGATGGTGCCAACGCCTTCAAGCGTGGTTTCCACAACATCGCCAGGCTTCAAATAGACCTGAGGCTTGCGACCGTGGCCCACTCCAAAAGGAGAACCCGTATAGATCACGTCGCCAGGGAATAGCTCAACGATTGTTGACATGTAGGCAACGATGTGGGCGATTCCAAAAATCATGTCACTGGTCTGAGTGTCTTGGCGTTGTTCGCCATTGACAGTGCAACCAAGTTGCAGATCATCGCGCTTGTCATTGTTTGACATGTCGGTAACCCATGGACCAATAGGTGAGTATCCAACGCGGCTTTTTCCAAGGCTGAACTGTGGCGGAGTGCCCATGTATTGCAGCCCGCGGTCTGAAACATCTTGACCTGCGCACAACCCAGCCACGTGATTCCACGCGTGTTCTTCATTGATATGACGACCACCCTTGCCAACAACAATGACAAGTTCTGATTCGTAGTCAACGGTGTCGCTCAGAATTTCAATGTTTCCTGTTGGTGAATTCAGCGAGCTTTGAAACTTGGCAAATACAAGAGGAAGTGGAGGAAGCGGACTTCCCATTTCTGCGGCGTGCTTTCGGTAGTTCAATCCAACAGCAAACATTTGACGCGGCTGAGGAACTGGGCACGAGAGATCTGCAATTGAAATCTCGGTACCCGAGTTTGTGTCAAGCGTTGCTGCCAGTTTCTTCAATGTGTCCCAATGTGCAAAACATTGCATTGGGTCTGCTGAGAGCGAATTGTTGCTAGCAGTGGCAACGTCGATGGCGCGAGGCGATGTGATGTCGCCAACAATGAATTGCGCACGACCTTTCAGATTGGCAAGGCGAAGTGTCATTGCTAGTGCCTATGCACGACCGCGTGCTGCACGACGCTGAGCTTCTGCTTGCGCGCGCGCAGCCTTGTCTTTTTCTTTGCGTTCTGCACGTGCACGCTTTTTCTCCTCTTGCGCTGCAGCATCTTTTGCAGGAGCCGCACTTGGAGCAGTAGTTGTTCCACCAGTTGATGGAATTGCAAATCGGCTATCGGTATTCACGAGTTTGCGGAACCCGCCAAGTGAAACAGAGAACTGCACTGCCATGAGTCGACATGCGTCGAGGCTGAACTCTTCAATGAGTGATGGCAAAACATTGTTGAGATCTTCAAGACTTGGATCTTCTGATTTGTCGCCAAGTACTTCGATGGCTTTTTCAGTTGCAGCTTCGCCAAACAATACGCCTGTATCGAGGTATGCCTTGCGCGATTTCATTGCTTCACGAACCTTGGTTGCAACCGTGGCTGCGTCGTCGAACGTGCCCGCTGGCAGTGCGAGCACTTTGGCAAGCGCGTCGCGCAGTTTTTCGTCTACTGCTGCTGCCAACTTGGCAATTGACTCGTCGGTAATGGTGGTGAACACTGCTGCGTAACGACGTTCAAGCAAAATGGTGTCGCGCGAGTTGCTGACTGGCATAGAGGTCCTTTTCGAAGTCTGTATTTGCCGCTTTGAGCGACCCTTCAGTGTGTCAGCCAAGACCCCCCGTTCCTACTTAATACAGCCAATATTCGTATGCTGAATGAGCAATGAAGGGTGCCACTCCAGCC
The DNA here is from genome assembly GCA_017853385.1 of Ilumatobacteraceae bacterium. Classification (GTDB taxonomy): domain Bacteria; phylum Actinomycetota; class Acidimicrobiia; order Acidimicrobiales; family Ilumatobacteraceae; genus UBA3006. The sequence continues at coordinate 15,312 of JAFMJR010000014.1, read as the reverse complement.
ATGGTGATGCTTGAACGCAACGGCGTTGCATATGTGGCGCATGCCTTTGATCACGATCAAGTTGACCAAGACGACCTTGGGTACGGCCGGGCAGCAGCACGTGCACTGAAAGTGGATGAGTCTCGTGTGTTCAAGACCCTGCTTGCGCAGTCTGAAAAAACTGCAGTTGTTGCAATTGTTCCCGTGAGCGCACAACTTTCGCTGAAGTCACTTGCTCATGTACTTGGAGTAAAGCGTTGCGAGATGATTCCAGCTCAAGATGCACAACGGATAACGGGGTACGTGGTTGGCGGAATTAGTCCGTTTGGTCAAAAAAAGAAACTCACCACGGTGGTTGATCAATCGGCATTAACGATGAACACCATGTTTGTGAGTGGTGGCCGACGAGGACTGGATCTAGAAATTGCGCCAACCGATTTGATTCAAGTGCTCGGTGCTCTTTCTGGAGATATTGCTACTCACGATCATTAATTCGTAACGAGTGCTTGTATTTCACGAATATTCATTTGGTGACTCGCGGCAAACGTGAAATCTCCAACAGTTCCTTTTGCTCCAAAGTTTGTGGTGTAGGTAATTCGCCATTGAACTGACAACGTTGCAGGAAACAGTCCAGTTGGATGCATTGAAGATGAGTGCTTGTAGGTGTACATACATTTTGATTCCATGTGATCACCAAAAATTTCGATCCACGGAAGGCCTGGCCCGTCGCAAGTAACTGGACCAGTTCCAAGTGCTCCATCACCTGGATCAAATATCAGTTTCTTTGGCGTCGCAGTTGTGGTTACCGAGATGTAACCAGCGGGAGTTGGCACACCCGCGGTTGCGCTGATGGGAACCCACATCAACGGGTTCACCCAGAACCACGTACCGAGTTTCACAACTCCGCGTCGAGCGGGTGGAGCGAAATTTCCGAACGGAGCAGGAATGTTGTCGTACACCACCGAAGTTGCCTGTTGGGCAAGTTGTTCTGTGGAGACTTGTGGAATCCAGTGAAATGTTGTTGCGGGGTTTCGGGTGAGGCACGTGTATTCAAACAGCCGATAAGTAATACCGCCCGAAATTTTTTCAACGATTGAACCGTTTCCCGTATGTGCATCGTGGGGAATTGCAATTGACCATTCGCAATCTGAGTTTGATGCGCTTGTTCCTGGAGCATTTCCGAATTGAATTCCGGCCATGATTTGATTTCCGGTGATTCCTGCAGTGCTCGTTGTGCTTCCGCCAATGGAGTCGCCGGCATTTACCGAAGATGGCACGAGAGAAATGCAGGCAACAATTGCCAACCCGGTTAGTTGCTGAAGCCGCATAGATCTGCCCCTATTTTTCGTTGAGTTGTTTCTGTTGAATGCCATTTCCACGTACCAAGGTCGAGCTGAACTTTCCACACCATGCGAGCCGAAATGATGGAATCGTCAAACACGATGTCGTCGGCAGTGCTGTCGAACTGACCAGAATCAAACAGCACTACCGAGTCAAAAATGCATGTGTGCACGTCGGCGTGAGATTGGTCAATAATTTCCACAGATTCGATGCGAACGCGCAACTTTCCTGCATCGGTACGCGTAGCCAAGTTTCCGGCAACACGCTCTCGCATGGTGTTGGTGAGCGCCACTGACAATGGACTGCCCGCAATGGTCATTTGCTGAACGGGGCACTGGCGTGGGGTGCGACCACACTCTGTGCGTAGGAGATAGGTGGAGATGAAATCGTCAACGATGTGATCGACGAGTGCAGACGCTTTGGGAACAACAGACTGCACGATTTCGCTTGGTGCAGTAGTTGACGTAGTTAATGGAGCAGAACTTGTTGTAGTGATGTCAAAAACGAGTCCGCTACGAGCAGATGAACAACTTGATGTGCACAAGAGTGCGAGTACCGCAACAAGTACGCGTTGCGTGGTGGTCTTGGACATGTCTGCCTCCGCCGATGCAGTAATTGCCAATGTGAACTGAATGAAATGTGTACGTGGATACTGTCAAACCACCGAGGTAATAGGGAAATTGACTTGAAGAAACCGACGGTAGAGTTGATGAACCCCAAAATGAGCCATCAACACCCCGATCTTCCCGCCGAGCAGGCCTACATTGACCATGCTTATGCCTGCCTGGAAAAGAGCCGTGAAGACGCATGGCGTATTCGCGATCTAAACGAGGCAAATACTGGCGGCACCTTTCAGGCTCGCTATGAGCGCAATGCCTTTGATGAACAGTTGCTTCAGCGCTTAACCACCCTTGACTTGGGTGATGCGGCGTTGGTCTTTGGTCGAATCGATCGCTTTGCCGAGACTCCCGATGAAATTGAGAGCTTTCACATCGGACGTTTGGCAGTTGCCGACGAGACGCGCGAACCAGTAGTGGTTGACTGGCGTGCCCCGGTTGCCGAACCGTTTTATCGAGCGACTGGTCGCGAGACCATGGGGCTTGCACGTCGTCGACATTTTTCGGTACAAGGCCGCGATTTGCAGGGCATTGAAGACGAACTCTTTGGCGAGGGCCATTTGGGTCTCGGTCACGATGAAGGACTTGGCGGCGATGAGCAAACTGAAACACAGCGTGATGGCAAAGGTTTGCGTGGCTACAGCACATTGATTTCTGCACTAACGCGAGGTCGCACCGGACAACTTGGCGACATTGTTGCAACGATTCAGTCAGAACAAGATCAAATCATTCGTGCTCCTCAAAGTGGAGTATTGGTTGTTCAAGGTGGACCAGGAACAGGAAAAACTGTTGTTGCGTTGCACCGTGCTGCGTACTTGTTGTACACCTATCGATTCCCATTAGAAGATCAAGGTGTATTGGTTGTTGGACCTAACCGAGTGTTCTTGCGATACATCGAACAGGTGCTGCCTTCACTTGGTGAAGCTGGAGTGCAACAGGTTGTACTTGCAGACTTGGTGCCAGGCCACAGAGTTGGTCGTGTTGAAGACGATGAAACAAAACATGTGAAGGGCGATATTCGCATGTCGAAGTTCATTGCAGCAGCGGTTCGCGATCGTGAGCGCCCATTACGTGAAGACTTGGTGATTCCGTTTGGCGCCGAATACTTGCGACTGCGAGTTGCAGAATCGGTTCGCATTATTCGTGATGCGCGTCGTCGCTATCGACGTCACAACGCCGCGGCACGTTGGGTGGAAACAGAAGTGGTCACGGCGATGGCTGCGACCAGCAAGCGTGAAGAAGTAGATATTGAATCGTTGCGCGACAGCCTGCGCGATATTCCTGAATTTCGCGCAGCTTTGGTGCGTATGTGGCCAGTTCTTACTCCGGCCGAAGTTCTACACGATCTATTCGGGTCACGCGCACTGGTTCGTTCTGCCGCGCAGGGCGTGTTAAAAGACAATGAATGGCCATCGCTTGTGCGAGAGCGAAGTGCATCGCTTGCCGAGGTGCACTGGGCTGAAAGCGATGTCGCATTGTTGGACGAGGTGCTGTCGCTTATTGGTCCGCGTCCACGCAAGAGCGGTCGCATTGATGAAACCGATGAAATGCGCTTGTACGGGCACATCATTATTGACGAAGTGCAAGATCTCACTCCAATGCAGTTGCGCATGATGAGCCGGCGCTCACTCAATGGGGCGATGACGGTGGTTGGTGACCTAGCGCAAGCGACCGGAGCGTTTGCACCGAATGATTGGCAAGACTTGTTGCGTTATTTGCCGTCAAAGAAGGAAGCACAAATCATTAACCTGTCGGTGGGTTACCGCATTCCAGCGCAGATTATGGCTCTCGCCGACAAAGTGCTTGCTGTGGCTGCGCCATCTCTAGTGCCGCCACAGTCGGTACGCGAAGGTGAATTTGGTCCAGACATTGTGCGCTCAACTTCTGCAGAGCGATTGCTTGATGACGTCGTGAAACAAGTGCAGATCATGATGAGCAATCTGAGCAATGGAAATATCGCCATCGTGTGCCCAGATGCAATGACCGATTCGGTGTCTGCCGTATTAAATCGAGAAGGAATTCAACACGGTCGTGCGAATAACACTGCACTGGACACCAGGCTCACTGTTGTTCCTGTAAGCGTGGTGAAAGGTCTTGAATTAGACGGAGTAGTGGTTGTTGAGCCTGCGGCAATAGTTGCCGCGCAAGTACATGGCTTGCGAGCTTTGTATGTTGCTCTCACTCGATCAACACAGCGTTTAACAGTGGTTCACCACCGCGACTTGCCTGCCGCAATGATTGGCAAATAGTTGAACTCGAAAATTACAGAGTTTCTATAACCAAAGATAAAAAGCGCAGTGCCTTGTCCGCATCTGCAGGACGGTTACGTTCAACCGAGGACGCAGCCAGGTCAATTATCCGCTGAAGGTCTTGTACAAACTGATCGCCGCGTTCAGTGATTTGCGGTTGCAGCACTTTCCAAATTTCACGAACCTCTGCAAGTTTTGTTTTTGCAACTCCGCCGTTGCTGTCACTAATGGCTTTTGACATTTCAGCAATAGTTCTCTGCAGTAGCGGAAAAAGTTCTTCAGCGGTTCCCGAAGGAACGACGGTAGTTGGTGCAACAAGTGTTGTTGTTGGTGCTGTATCAATAATTGTGGTTGCACATGCAGAGAGCGCAAGTGTTGCCATTACCGAAAGTGACAAACCAGCAAAACGCTTCATGCGCGTACGAGAATTCGGCTGCTTGCAAACGAGTCAATGGAAATTTCTTTGTCGGAAAGTCGCACTGTGACCGATCCATCTTCTTGCTGCGAAGTGATTGTGCCTGTTACTCCAGGGGTAAGGCGAACCGACTCTAAAAACTCAAGCATGCCCGGGGCGTATTCGAGTTCTTCGGGAATTCGCGAAACAGTGAACGCAGAGCCAACTCGCACATCTACCAATGGGTGCGAAGGTTCTTCTAGGTAATTTGAACCAGGAATCGGGTTTCCATGAGGGCAGGTGGTTGGGTTGCCGAGCAATCGGGTGATTGCGTGTTCAACATCGGGGCTGAGAACGTGTTCCCATTTGCAAGCTTCGTGGTGAGCCAACGCCCAAGGAAGCCCAAGAATGTCGGTCAAAAATCGTTCTGCAGTGCGGTGTTTTCGCACCACTGATTCGGCAAGCTTTTCACCTTCTTGGGTGAGAACAATGCGTGTTCCTCGCAACCGAATGAGACCTTCGGTTTCCATGCGCTTAATCATTTCGGAAACCGATGGACGGGATACATCTAAACGCTCGGCAACACGTGCCTGAATAACATCAAGATTGTCTTCGCGAAGTTCAAAAATGCACTCGCAATATTCTTCGAATGCAGGATGGTGTTCGCCGGGGTGCGCCATGATCTACAGGTTACTCCGACTCAACTCCACGTAAGCCAGCCCACAACAAATTGGCAATCTGCTTACCAATTACTTCGCCATTGAAATCAATGTTGTGGCTGATTAAAAATCTGGCGACACCTTCGCTGGCACCAGCCACACCATGAGCAAGTGTTCGCAAATGTATTGGATCTAAATCAATCGCGATAAGCGGCGCGATTGCTTCTGCAGATCGATCAAGCACTTTGCGAATTGCAGTTGTGAACTCGTCGTCATTTTGTGTTCCGCTATCAAAAAGAAACGTAAATGCATTTTTGTCACGCTCCACCCATTTGAAGAATGCAATGGTTCCTGCCTCTACCTGAGCGTGTCCATCTTCAAGCCCACTAGTTGCGGCAGTGAGTACTTCAATCATTCGGTCGCCAACATGATCAATAATTGCAAGAAACAGCGCACGCTTTGATTCGTAGTGTTGATACACCACAGGTTTTGTCACGCCGGCTGCTTCGGCAATGTCATTCATTGAAGTGTCATGAAAACCTTTTGCAGCAAATACCGAAAGAGCAACATCGAGCACTTGTTCTTTTCGTTCGAGCGCGGGGAGTCGCAGAGACATGGTGAATATGCTTCCTTAATTACCGTTTACACGGTCTTCCTTCTCGGCTGCCTTAATGGCATAACCAAGGACAATTGACGGCGCAAGAAGAATTGAACCGACTACGAGACCACCTGTAGCGAGTTGGCCGACAAGTGGGGAAAACGATGTTGCTAAACCCGCAAATACAGCAACAATTGAGACTCCAAAACTGAGATACCCAATGCGCTTTGCAAGCTTGGTCCATCGATCTATGACCGCACGCTTTGCTCGGACTGGATCGCTAGAAACATCAACAGTTGACGCTTGTTTAGAGGGTTGAGGGGTGGAAGTCATAACCTTGCAAGCAATGGTAGATGGCAGAGGTCAGCAATGAGCAAGGGTGTTGTCCAGATTGCCTGGATTGACGATGTGGCATTGCTCACGCTCAATCGGCCTGAGCGCAGAAATGCAGTTGATTTGGAGTCCCTCGAACTGATTCAGGAAATTCAGGTTGAGGCAGAGTCTCGCAATGTGCGCGCGTTGGTGTTGGCGGGAGCCCCGCCGGCTTTTTGCGCAGGTGCAGATTTGGCTGGTGTTCGTGAAGAAGTGTTTCATGAAGCGCTGAACAAGGTGTTGCGGGGGTTTACGCAAATGCCATGCGTGACAATTGCGGCAATCGAAGGACCAGCGCTTGGCGCAGGCGCCCAACTTGCAGTCGCATGTGATGTTCGTGTTGCAACTAAGGAAAGTGTTATTGGCGTGCCAGCAGCGAAGTTGGGTTTGGTAGTGAATCACTGGACAATCGAACGCATAGTGCGCGAGTTTTCTTGGCCTATTGCTCGCAACATGTTGCTTACCGCAACTAATTACACGGCAGAAGATCTTCATCGAACAGGTTCCATTCATCGCCTGGGATCGCTTGACGATGCACTGGCGTGGGCTCACGAAATTGCAAAGCTTGCACCACTAACAATTCGTGGCCACAAGGTTGCGCTTGAAGCAACTGCCGGTGAGCCAGAAATGAATTCATTAGTTGCTGCATGCCGTGAGCAGGCGCTTGCCAGCAAAGATGCACAAGAGGGTCGAGAAGCATTTCTTGAAAAACGTCAACCGAAATTCATCGGGTCGTAATGAGTACCGCACCGGTTGTTGATTTCGTTGATGCAGTTGCCGTGTATAACGGTTACCCAGCACTGGCGGGCGTAACCATGCAAGTGATGCGCAATGAAATCGTGCTACTTCAGGGGCCAAACGGAGCAGGTAAGTCAACTTTTTTGCGAGCATGCGCAGGTCTTGTTCCTGTAGTGCGCGGTAGCGCACATGTGCTGGGTTGTGATTTGGTCATTGATCGCGAATCAGTCCGAGAGCGAGTTGGCTTGCTTGGTCATCAAAACGGATTATTTGCTGATCTCACGGTCATGGAAAACGTTTCGTTCTGGTCAACAGTGGTTGGCGCGACTACTGCCGAACGTGGGGCAGCAATGCAACGCATGGCGGTTGATGGGCAACTAGCAAATCGACGAATTTCAGAATTGTCTGCTGGTCAAAAGCGGCGCTGTGCACTGGCATGTTTGGTTGTTCGCCGAGCAGAGTTATGGCTACTTGACGAACCACATGCTGGGTTAGATGCAAAGGGCAGAGATGAAATTGATTTGATCATCAAAGAAGCTGCATCTGCAGGTGCAACTGTTGTGGTTGCTTCTCACGAAATAGAGCGAGCCAAAAACTTGGCAACCCGAACTGTTTCCCTCGTTGCCGGTCAGGTGCGTGATTTGTCATGAGCATGTCGGTATCGCGAGTAGCTCGGGCAGTTGCGGCAAAGGATTTGCGAATTGAGTTGCGCACCCGAGTGGTAACAAATCAGGTTCTTCCATTTTCAGGCCTCGTCATGATCATGTTTGCTTTTGCATTAGACAGCGACGATGTTCTTCAGCGAGTTGCAGGTGGCCTTGTTTGGCTCGCAACACTTTTTTCAATGTTCATTTTGGTGCAGCGAACTTTTGCTGTTGAAACCTACGATGGCGCGCTTGACTCGCTGCGTGTAGCCGGGGTGCAACCGCAAGGAATCTTCCTTGGTAAATCACTTGCGCTATTTATCGAGCTATTGGTTTTGGAAGTGGTGTTGTTTATTTCGGCGGTGGTGCTGTATCGAGTGAGCGTTGGTGGGTTAGGTGCAGTGCTATTGGTCACTTGCGTGCTGTGCGCTACAGCCGGTTTGGCCTTCGTGGGTACTCTGTATGGCGGTTTGACTGCTGGTGCACGAGGTCGCGAAACATTGCTTCCGCTGCTCTTGCTGCCAGTGGTTGCTCCAGTGCTTATTTGTGCCACTCGGGCAACCGAGTCAGCATTTGAAAGTGGTGGAGTAACGGTTGGTGAAGGGTGGGCGTGGGTTGCAGTGTTGGCCACGTTCGCTTGTGTGTTTGGACTTGGTGGCCTGCTGTCCTTTGGCTCACTAATTGAGGAATGATGAAGGGCGAGAATTTATGACTACAGCGACGGTAAACAGTAAGGGAGTCGGCACGCCCACTACTCGTATATATGGGGCGCTGGCGATTGTTGCCCTCGGCTGGGTGTTGCTCGGTGGACTCTTCTTTACTCCTGAAGATGTTGTGCAAGGTGATGCCGTGCGCATTATGTACGTACACGTGCCAACGGCTTGGGTTGCATATTTGGCATTCATCGTCACTGGCATTGCATCTGCATGCTGGTTAATTGGCAAGAAGCACTCGCTTGGCTTTGACCGTGTTGCTGGAGCATCTGCCGAAGTGGGCGTGGTGTTCATGGCAATGACGTTGCTGAGTGGAAGTTTGTGGGGGCGCATTACGTGGGGAACCTATTGGGTGTGGGATCCACGACTGACAACTACTGCGTTTTTGTTCGTGACTTACGTTGGATATTTGGCAGTGCGCGGTTTGGGTGGCTCGCCCGAGCAGCGTGCTCGACGATCGTCGGTTATTGCTTTACTTGCTGTTCTTGAAATTCCTCTCGTTCACTTCAGCGTGGTGCTGTGGCGTTCATTGCACCAGCAAGCCTCGGTACTAAGCCCAGATGGGGACATAAAAATGGACGGGCTGATGTTGTTCACCTTGCTGTTTGGTGTGTTTGGTTTCTCAGTGCTTTTTGCATGGTTGGTCTCGCACCGTCAGCGCATTATGGCAATGCAAGATGCATTACAAACGAATGCCCTTGATGCAGCGGTTTCAGAAAGATTGCGTGAGGCACAAGTATGAACCATGCAGGATTCATCATCGCTACTTATGGCGTCACTTTTGGTGCGGTAATTGGCCTCGCGGCATATGCAATAAAGCAAGGTCGTGAGCTGTCGCGCAAAGTTCCAGACAAGGACAAACCTTGGACTTAACTCCTCGCACATCGCCCGACAACGCGCCACTTGCTCCACGTAAGAGAAATCGCAAATGGAAGTACGTTGCGATGCTTATTGTTGTGGCGTCTGCCGGCGGAATAATCGTTACGCAGTTTTTAACTTCGGCGATCGACTTCTATTGCAATGTTGACGAAATTGGTGTGCGCGATGGATGTGAAGCAAACCGCCGATTGCGAGTGCAGGGTGTTGTTGCCAAGGATTCATTGAAATCTGCCTCAGGTCGCACCAGTTTTGTTATGGAATTTAATAATCACAGTGTTGATGTGATGTATGAAGGTGACCCGGGTGGAATTTTTCAGGAGTGCATTCCGGTGGTTGCCCATGGTCGGTTAGTTGGAGATGTTTTCGAAGCGAACCGCATCGAGGTTAAACACTCCAATCAATATGAGGCCGAGAATCCAGATCGGATTGCAGAATCGAAAGCAACTCCATGTACGCAGCTAGCGGGATAAACGGTGCGCTAGGACGCGCGCTTCTACTGGTTGGAATCATCGCTTCATTGTTTGGGGCAATAGCGGCAATTTCGAGTGCGCGTCAACGTGATCAAGCAGTCGCAAAACTGATTCCAAGATTTGCGATTCTGGTGTTTGCAGCGGGTCTTGGTGCGTTTGCCGTAATGGAGCGCGCCATGATCACTCGCGATTTCTCACTTGCTTATGTGCAAAAGGTGGGCAGTGTGTCAACGCCTGCGCTGTTTAACTTCGCGGCTGTATGGAGTGCATTAGAGGGATCGCTCTTGATGTGGGTGCTACTTCTCGCCGGATACACGCTGGCTGTCACTTTCTGGCTTCGCAAAAAAATGGATGACGTGTTGTCGCGTTATGCACTTGGCGTGATGTTCATCGTGAACCTGTTTTTCTTTGTTTTGTCATTTGGTCCTGCAAATCCATTTGTCGCTGGACCTGCTGGAGTTTTTGACGGCCCGGGACCAAACCCGTTGTTGCAGAATCACCTATTGGTGATGTTTCATCCGCCGATGTTGTACTTGGGATATGTGGGAATGACGGTGCCGTTTGCATTTGCTATCGCTGCACTGATTACGGGAAGAGTTGGCGAGGGCTGGCTTTTGGCAACGCGACGATGGACGTTGTTTGCCTGGGGCTTTCTCACATTTGGAATTGTGCTTGGTTCATGGTGGAGTTACGAAGTGTTGGGTTGGAGCGGCGTGTGGGCTTGGGACCCCGTTGAAAACGCATCGCTGCTTCCGTGGATTACAGCAACTGCATACATTCACTCGGTTCTTGTGCAAGAACGACGAGGCATGTTGCGCGTATGGAACCTGTCGTTACTTGTCGCCACATTTAGCTTGACCATTCTTGGCACATTCCTTACTCGCTCGGGAGTGCTCAACAGCGTGCACGCGTTTAGTCAAAGCGCAATTGGCCCGTGGCTGCTTGCATTCTTTGCAGTCATCGTTGTGGTGTCGGTTGCGCTCATTGGATGGCGCGGTGACCGCCTGCACTCGCCAGGAAGCATTGACTCGATTATGTCTCGTGAAGGAGCATTTCTCGCCAACAACGTGTTGTTCAGCGTGTTCGCTTTCGTGGTTTTGCTTGGCACTGTGTTTCCACTTGTAGTTGAAGCACTGCAGTCCAGAACGATTGTCGTTGGTGAACCGTTCTTTGATCGATTGACAATTCCAATTGGCATCACGATGTTGACGATCATGGCTATTGCTCCGGTTTTGCCATGGCGAAAGGCCTCTCAAGAACTGTTGTCAAAGCGCTTGTTCTGGCCAGCATGGTGCGGTGTGATCGCTCTTGCAGTCAGCGTGTGGGTTGGTGCAACGGGACTTGCTCCACTTCTTACGTTTGGGCTTGGCGGTTTTGCAGCAGGTTCGGCATTGCGACAGGTGGTGTTGGCTACTCGCAGGCAAGGTATTCGTGGCTTAGTAGGTCGCGCTAACGGCGGAATGATTGTGCACCTGGGAGTGATCATTATTTCTGTAGCACTTGCTGCCTCGAACAGTTTCACTCACAGCCAAGAGTTGAATTTAGAAGTTGGAAAAGTTGCCACGTTTAGTGGCCACACATTTGAGTTGGTTGATGTAATTGAAGAGAAGACTGATCGCGCAACTGCAGTGAAAGCTTTAGTAAAAGTTGATGGCGGCAAGGCATACGCACCAGCAATAACAAAATTCACTAAGCAGGGAATGAACGTAGGTACGCCCTCGGTGAAAACTGGTCTTGGCAACGATATTTATCTAACGCTTGAGCCACCAGTTCGCCAAGATGAAAACAAAGCACGAATCAAGGTGTTCATTAAGCCGCTGTTGCTGTGGCTGTGGATAGGTGGCGGGCTCATGGCGCTTGGAACCGTGCTTGCTGCATTTCCAGGGCGACGTCGCAAACCAACATCTCCAACCTCTGAAGATGACTTCGCCGCAGACTTGTTGGTGATGCAATGAACGAAGTGACCATCAGGCCAAAGCGGGTAGCGCCGATCATTGCCTCAATCGTCGGGGTGTTGCTGCTGGGGTTTTTGTGGGTACTCATTACTGCAAATCCAAACACCACTGATGATGCAGATTCACCATTGCTTGGCCAGCCTGCACCTGCAGTAGTAACGACGACACTCAATGACGAAGAGTTCGTGTTGTCGCGACGCAAAGGAAGCTGGGTGGTGTTTAACTTCTTCAACTCAACATGTGTTCCGTGCGTTGCAGAGCACCCAGAACTTGTTGCATTTTCTGAACGAGAAAAAGCTGCTGCAAACCCTGCCGAGATGTACACGGTGATCAACGACGATAACGATGCATCGGTACGAGCATTTTTTGAAAAGAATGGTGGGGACTGGCAAAAAATTCGTGATGCCGACGGTGCGATTTCAGTTGCATTTGGTGTTGCAAAGGTTCCTGAAACCTGGATTATTGATCCCAATGGGTACGTTCGTCTTCGCATCGCTGGTCAACTCAGCCCCGGACTGCTCGATGAGCAACTTGGTCTACTGAAAACGCAGTTTGGTTCGTAATGGCAACACGGTCTGTACACAACAAATGGTCGTGGATGTTGTTGGTGATCTTGGCTGCCGCGTTGCTTGTTTTTGGCAGCACGCGCACATCTGGGCCACAAACGCAATCTGATCGAATTGATGCAATTACGAAGGTGCTGGCGTGTCCTACTTGTCAGGGCGAAAGTGTGTACGTATCTCGCGCCTCAGCAGCGGAGTCAATTCGCGCCGAGGTAGCCCGACAGGTTGCAAGTGGTCAAAAGACCGACGACGAAATCATCGCGTATATCGAAGCTCGCTTTGGCAGCCGAGTACTGCTGGTGCCTCGTTCAACTGGTCTTGACGCGATGATCTGGGTGCTTCCAGTGTTTGTATTGATTTGTGCAACAGGAACACTGGTGTTTGCATTTCGTCGCTGGCGCGTTGAAACAACCGATCAGGTAAGTGAAGAAGATGCGCAGTTGGTTGAGCGCGCGTTGCGTGAAAAGTAGTAGTTGACATGAACCCAGATGAACTTGCGCGTTTAGAGGAAGAGCGAAACTTTCTTCTTGATTCGCTGCGCGATATTGAACGCGAACGAAACGCTGGCGATATTGATGATGCCGACTACGCCACTTTGAAGGCGGGGTATACGCAACGTGCTGCAGAAGTGTTGAAAGCCATTGAAGCTGGTCAGTCTGTAATCAAGAATCGCGCACCTAAATCTCGGTCGCGCAGAATTGTTGTGTCGTTCGCAGTGGTGGTTCTTGCTTGTGTTGCTGGATGGTTTGTGGCATCGCAATCTGGTCAACGCTTGCCTGGTCAGACAAGTAGCGGAGGGATTGAAGACTCAACAGCCTCTCTGCTGTCTCAGGCTCGGGCGATTAATTTCAGTGATCCTGAAACTGCAATTGAGTTATACAACGAAGTAATCAAACTTGACCCCGACAACACCGAAGCATTGACATATCGTTCATGGCTGATTGCGCTAATTGCACGAGATGCATCTGACGATATAAAAATCGTGGCGCTTGCCGCTGCAACTCAAGGTCTTGAGCGTGCAATTGAAGTTGACCCGAATTATCCAGATGCGCATTGTTTTTTGGGAATTGTTCGCTTTCGATTGGCTGCAGATGCCGCAGGCGCTAAAGAACAACTTGATATCTGTGCAGCATCTAATCCGCCAGCAGAGGTAATGGGCTTTGTGACATCAATCGTTGAAGAAGTCAATCAAGCGCTCGCGGGCTAATTCATTCAAAACGCGGAGGTGGCCATGCATGACCGCCAACAAAAATTCCATCTTGTCGTTCAAGCACCCAAACAGACCCTTTACGCGAATCGCGGAAGCCACTCACTTCCATTCCACGCCGTTCTAATGCGTTAATCACTTCTGGAATTACGTCACCGTGGCTGCACATCACCGTGCCGTCTGGAAGGCCATGCATCCAGTCCACGGTGTCTATGAAGTTGACGCCTTCTGCGAGTAATTCATGTGGAGAAACCTCTAATCCTGTTGCGTTCGCAAGTGGGCCAAGCGTCTGCATGCATCGGATGTATGGACTAGAGAACAATGCAGTAGGTGCGAGCGGGGCAATGGATTCACTGATTACCTCGGCTTGCTTCACGCCCTCATCAACGAGTGGGCGCAGTGAGTCGTCTGCATCCCACTGACTGCGCTTTCCAGCCTTTGCGTGGCGCACGAGAAATAGTGACATCAACTCTGAATCTAGTAGCGAGATGGGGCAAACTATTTGTGAGGTAGCCATGGGATTTTTTGATCGCAATAGAGAAGACGTAATTAAGCGTGGATACGACGGAAACCGCTTGCCAAGTGGGCAATATTTAACCGAGCGTTTTCCTGTGCTTCATGTTGGTGATGTTCCGACTTACAAACCGGGCGAGTGGGACTTAAAGATATTTGGCGCAGTTGAAAACGAGTTCACGCTCACTTTCGAAGAGTTAACTGCGATGCCGTCAACAACATTGACAACTGATATTCATTGCGTGACGAAATGGTCAAAATTTGATACCACTTGGAAAGGCGTGAAAGTCAGCGAGTTGTTTAAGCGCGCTGGCGTGAAACCAGAAGCTGCATTTGTCATGGGACATGCTGAATATGGCTACACAGCAAATCTTCCGCTCGCCGACATCATGCGCGATGAATCAATGGTGGTCTACGAGTACGAAGGCGAAGCAATTGAACCAATTCACGGTGGTCCTGTGCGACTTCTCATTCCCAATTTGTATTTCTGGAAGTCGCCAAAGTGGTTGCGCGGATTAGAACTGCGTGAGACCGACGCGCCAGGCTTTTGGGAACAAAACGGATACCACATGTACGGAGATCCGTTTTTGGAACAGCGTTTTTGGGGCGACTGAACCCCGCTAACTCATTTCTAAATAGTGGTGGCGCAAAACGTGTCGCCTTGTGGCAACGACGCTGAAGTCTCTGGCGTGGTGTCACCGTAAATTGCGGTGAGCATTCCTTTCACCATTCCACGATCAACTGCACAGATCACTGGGTGTTCAATCGCCACGTCACCAAATGGGCAGTGGTTGTTCACAATGCGAAGTTGATTGTTGCGCTGATCGGTGTGTGCTGCGAATCCGTGTGCGGTGAGTGCATCGGCAACAGCTTGCATGGCTGCGCGCAATGACTTGTGTCCTGCTGCGAGATCTTCGCCTTGCATGCCTGCAGCCATTGCTTGACCGTACTGCTGTCCAACTTCTTCAGCCATTGCTTCGGCTTTATCAGGTGGCAAAAGCGCAAGAGTTTTTCCAAGCAATGACAGCACTAAGTCGTCACTGCGAACAGGGAATGACAAGTTGACGTCAGCGGCTGCGCGATACAACTTTGAAGGGCGTCCAGCGCCACCACGCTCGTGACGGTCTACTGCTACTTCGAGATACCCGCCTGCAGAAAGCTTGTCGAGGTGATGGCGAGCCACATTTGGGTGCACATCAAATTTCTCGGCAACTTGCGCTGCAGTGACACCTGACTCGCTTTCACGTGCAAATAGATACACGGCGCGACGCGTTGGGTCTCCGAATGCGGAGGTGATTGCAGACACCTGCGCGGTGAAGGATCCCGAGGTGAGGTTGGCAGACTTGCTCGACACACAGGTATTGTACCTATGGCCATAGTGGAAATTATTGGAGCCCCATGTCAACCCCCACAACAGATCA
>JAFMJR010000050.1 GCA_017853385.1 Ilumatobacteraceae bacterium | reverse complement strand
CAAATTGCACTGAAACGTCGTCGAGTGCTCGGACTTCACTGTCTCCGTGACCGTAAATTTTGGAGACATTAAGGGCTGTCGCGGCTGAGGGGTTGTTCATACCCCTCAGCCTACGACCCAATATTTGTGGGTGTTATGCCGTGCTTATTTCGGCTGTGGGAGTACCCGCAGGTACGGCTTTACGGTTTTCCAACCTCCAGGGAACAGCGTCTTGGCTTCATCGTCGGAAACCGCTGCACCGATGATTACGTCGTTGCCGTCTTTCCAGTTTGCAGGTGTCGCTACCTTGAATTTTGCAGTGAGCTGCAATGAATCAATAACGCGCAACACTTCATCGAAGTTGCGTCCTGTTGATGCTGGGTAGGTGATGGTGAGCTTCACTTTTTTGTCTGGTCCGATAACAAACACGCTGCGAACGGTGAGCGTGTCGTTTGCATTTGGGTGAATCATGTCGTACAAGTTCGACACGGTGCGATCTGGGTCGCCAATCATGGGGAAATTCACTGGTGTTCCTTGTGTTTCTCCAATATCGCCTTCCCACTTTTCGTGAGATTCAACGCTGTCGACAGAAAGACCAATGACTTTTACGTTGCGCTTGTCGAATTCTGGTTTGATTTTTGCAACGTAACCAAGTTCGGTGGTGCACACCGGAGTGAAATCTTTCGGGTGGCTAAACAAAACGCCCCATGAATCGCCCAACCATTCGTGAAACTTGATTTCACCTTGAGTGGTTTGCGCGGTGAAGTCGGGTGCTACATCTCCAAGACGTACAGACATGATGATCTCCTTTGTGAACGGGAGTCGTCACGATACCCTAATCCCGACCATTTTTGTCAACTTTTGCTCAAATCCACTCCGTACGCGGTTTTGAAGGCTGAGTAATAGTCCGAGTCATCTGCTGAAACCGCCATATTCACCCAGTCGGTGTCTGACTGCAAGGCCCGGCCGGCAACGATTTCTTGGCCTCCCCACGAACATGCGTACCGCAATTGGGGTGAAGTAGTGGTTATGGCGTGATGAATCAGCGCACCTACTTCTTCAGCAGGTGTGGCATTAGCAATTCCGGCAGCGTAAAACGCAAACATTCTTCGATAGTGGGCGTCGTAAGCCCCCGACTGATTTGGTGCGTCAATGTTTTTTGCAAAAATTGACGACTTTGTAACGCCGGGCTCAATGATGACAACTCGAATACCAAACGGCGCAACTTCTTGCGCGAGTTCTTCGCTCACACCTTCAAAGGCCCACTTCGATGCAACGTAAGGAGCCTGTGCGATAGCTGCAAGTTTGCCAACCACCGACGTGATGTTCACGATGGTTCCACGTTTGCGGGAACGCATATTTGGCAACACTTGTTGAGCGCAACGAATTGCGCCAACAACGTTGACGTTGAATGCATCGTGATACATCTGCGGAGTGCTTTCCTCGACGACACCATTGCCACCAATGCCCGCATTGTTTACCAGCACATCAACATGGTCGGTAGCACGGAAAATGTCAGCGAATCCGCGTTGCACAGAAGCGTCATCAGCGACGTCCATTTCAATAAGTTCAACAGCAACGCCAATTTCGTTAGCCCGTGCTTGCAATTTGCTTGCTTTGTCGAGTGAGCGAACAGTGCCAAATACTCGATACCCCTGCTGCGCTAAGTACAAAGCAGTGGCTCTGCCAATGCCAGAGTTGGCACCGGTAACAACGGCAACGGGTGAAGAAGTAGAAGTCATGGCTTCACAATAAACCCCCGCCTAGGCGGCTCGCCGAGGCGGCGGGTAGCGTCGGCGCATGGCCAACGCACAAACCTCTGCACACAGCTTGCCAAAAACACTGGGCGAACTTCGCGCCTCTGGCTGGCAATCAATTCCGGTGAAGGAAGAGTTGCGACGCAATGCGGTTGCACGAATCTCTGCGGGCCAACAGTTGTTTGAAGGTGTGATGGGTTACGAAGACACCGTCATGCCACAGCTTGAAAATGCATTGCTTGCTGGCCACGATGTGATTTTTCTTGGCGAACGCGGACAAGCAAAGACTCGCATGATTCGTTCGCTGACCGGATTGCTTGATGAGTGGATGCCCATCGTTGAAGGCAGTGAAATTAATGATGATCCGTACAACCCGGTGTCGCGTCATGCACGCGAACTGGTTGAAAAAATGGGTGAAAACACCCCAATTTCTTGGGTTAATCGCGAAGATCGCTACGGAGAAAAACTGGCAACACCAGACACATCAATTGCCGACTTAATTGGCGAAGTTGACCCAATCAAAGTTGCGGAAGGTCGATATTTGAGTGATGAGTTAACTATTCACTATGGGCTCGTGCCGCGTACGAATCGTGGCATTTTTGCAATTAACGAATTGCCGGACTTGGCTGAGCGAATTCAAGTTGGTCTTTTGAATGTGCTGGAAGAGCGTGACGTACAAATTCGTGGCTACAAAATTCGCTTACCTCTTGATGTGATGTTGGTGGCTTCTGCCAACCCAGAGGACTACACCAATCGTGGACGGATGATTACGCCATTGAAAGACCGCTTTGGTAGCCAAATTCGCACGCACTATCCACTTGAAGTGGAAACAGAAATGCACATTGTTCGCCAGGAAGCCAGAGAATCCACCATCGGCAACGTGGTAGTGACATGGCCTTCATTCATGGAAGAAATAGTGACGACAATTAGTCACATTGCAAGATCAAGTAGTCATGTCAATCAGCGCAGCGGTGTGAGCGTGCGTTTGTCGGTAAGCAACTACGAAACACTTGCTGCCAATGCAGTTCGTCGAGCATTGCGAATGGGTGAAACACAGGTTGCACCACGAGTGAGCGACCTAGCTTCACTTGCAGCATCAACCGCTGGAAAAGTTGAATTTGAAACAACCGAAGATGGACGCGAATCTGCAATTTTGGAAAACATCGTAAAGACCGCAATTTTGCAGGTGTTTAAGCAGCGTGTCACTGGCGAAAAAATACGCGAAGTTGTCGAAGCGTTTGACAATGGCGTGGTGCTACATGCCGGTGAAGATGTTGAATCAGTTGCATACGGCGCCATGTTCAATGACATCCCTGCATTGCGTGATTTAGTGGCGCAAATTGTGGGAGCCGATGCGAGTGCTGCAGTGCTGGCAAGTGGTGTGGAGTTTGTGCTTGAAGGATTGCACTTGTCTAAGCGGTTGAACAAAGACGCAAGTGGATCACGCGCAACGTATCGTTCGCGTGGCTAGGTGCTAATTAGCCAACAAAAGGGGAGCGATTCCACACTTCATTGATGTCATATCGACCATCAATGAGTGGTTCGCCAGCAAGTGTTGCAACTTCAATTGGGTGCGCAAATCCTGGAAGATTTACGGGCTCATGCGGCACGGTGTACACACCAACAGGAAGATCAACAGCTTGGTCAAGCGGAATCAAAGTGCCAACACCTGCCGCAGCGTCGCACAGTCGCGCAGCCATGTTTGGTGCTGACCCGATGTAGTCCTGACCTTCAAACAACATGGTGTCGCCTGTTGCGATGCCAATTCGCAGCGACAAAGGTGCGCAGGCAACCGCAGCATTGCGTTGCAACATCATCGCAAACGTGATTCCGTCTTCGGCTTCTACGGCTACAGCCATCAACCCGTCACCAAGGTATTTGTCGATACGCACACCTTGGTGGGACCCAACCGCACGAGCTACCCCACGAAAGTTGGCAAGCAGTTGCGCAGCAGCACCATCACCGAAGTTTTCGGTGTAGTCCGTAAAACCCGAGAGGTCTACGAAGATGAACGTTCGTCTGAACCGCATATCTGACCTCAGCCTAGGGGTATGGTTCGCATATGGCATCCCGCTTCACCTACTCACGTTGGGATGGCACGCAGCGCGGGTTTGAGCTGGATGCTGATTCGCTGCTTGATGAGTTGGCAGACGATCTGACCTATCACGGTGACATCAATACGGCGATGCGCAAAATGATGCAAGACGGCTTGAAGGATGCCAACGGCAACAACATGCCGGGTCTTCGCGAGTTGATGAAAAGACTTCGTGAGCAGCGCGAAAGAATTCAGGAGCGCGGCGACTTGGGTGGGGTGTACAAAGAGATTGCCGACGAGTTGAACGACATTGTTGACGAAGAGCGACAAGTTGCCGGAAACAATTTCACGCTCGACATGTTGCCCGACGATTTGGCTGGGAAGATTCGAGAGCTGCAGCATTACGACTTTGAATCGCCCTCGGCAAAGCAGCGTTTTGATGGGCTAATGGACAAATTGCGCGAGCAATTAATGCAGCAACAACTGGATCAAATGTCTAGTGCGGTGCAGAACATGTCGCCAGAGCAAATGGCACGCACGAAAGACATGATGGCCGCATTGAACGAAATGCTTGAACGAAGAAAAAATGGTGAAGACCCACAGTTCGAGCAATTCATGGAAAAGTTTGGTGATTTCTTTCCAGAAAATCCGCAATCGCTGGATGAGTTGCTTGAACAGATGGCACAACGCATGGCAATGGCGCAAGCAATGTTGAATTCAATGTCGCCAGAGCAACGCGCACAACTTCAACAACTTTCAGAACAGTTGCTTGAAGACATGGATTTGCGTTGGCAAATGGACCAGTTGGCGCAGAACTTACAGGGCATGTTTCCGCAAGCCGGGTGGGGGAAACAGTACGACTTTTCAGGTCAAGAACCGCTCGGCTTTCAGCAGGCCATGCAGGCCATGCAAGACCTTTCCGACCTCGATCAGCTGGAAAACCTGATGAAAAACGCCAGTAATCCTGCCTCTTTGGCGGAAGCAGACATGGACAAGGTGAGGGACTTACTGGGAGACGATGCCGCGAAGTCGCTGGATCAGTTGTCAAAACTGTCAAAGATGATGCAAGACGCGGGGCTCATCGACCAGCGCGAGGGGCGCATGCAACTCACACCTCGAGCAATTCGCAAGCTTGGAGCAAATGCACTGCGCGAGCTATTTGGCAAATTGCGCAAAGACATGGTTGGGCAACACAAAATTGATGCGACAGGTATCGGTCACGAACGTGCCAACGATACGAAACCGTATGAGTTTGGTGACCCATTCAGACTTGATCTTCATGGAACTCTGCGTAATGCATTGCGTCGTAATGGCTCAGGTTTACCAATTGATCTATCACCAGAAGATTTTGAAATTGAACGCACTGAGCATTCCACCAGGTCGTCAACAGTGCTGTTGTTGGATCTTTCGCTCAGCATGCCAATGCGCGACAATTTTCTTCCTGCAAAAAAAGTTGCAATGGCATTACACCACCTCATTTCGTCCCAATTTCCTAGGGATTATTTGGGTGTCGTTGGGTTTGGCGAAATAGCCCGAGAACTAAAACCAGAAAGCATCCCCGAGGTCTCGTGGGACTTTGCGTATGGCACCAACATGCATCATGCGTTCACGCTTGCGAGAAAAATGTTGGCGAGACAAACGGGCACAAAACAGATCATCATGATCACGGACGGAGAGCCAACAGCCCACATCACTCCACAGGGTCAAATCTTCTTTAATTACCCTCCTGTTCACGAAACTGTGGAGGCAACTTTGCGAGAAGTGACTCGCTGTACCAAGGAGCAAATTCGCATCAATACCTTCATGCTTGATGCAGATAATGGCCTGCGTAGATTCATTGAGCAGCTCACAAAAATCAATAAAGGCAAGGCTTTTTTCACTACTCCCGACACATTGGGCGACTATGTGTTGGTTGATTTTTTAGATCACAAGCGAACGATGGCGGGTCGTAGGTAGCTCGTCATCTGATCGGCGATGGGTCGCAGACCCACGCGTATTTGCATTTTTCCCTTATCTTTGCCACAATGACACCGTTGTAATTACCTCGGTGTAGGCGCGTCATCGCGACTGTTCGAGGAACTAGGGAGGAAAATTCGTGGAAGAAGATCACATCACATTGAGCGCAGACCGTGCGTGGCAAGACCAAGCAAACTGCCTCGGTGTAGACCCAGACCTTTTCTTCCCAGAACGTGGCGCATCAACTCGCGAAGCAAAAGAAGTATGCCGCGGTTGTGTTGTACGTGGTGAGTGCTTGGAATACGCGCTTGCTAACGGCGAAAAGTTTGGTATTTGGGGCGGTTTGTCAGAGCGTGAACGTCGTCGTTTGCGTCGTCAACGCGCTCAAGCAACTCGCAACATTGCAACTGCGTAATTTTTCTCGTTAGTAGTTGTTAACTCTGCAACGATCTGTTGCGTTGAGCAAGTTTCCACTCAATTGTTTTTTCATTTGATAGGTCAAGCTCTGCCCATCTAGCGCGAGGAATTTCTGCAAGCACTCGAGCCGGAACTAATCCAACGAGTTCTGCACGATCAATTGGTGCGAGAGCCGCGACTGCGTCATACACCGCCATTGGCCCAGTGATTTCAGGGGCAATGAGGTTCATACTGACTTGCGCACTTGGGCCAACCTGTAATCCAAGTGTGCGCACAGAATCACTGCGCAATTGTTTGCAAATGTCTTTTGCTGTTTGCAATGTGGAGTCTTTCAACCAAATGTTGTACGCAACCAAAATTGGTCGAGCTCCTACACACATTGCTCCTGCAGTTGGATGCGGATTTGCGGGTCCGTAGTCGGGGAGCAAGTCAATAAATGCATGTTTGCGAATGTAGGGAAGTGTTCGTTCCGGTCCGTAGAGAAAACAGGGAACACCGAGTTCTTCCGATGCGAATTTTGCGAACTCATTGCGTGCTGCAATTGCATCGTCGAATGTGCTTGGTTCAAGTGCAACAAACGGAACAACATCCACGATGCCTACGCGAGGGTGAACACCGTCATGCACCGATATATCGAATAATTTCAATGCTTCGCGTGCAAGCACTCGAGCTGAATCTGTGCCCGCCAAAGTGAAAACACTGCGATTGTGATCGGCATCGCTATGCAGATCGAGCAGGTCGGCGCCGAGAGTGGTGGATAAGGCGTTGAGCAAAGCAGGGTTTCCCCCTTCGCTGATGTTGATGACGCATTCGAGCATCTTTCTTGCTTATCGCATTCAGGGGCCTCCGTGCTACCCTGTAACCATGTTCTCCGGTTGGGAAGGTATCGTCGTCATCGTTATCGCTGTGGCCTTGTTTGGCTCGCGCCTCCCAAAGATTGCTCGCAATCTTGGACAAGCACAGCAAGAGTTCAAAAAGGGTCAGTCGGCTGGGGCAAAAGGCACCAAAGACGAAACCCCAAGCAACGACACGCCACAGGCGTAGTTGCGCTCTAGCTCTTTGAGCTAACGAATTTCACGCGCGAATGCAAAACGTCGCTCAGTAGCGCCTTGCGTTCATTGGCCGAATACTCATTGAGTTCGGTATCAAATTTCTTTGCGCACGAAAATTCAATGACCACTTCTGAATCGGTGTGTTTAACCTGAACTTTTTTTACGCGTCCATCATGCGTGCGGTCTAGACCAACGCAAACACGCAAGATTCCCGCAAGTGATCGAACAAGATGTTTGTCGCTGTCGTTCAGTGCAGCAAATGGAGCGTGGTCAAGCTTTGGTTCGCCTTTGCGGTGGTACCTGGCAATCTGCGCGATGAGTTCAATTTCGCGGTCGCTAAGCCCTACGAGTTCTGAATTACGAATGACGTAATAGGAATGTAAGTGGTGTTTGGAGTGCGAAATAACAACTCCAACATTGGCGAGCAGCGCAGCGGCTTCAAGCAGCTTGCGTGTTTCGGGTTCTAATTGCAGCGTTTTCTGCAGTTGGTCAAAGAGCTGACAGGCGAGTCTGGCTACGTTTTCGGAGTGTTCAAGGCGGTCGTCGCATCGTTCGGCCAGTTGGCGCACGCTGTGCATCGCTGGGTCATGTTCGCTTGACTGAGGCCCGAGACCGCGCCGCCTTAGTGAGTCAATGAGCACGCCTTCACGCAACGCATAATCGCTAAAGACCAGAGTGCCAATCCCGTACACATCGCAGATGGCTTCAAGAATGATTGCGCCAGCAAGAATGATCTGGGCTCGGCTTTTATCGATGCCAAACTTTTTTTGGCGTTCATCAACCGTTGTACAGGCTGCAAGTGCTTTTACTGTTTCTGAAACCTGAATTCGTGTGAATTCAAATCGATTCATGGTTTTGGGCTGAGATTCACCTGTTTGAGCATGAATGATTCGCGCAACTGTTTCGGCAGTGCCCGACGATGCGACGGCAATGTCATATCCAAGCTCGGCAATGTCTGGTTGAATCACCATCAACGTTGAGCGCACAAATGCTTTGCAGCTGCCAACAGCACTTGGATGCAATGTTTCAGTTGAAAAAAAGCGATCGGTTAAACGCACTGCGCCAAGCTTGAAACTTCGAGCAAGCATTTCCTCGTCGTTGCTACCTATGACTACTTCTGTAGATCCACCGCCGATGTCGCACAAAAACATGGTTGCCTCGGGCCGGCCAATGG